>JANXTB010000210.1 GCA_025356415.1 Hyphomicrobiales bacterium
AACTGCAGCGATCATCGCGCGCGAACTTGGCATCGCTCGGGAGGAGCGCGTCGTCACAGGCTCCGAACTCGAGTTGATGACAGATCGCGAGGTTGATGACGCCGTTGCGAACATCTCGGTCTACGCACGCGTAAACCCCGAGCACAAGCTTCGCATCGTCCAGGCCTTGCAGCGCGCCGGCGCGACAGTCGCGATGACAGGCGACGGAGTCAACGATGCGCCAGCGCTGAAGGCCGCGGACATAGGCATAGCGATGGGCGTTACGGGGACGGACGTGTCCAAGGAAGCCGCCGATATGGTTCTGGCGGACGACAATTTCGCCTCGATCGTGGCAGCTGTCGAAGAAGGCAGGGCCATCTTCGCAAATATCAGAAAGTTCCTGCGTTATCTGCTGTCTTCGAACATCGGCGAGGTGATGACGATGTTTTTCGGGGTCTTGCTTGCTGACCTCATCGGACTGACGCCCAACCAAGCCGGCGGCGTCGCGCTGCCGCTGCTCGCGACTCAGATCCTTTGGATCAACCTTGTGACCGATGGGGCGCCGGCGCTAGCGCTAGGTGTCGATCCAGCCGACGAGGGGACCATGAACACACCGCCTCGCCCGCCCGGGGAAGGCGTCATCACGACCCGCATGTGGACTGGAATCGTGTTCATCGGCGCAGTGATGGCTGTGGGCACGCTCGGTGTTCTTGACGCATCAATGCCAGGCGGCCTCATTGTTGGTGATGGAAATCTGGCCTACGGGCAAACAATGGCGTTTACGACATTGATGCTGTTTCAGCTTTTCAACGTTTTCAACGCGCGGTCGGATGATCGAAGCGCTTTTCGGGGCCTGTTCGTAAATCGTTGGCTGTGGCTCGCCGTCGCGCTTTCCGTCCTTTTGCAAATTGCGGTGATCTACGTGCCATTTCTCCAGCAGGGCTTCTCGACGGTTGGTCTAAGCTTCCGCGATTGGCTGTTGTGTACGGCGGTCGCGAGCTCGGTATTGTGGTTGAGAGAGCTGACCAAATTGGCAATCTATGTGAAGCGCCAGTATCAAACTTGACCATAGACATTGCAGTAAGTGGCATTGTTTTCAGGCCTTTCTTGGCATTCAGTTCAGCGGATGTGACCTGATAAGCGCTTACGATCCAATCATTGAACATCGAACGTGTAAGGCTGAAAACGCATCGGCGATGCAGGAGAGGCCACGGATGGCGGTGCTGTGCTGTGCACGAAGACGCGGTCTAGGTTGCTCATTCCGACGAGCTCAATCCGGTCGTTCGCATGCTGGAATATTATGGCGTTAGTAATGCTCATTCGCGGCGAAGCGCTTCAATCGGGTCGAGCCGTGCCGCGCGTTGCGCTGGAAAGAAGCCAAATATGACGCCTACCATTCCCGAGAACAGGAAGGCGATCGCGATAATGCCGAGGTCAATATCGAACGGGACCCCAAGCGCGCCCGTCGTGACCCATGCGAGTCCAAGACCGATGGCGGTTCCCAGAATACCGCCGAAGAGAGAGAGTGTCACCGCCTCAACAAGGAACTGCGCCATAACCTGGTTCGCGAGCGCCCCGATCGCGAGCCGGATACCTATTTCGCGTGTACGCTCGGTCACCGAAACCAGCATGATGTTCATGATCCCAATTCCGCCGACGAGCAGGCTCACGCCTGCGACTGCGGCGAGCAGGCCCGTGAGGACCGTCGTCGTTGCGGTCTGCGTCTCGGCGATCTGCTTCATGTCGCGTACCGTGAAATCGTCCTGTTTCCCGCCAACGCCTGTGCGGCGTTCGCGCAGCAGATATTCGATATCGCGCTGTATTGCTGCCGTGTCGGCATCAGGGGTGGCGGCGACATAAATGGAGGGAATGTCCGAGTTTCCTGCGATGCGGCGTTGCAACATGCGCAATGGGACGATCACGACATCATCCTGATCGCTCCCAAAACCAGACTGGCCCCTTGCGACAAGCTGGCCGATTACGTCGCATGCGATCTTGTTCACGCGCATGCCATGCCCGACCGGGTCTGCGCCGCCGAACAATTGCTTGCGCACAGTGGCGCCCACGATGCACAGGGCGCGTCCGCTTCGCAGCTCGGGTTCGGTGAAGAGGCGCCCGGATTCGAGCTCCCATGATTGGGCGGTGAAATACTCGTTGTCGACGCCACGAACCAGCGTGGAGCGGTTCTCGGAGCCGGCGATGATCGTCGTTTGTTTCTGGGCGATCGGAGCGACCGCACGGACACCGGTCAGCTGCGAGCGCAGCGCCTCGACGTCGCGAATGTTGAACGGTTTGGCCTCGCTGCTCGCGCGTCCCGGTCCGAACTGACCGGGGCTGATGAAGAGCAAATTGCTGCCGAGACGTTCCAGATCGGCCTTGACCTTTGCCGTCGCGCCATTGCCGATGGTCACCATGGCGATCACCGCGCCGACGCCAATGACGATGCCAAGCACGGTCAGGAAGGCGCGTAGCGCGTTACGCATGATCGCCTGCTTTGCGAGCCGGAGCGCTTCCAGAATCATTGTGCAGCCTCCTGGCTTACGGTGGGGTCGATGCGGCCGTCGACAAACCGGATGATCCGGCCTGCATAGGCCGCCATGTCCGCTTCGTGCGTCACCATGATTACCGTGATGCCCTGGTCGCGATTGAGGCTGACGAGCAGGTCCATGATCTCGCGGCTTGTCTTCGTATCGAGATTTCCGGTCGGCTCGTCGGCGACCACTACGGCGGGATCGCTGACGATGGCGCGCGCGATCGCAACGCGCTGCTGCTGGCCGCCGGACAATTGGGACGGTGTGTGGTTTTCACGTTGGGCAAGCCCGACCCTCTGCAGCGCCCGCATCGCCAGCAACCTGCGCTGCTTCGTCGGCATGCCGCGATAGATCAACGGCAATTCGACGTTTTCGAGCGCGCTGGTGCGTGACAGCAGGTTGAAACCCTGGAAAACGAAGCCGAGATAGTTTCGCCGCAGCAGGGCGCGCTGGTCGCGCGAGAGTGCGCCGACATCGATCCCGGCGAAGCGATAATGACCGGCAGTTGGGGTATCAAGGCAGCCGATCATATTCATCGCGGTCGACTTGCCCGAGCCGGACGGACCCATGATTGCGACGAATTCGCCAGCCTGAATTTTCAGGTCTACGCCGTCCAGCGCGTGGACGGCTGCCTCCCCCTCGCCGTAGACCTTTTCGACCGCATCGAACTCAATGAGCGGTGTTGTCTCCTGCATCGCCTTCACCGGGCTCGCGTTGCTTCGATGATCACGAGATCGCCCGGTTTCAAATCACCCTGGATGATTTGCGTACGTCGCTCGTCGCTCGCCCCAACGGTGACCTGGACCGGCACAGCCTCGCCGTTGCGCAGCACGTGCACCAACCGGTTAGGGCCTGGCCGGCTTACCGGAGCGCTGGCCGGGCGGAATTGCGGGCGTCCGGGCAGAATACGATTGAGAAGCGGTCGCGATGTGGCGCTCTCGGGTTCCTGCTGCGGCGGCTGGAACCGCAGCGCCTGGTTTGGAATGGTCAGCACATTCGGCGCTTCTTCGGTCAGGATTTCCGCCGTGGCCGTCATGCCGGGGCGCAGCAGCAATTCCGAATTGTCGGTGGTCAGAACGGCCTTGTAGGTAACTACGCCTTGCACGACTTCCGAGCCGAAGCGCACCATGCGGATGCGCGCATCGAAACGGCGCGAGGGGTAGGCATCCACCAGGAAGGTTGCGGACTGCCCTTCCTTCACGCCGCCGACGTCAGCCTCGTCGACATCGACCTGAATCTCCATGCGCCGGAGGTCCTCCGCGATGGTGAAGAGAATTGGCGCCTGCAAGGACGACGCGACGGTCTGTCCAGGATCGACCTTGCGCATGAGCACGACGCCATCGATGGGCGAAAGTATTTGCGAGCGCGCGAGATTGGTCTCGTCGAGTTTCAGTTGCGCTTGTGCGGCCAGAATGTTCGCCTTCATGATAGCGACAGCTACGACGGCGCGGTCGTACGCGGACTTGGCCGTGTCGAGGTCCTGTGCTGATCCCGAGCTTGTCGCCGAAAGTTTTTTCTTGCGCTCCCACGTGGTTTGACGCTCGTCCAGCGTCACGGCTGCGTCCTGTAACGTGGCCTGGCTGGAATTCAGGTGGGCGCGCGAATTGTCCACAGCGGCGATGAGCTTGGCCTGATCTAGCACGGCGAGCACATCGCCGGTCTTGACTGTCGAATTATAGTCGACGCGAACCTCACGCACAGTGCCCGACAATTCACTCGACACATCGACCTGGTTGGTCGGCTGCACTGTGCCGGTCGCGGTGACCTTCACGGTGATGCTGGCGATGGCCGCAGGCTGCGTCACGTAGACGAAATTCCCGCGTTGCGCTGTCTCCGACGGCCAAAGCCACGCATAGCCGCCAGCGACTGTCGCCAGCGCCAGAAGCAGCAGGATGAGATTGCGCGCGTTCAGAAACCGGCCAATCCCGGCAGGGGCTTTGCCGATAACGGCCTCGATGGCCGCGCGATCAACTGGGGAGGGAGCCTTGCTCATGGCGTAAATACTGCTCCTCCAGAGCCGACAACACCATTGATCCTGAGCAATAAGGCCACGAAACTCAGTCGGCGTTGAAAACCAATTTCTCGTTCAGAGGCAGGCGCTTTTGTCCTTCGCATCTTGGCGTTCGAGAAGCTCGAGGCGCGACTTAATGAACTGCCAAAAACAAAGACCGTGGATAGGCGCCTAATTACGCGCGATCTATTCGGCGATCTTTCAAGGGCTATCGAACCGTCAAGAAGACACTGCTGAATGATTCACCTTGTGCTGCTGAGGAACGATGTATGGCAGCGAAGGTTGTGTTTGATAGGCGACTGTCCTAGAGGGCTTAGCTTGAAGCGGTGTCAGCCGCAAGAGCTAGGCTCTCTCGGTCGTGCTCTTGCCTTTGGAGGTAAGGGCATATGGATTTGCCAGCGCAGGTTCTCGTAGTGGAGGACGACACCTTAATTGCAGCTGCGTTGGAGGATATATTATCGGATGCTGGCTTTCGCGTTCTAACGTGCAGCAGTGGTGAAGAAGCGATCGCTGAGCTGAATCGTGACGTTACGCGATTTCAGGTCATTCTCACGTGTTCGGATGCCTGGCCTTTCGGGGTGGGACGTCGCGCATCGAGCACGTGAACTCGCCAGCTACATGCCCGTCATTTATGTGACTGGTGATAGTTCTAGCGAATGGGCGTCAAAGGGCGTGCCCAAAAGCGTGCTCATACATAAGCCCTACGCGTCTGCGCAAATAGTTACGGCGGTATCAAATCTGCTGAATAAGACAGACGTAGCGTGATGACGTCCGTCGCGGTTGGGCTGCACGAACATCAACTACGAACCAATCTTATATCATGGCACAGCGGCGTGAGCTTGTTTCTGTTTTCTTGCTGACCCCTAATTGGCGGTCTGTCGGCAAACCATCCGGGTTAGTCGTCAGTATCTAAACAGGGCGTACCTGGTCCACCTCGGCGCGCGAAGTCTGTATGACAGAGACGACGGTCCCAGGGAGGCCATCTGTGACAGATACAGCTGCGCCCAGCTGTGCTGCGAGAGCGTCCACCAAGGATGTCCCCAACCCGGCTTTGGCCTCACGAGGATGGATCGGCATCCCGATCCCATCGTCCCCGACGGACAGCTCCCATTGCGATCCAAAGAACTTGAACGACACGGTGATGGCGCCCTCGCCTGCCGGAAAGGCGTGCTTCAGACAGTTGATGACGAGTTCTGTCACGATCAGGCCCACGCTGACAGAGACCTGCGGTGACAAGCGGCCAGCATCCGATAGGACCAGTATGTTGATCCTCATGTGATCATGGATCATCGAGGCGCCAAGGCTTTCGCACAGGCGCTCCAAATAGGACCGCACCTCGACATCTACCGCGCTGGAAGCAGAGAGGTGCTGTTGGACTGCGGCGAGCGACATCACCCGGCCATGCGCGTCCTGCAGATGCGCCCTCGATTCCTCCGACTGCACGCGACGTGCGCTCATCAGGAGAATGCTGGCGATGATCTGCAGGCTGTTGGCCACCCGGTGCTGAAGCTCCTGCAGCAGGACCGCCTTTTCCGCCAACAGCATCGAATTCAACTTCGTATGATGCCTTTCATCGGTCACATCCGTGACGCCAACGAGAAGCCGATCATTTTTTGAATAGCCGTGATCAAGCATGCGGGGCTGGATCAGCACCCGCCGCGAAGGCTGTCCCGGCCGTACGAGGTCCATCTCGTACGTCTGCAGGTAAGCGGTGGCGTTAACGGTGGCGGTGAGAGGATTCCAAGCTGCGGCGCACTCCACTCTACCTCGCCTAGCTGGGAAATGACGGAGCCATTCGTTTGCGATTGTTCCAGATTGAACGCAATGCAGAATGAGGCGCTGGAGGCAACGACTAGAAGCTCTTCGTCGAGCAGGAGGAGCGGCGACGCAGACGAGAAAATGACCGCGAAAGCCAGCGCGTCAGGAAGGTCATGCCGAATTTCCACAGGAGTGGCCTTCCAAAGGGCTCGGCAGGCCCCACGCATTGCGAGGCCCTCCCGGGCGTGTGCCCCACAGCGCGAGCTACGGTTAGCATTCTTTGATTGCCACCTCTTTTTTTCTTGGGCTTTCCAGCAATGCGCGTCAGTAATCCGCAACTTTAAAGGTAAACGACAGGAACAACGCCTCCGCTCGGAGGTCATCGGCCGCCCCCATAACTGATGAACACTGAGGCTTCGCTTGATGACTTCAAGTTAGATGGTTATCCGCTTGGGTCATAAGCCGTCGCGGGGCTTAGTCCGCTTTGCGCCAAGAGCGGAACCTGTTCCGCAGCTCGGCAGGAGCGGAATGCCCCAATCCTCGTTGTTCAAACTCACACCTGTCGATCGCGCACGATATGCAACGAAGGGGAGATATTGATGGAGAAGCTGCGCAGGGCACTATATCCAGCGCAGATGCGAAATGTGAGGAAAGAGGGGTCGCGTCGACAACCCGCTAAACCTTAAGGCGTATGTCACTGCTGATGGCGCGGCCCGCGAACATATCGCGGCGCTGCCGCCGTCCCGCCATGGGCGCCCCAGGTCAGTCCCGCTCTCCTCCAAATCGAATGCGCCACCAGGGACAAAATCGCCAAAGCGGAAGGAATGCCGGATGATCGTAGAGGATCAGCACGAGGCGATTGAATTCCTGCGCCGCCATGCGCAAGAAAGCGGCGGCCCGCTTGTGGTTGTGACGACTCACATCTCCCATGTGTTTCTTTCAGGCGATCGGGCCTTCAAAATGAAGCGCGCGGCGCTCTTTCCGTATCTCGACTTCTCGACTCCCGAGAAGCGAATGAAGGCTTGCGCGGACGAGGTGGACTTGAACCGCCGCACGGCCCCTGATCTTTACATCGGCGTTCGACGCCTCACGCGCGGCGAGGCAGGCAATCTCGATGTTGATGGCGCCGGCCCGTTGGTCGAACCTTTCATCGAAATGCGCCGCTTCGACGAGGATTGCCTTCTCGACAATATGGCGCGGCAAGGGCGGTTGACGCCGCGGATCATGACCGATCTTGTCGGAGCGATCGCCGACCTGCATCGCACGGCGACGGTCAGCCTGGACCATGGCGGCGCATCGGCGCTGGCTGCAGTCATCGAGACAAATGATCAGGCGTTGCGCGCCACCGGGCTGATCCCAGCATCCGATGCTGATGCAATGCTCGCGCACTTTCGGCGTGCGCTCGACCGACATTCGCCGCTGCTCGATTTGCGCCGCTCCGCAGGCAAAGTGCGCAGATGTCATGGCGATCTCATCCTGCGAAACATCTGCTTGCTTGATGGGCGGCCGACGCTGTTCGATTGCATTGAATTCGACGAGACCCTGGCTACCATCGACGTTCTCTATGACCTGGCTTTCCTGCTGATGGATCTCTGGATCAAACGAGAGCGTCAGCTCGCCAATCTTGTCTTCAACCGCTACCTCGATGAGTGCGATGAGATCGACGGCGTTGCACTCGTGCCCTTTTTCATGGCCATTCGCGCCACTGTGCGCGCCCACGTCACGGCGACGCAAGCTGCGGAGGATGGCAGCGAAGAGGCGGCGCAGATGCGCCGGGACGCGCTGGCGCATCTGGATCTCGCCAATTCTCTTCTCGGGCCTTCGTCGCCTCGCTGCATCGCCGTGGGCGGCCTGAGCGGGGCAGGCAAGTCAACAACGGCAGCGCATATCGCGCCTGAAATTCCGCCCCCGCCTGGCGCCCGCGTCCTCAGTTCCGACCGAATGCGCAAACGCCTCCACGGGGTCGCTCCGGAAACGCGGCTGCCCAACGCGGCTTACGCGCCTGCTGTCTCGCAACAGGTCTATGACCGCCTGCGACAGGAAGCTGCCCGGACACTCGCCAAGGGGTGGCCGGTCGTGGTGGATGCGGTGTTTGATCGCGCCGAAGAGCGCGCGGCGATCGAGCAATCGGCGAAGCAGGCCGACGTTCCCTTTCATGGGTTCTGGTTGACCGCGCCCATGCCGGAGCTGGCCTCGCGGATCGCCGCGAGGAAGCTCGATCCCTCAGACGCGACAACGGAGGTTCTCGCGGCGCAGTCGCAACGTGATCCGGGTCGCATCGACTGGGCGGTTGTCGACGCCGGTCATGAGCCGGACGCCACCAGCAGGGAAATCATCACTCGACTGAGTCTTGCAGGATGCGCCCGGCCGGACCGATCCTGAACCCTCCCGTTGCGACGAATCCTGGCCGCCGAAACCCTGTAGCTGTGTTTCCATACGAGAGAGGCGCTCCGTCAGGTGTCGTGACCGCTCCGCCAGCTGCGATCAGGATTGCGTGCCCGGCGGCGACATCCCATTCGCGTGTTTCTCCCAGGCGCGGATAGACGTCGCCGGCGCCTTCCGCGATGCGGCAGAATTTTATTGACGAACCTATGTGTCGTCGCTCCGCCACAGGCATTTGCGCCAGGTAGGCCTCTGTTTCTGGATCGTCGTGGGATCGACTGACAAACGCGGTCATCCCTTCGGCAGGAGGCTTGCGGACGTGAATCCGGTGCGCATTGGCGAGATCAGGCTTCGCGCCGGGAGCTACATCGAGCGCCTCGCAGGTGGTGGCGCCGAACCACAAACGCTCGTAGAGCGGGGCATAGATGGCGCCTGCGACGGGGGCCCCGTCCTCCACGAGCGCAATGTTTACGGTGAATTCTTTGCGACCTGCAATGAACTCACGCGTGCCGTCGAGAGGATCGACAAGGAAGAACAATCGCCCGACGATTGGCGGACCCCGGGTTGCAACGTCTTCCTCAGACACAACGGGCACACCCGGAAACCGCAGCGCAAGTTGTTCGGTGATGATGGCTTCGGCGGCGTAGTCCGCCTCTGTGACGGGCGAGCGATCCGCCTTTGGCCTGACCGTGCAGCCGCGTGCCTGGATCACGGCGACGACTTCGCCAGCCTTGAGGCAGATGTGGGCAAGAACAAAGCTGACGTCATTCCTGGATTTCGTCATTCTCTGGTTTCTCATCATAACCGCGCCTCAACCACTTGGACCGAAGCGGCACTGGGCTTTTCAGCTTCCGCTCGTCTTTTGCCTTGGCGATCTCTGCATTATCACCTTACCCGAAGACCACGCGGGCAACTGGACCAAGCACAAATCAGCTGCAGGGCTCAGCTTCCGGACGAAGTCGCTTGAACTTGATGGGCATCAAGGCCCAATTCCATTCATCATTCAAACTGCAAAAATCTTTGCTGTCATGCCGCTAATCCTAGCCGCATGTACCCGAGTATAAGGGCGCTAACCGCCATGAGGGGCATGGTGCTTCACGAAATAGGGCGGCCTCTCCAAATGGAGGACCAGCCGGACCCGCTGCCAGAGGTGGGCGAGATGAGAGTGCGGGTCGAAGCCTGCGCCGTCTGCCGCACCGATCTGCATGTGGTTCGCGGCGACCTTCCGTCGCCCAAATTGCCGCTTATTCCCGGGCATGAAATCATCGGCATCGTCGATGCGCTGGGAGCGGGCGTTGTGAGCCTCGTGTTAGGACAACGCGTCGGCATACCTTGGCTCGGACACACGTGCGGCGTCTGTCCTTACTGCCAGGCCAATCATGAAAACCTTTGCGACGCGCCGGTTTTCACCGGTTACACGCGTGATGGCGGCTTCGCAACGCATGTCGTCGCCGACGCGTCGTTTGCGTTCCCGATGTCCGGCTTCAGCGATCCGATCGCTGCGGCGCCCTTGATGTGCGCGGGCCTCATCGGGTTCAGATCGCTGCGTATCGCTGGGGACGGACATCGGATAGGCCTCTATGGTTTTGGCGCGGCGGCGCACATCATCGCGCAGGTGTGCAGATCGCAGGGGCGCGAGGTTTACGCCTTCACCAGGGACGGCGATGTGGCCGCGCAGCAACTCGCTTTGTCGCTCGGGGCCAGCTGGGCTGGAAGCGCAGACGATCGGCCCGCAGTCGAACTGGACGCCGCCATCATTTTCGCACCGGTCGGATCGCTCGTGCCGACCGCGCTCGCAGCTGTGCGGAAAGGCGGACGCGTCGTTTGCGCGGGCATCCACATGAGCGACATCCCGCAATTTCCATATCGCTTGCTGTGGGAGGAACGCCAGCTCGTTTCGGTCGCGAACCTTACCCGGCAAGACGCGCGCGAATTTCTCGACTTGGGCCGCAAGGGCGGCATTGAAACGACCACGACGATCTATCCACTCTCGGAAGCAAACAAAGCTCTTGCCGATCTTGAGAGCGGATATTTTTCGGGCGCCGCGGTGTTGGTTCCGTAGACGGTTGTTCTTCGTGCGCGTCTGGTCGAAAGGGGAGAGCGCCATGGTGGAAAATATCTCATGGTTCGGCGAGTTCGGCATCGTTGATGTCCAACGGTTCGGCGGCAAGAATGCATCCCTGAGCGAAATGCAACGGATGCTGAAGAATGACGGCGTCCGCGTACCAGATGGCTTTGCGACGGCGGTTGACGCATACCGGGCGTATGTGGCCACGAATGATCTGGCAGGCCCGCTTCAGCGCGAGCTGGATCTCTTGAAGGCGAGCCGGCAAACTCTCGCCGAAACGGGCGCTCATATTCGCAAACTCTTTCTAGACACGGATTTCCCGGACGCTGTCGCGGAGGAGATACGCGCAGCCTATGCCGAGCTTTGTAAAAAGAACGGGGTGGAAGATGTCCCGGTCGCAGTGCGCAGCAGCGCCACGGCCGAGGATTTGCCTGGCGCCAGCTTCGCGGGCCAGCAGGAAACTTTCTTGAATGTCCGTGGATCGCGTGCGCTGATCGACGCGTGCCGGCGCTGCTTTGCGTCGCTCTTCACCGATCGCGCGATCGCGTACCGCACAGAAATGAACTTCGATCATTTGCAAGTCGGCCTGTCCATTGGCGTCCAGCGCATGGTGCGCTCCGACCTCGCCGGTTCGGGTGTGATTTTCACCATCGATACCGATTCTGGATTTCCCGGCGTAGTTCTGATCAGCGCCGCATGGGGATTGGGCGAAACGGTGGTGCAGGGGACGGTCGAGCCCGACCGTTATCTCGTGTTCAAGCCTCTGCTGGACGACCCGCGTTACCGGCCGATCATCGAAAAGACGTGCGGCGCGAAAGAAACCAAGCTGATCTATGCGGAAGGTGGAAGCGCGCGCACGAGGCTTCTCGCGACTACCCAAAACGAACGCGAGTCGCTCGTCCTGCATGATAACGAAGTCCTGCAACTCGCCCGCTGGGCTCTCGTGATCGAACGGCATTACGGCCGCGCTATGGACATTGAATGGGCGAAGGACGGGCAGACGGGCGAGATCTTCATCGTGCAGGCGCGCCCTGAGACGGGCCAGACGGCCAAGCGCCAGGACCTGCTCACCAGTTTCATGCTCACTGAAAAAGGGCGCAGGATCGTGTCGGGCAGCGCGGTCGGTCAGTCGATTGTCGCCGGTGAGGCCTGTGTCCTGCGCAGCGCGGAAGACATTGCGCGTTTTCGCCCGGGCGCAATCCTCGTGACGGAGATGACTGATCCGGACTGGGTTCCGATCATGCGGCAGGCGCGGGGGATCGTCTCTGACCACGGTGGTCCGACGAGCCATGCTGCGATCATCAGCCGCGAACTCGGCGTGCCTGCGCTGGTAGGCACGGGAAACGGGACGCAGGCGCTGCGTGACGGGCAGTCGATCACGCTCTCATGCGCCGAGGGTGAGAGAGGTTACGTTTATGATGGCGCGCTTGCATTCGAGAAGCACGAGGTGCGGCTGGATGAACTGCCGAAAACGAAGACGGCAATGTTGATCAATGTCGCGAGTCCGGCGACCGCATTTCAATGGTGGCGTTTGCCGGTGCAGGGCGTTGGCCTCGCGCGCATGGAATTCATCATCAGCAATGTCGTGAGAATTCATCCAATGGCTCTCGTCCATCCTGAACGCGTCGAAGACAGCGCGGCGCGCCGCGAGATTGACAGGCTCACGCGCGGTTACAAGAATCGCACGGACTATTTTGTGGATCTCCTCTCGCTCGGCATCGCGAAAATTACAGCGCCGTTTTACCCAAACCCGGTGATCCTGCGTTTAAGCGACTTCAAGACGAATGAATATGCGCACCTTATCGGAGGAGCAGCCTTCGAACCAGCAGAAGAAAACCCGATGCTCGGTTTTCGCGGCGCGTCGCGCTATTACGCCCCCCGCTATCGCGAGGGATTTGCGCTGGAGTGCCAAGCCATTCGCAAGGTTCGCAACGAGATCGGGTTTGCAAATCTTATCGTGATGGTTCCCTTCTGCCGGACGCTCGACGAGGCGGACAAGGTGCTGGCCGTGATGGCACAGCACGGTCTCGTGCGTGGCGTTGATGGCTTGCAGCTTTATATGATGTGCGAAATTCCGGCGAATGTAATCCTGGCGGAGAAATTTGCGACACGTTTCGATGGGTTCTCGATCGGATCGAACGACCTCACACAATTGGTGCTGGGGGTGGATCGGGACTCTGGCGATTTGACCGCGATGTTCGACGAGCGAGATGAGGCGGTTATGACGTTCATTGTAGAAGCGATCGAGAAAACGCATCGCGCCGGGATCAAAATCGGAATCTGCGGTCAGGCGCCGAGCAACTACCCGGAGTTCGCAGCCTTCCTGGTGGCGCATGGCATTGATTCCATTTCTCTGAACCCGGATAGCTTCGTCGCGACCGTGCGTGCGGTCGCCGCCGCCGAGGCAGGATCCAGGCTGAACAAAAAGGATGCGGGTCGCCAGTGACGAAGCTAATTAGTTTCGCAGATCAGCTTAAGTGGCTTTGGAAAACTCCGGTTGAGTATGCTTTCGCGCTCGTCCAGAATGCAGCTACACAAACGTTATTGTAAGAAATAGATAAAGGGCCTCGCGCTGCGTGTGGCGAGCTTACAAGGCGAGTCGATGATGACATCGGAAGCACGCCAATCGGAAGCGGCGCCATTCATTTCACTGGCGCTCAAGGTGCTCGCCCTGCAGAATTCGCAGACTTATGCGCATGCAGCGCCCGATATAGTCTGCCGCGAAACACACATGTCCTATATTTTCCTTGCAGGCGATTTTGCTTACAAGCTGAAGAAGCCGGTACATTACGCCTATCTTGATTTTTCGACGCTTTCGCTTCGCAGAAAGGCCTGTGTCGCAGAAGTCGAGCTCAACAGGCGTCTCGCGCCAGACGTCTACCTCGGCGTCGTCGCCCTCGTCGACACCCCCACGGGACTGCGGATAGGGGGCGAGGGTGAAATTCTCGATTGGCTCGTGCAGATGCGGCGGCTCGACGAGAGTCGTACGCTGGAGAACGCGCTGCACGACGGAAGCGTGACGACAGCCGATCTAGGTCGGGTCGCCTGTCTTTTGCTGGATTTCTACAAACGCGCGAAGCGCGTTCGCCTCAGCGGCGCCGTGCATGTGGCCTCCTGGCGGCGCAGTCTCATGGAGAATCATTATTTGCTTGTTGAGCCCGTGCTCGGGCTCCCGCGCGGACTCGTTTATTACGTTTGCGGCGTACAGCAACGATTTTTGCGAGAAGCAGGTGGACTGCTTGCAAACCGGGCGCAAACCCGCTGCATCGTCGATGGCCACGGAGATTTGCGGCCCGAACACATCTGGCTGACCGATCCCGTCCGGATCATCGATTGTCTGGAGTTCAACGCGCTTTTGCGGGCAGTCGATCCACTCGACGAGATAGCGTTCCTGTCGATCGAATGCGAGCGGCTCGGCCACCCTGAAGCCAGCAAGTATTTTCAGCGCAAGCTCGGCGCGCTATCGCCGGACGCCGCACAAACGTCTCTGTACGTCTTTTACCGCTGCCACCGCGCGACGCTGCGCGCGCGACTCGCCATTGCGCATCTGCTCGAACCAAACCCGCGGACGCCCGATAAATGGCCGCGACTTGCAAGAAGTTACCTCCGTCTGGCGCTTCGCGACGCTCGAAAGTTGGAGCGTCGCCTCGACCAGCAGGCACGTTGCGATGCGTCAAGGCGCCACTTTCAATTTGGGCCGATGATGATGGTTTCTACGGGTGGAGGTTCCTGTGTACAAACATCTGTTGATCGCGACTGACGGCTCAGCTCTCGCGCGCTACGCGGTGCGCGAGGGAATTGGTCTGGCGCATGCGCTGGGCGCAAGGGTGACGGCGATGACGGTCACCTTGCCATTCCATGTCTTCTCGACGAACCCCACCATGGTGACCGACACGGAGGAGAGCTATCGCGAGGACATGAGCCGCCAGGCAGAGGGTTTTCTTGCGCCAGCAAAACAGGAAGCCGCGATGCAGGGCGTAACGGTAGAGACGGTCCATCGTGTTCATGAGCACGCATGGGAAGCGATTGTCGACACCGCGCGGTCAACGGGTTGCGATCTGATCGTCATGGCTTCGCACGGGCGGAGCGGCGTCGGCGCGCTTCTCGTTGGTAGCCAGACTGCGAAAGTCATCGCACACAGCAACGTGCCGGTGCTCGTCGCGCGCCCACCGACTTGAGCTGACGAGGAGGCCCGCATGACGACCATGGCAACGTGCAGCGCGCCCTTGCGGCGGCTTTTCGATCGCCTCGATTCCGGCGGCGAGCCTCTGGAGCGCGGGCTCAGGGAAACGTACGAATGCTGGAAAGGCTTGCGCGCGGGTGACATCGCCCCGCAGATTGACGCGCCGCAACTAGAGCCTCTTGCGCCTTCGGCGTTCATTTGCAGGCGCGTCGAGGCCGGGCGTGACTATGTAATCGAACGCAACTCCGAGACACTCGCACGCCTGCTCGGCGGCCCCACCGACCGGCTCGCAGCTGCTCCCGACAGGAAAGAAGCGGTGCGTTTGCGCAGGCTGTTCGATTCCGTGCTGCAGGCCGGCGAACACGTCGTTGCGCAATTCTCTTTCACAAGCGCCGCGGGTACGGTCGTGGCGGAAGTCCTCGCGGCGCCCATCATCAGCAGGTCCGGCATGCAGGACAGCGTGCTTGGCGCTGTGTCGCTGCGCTATACCGAAGCTGCGCAGCACTGTCTTACGGACAAGGAAGCGCCGCTTGTTTTCGCGTTGCCCGGGGCCGAAAACCTTGCCGGAGCGTGCGCGCACTTGCTGCGCACGTCGCTTTCGCCGCTCGAGATTCGCGATTTCGAAGATGGCGAGCACAAGATCAGGCCGCTGGTTGGCGTGCGTCGGCGCGATGTCTACGTCTTCGCGCATCTTGCGTCGGGAGCCAGCGAGAGCGTCAACGACAGGCTCTGCAAACTTTTCTTTTTCATCGGAGCCCTGAAGCAATCGGGCGCAGCGTCGGTCAACGTGGTCGCTCCGTACCTGTGTTACGCGCGCAAGGAGCGCCAGACCAAGCCTCGCGATCCCGTGACGCTGCGCTATGTCGCCCAACTGCTCGAATCCGTGGGCCTTGACCGTTTGCTCGTCGTCACCGTGCATGATCTCGGCGCCTTTCAGAATGCGTTTAGATGTGAGACGCAGCACCTGGATACGGATGCTTTGTTTACACACGCTTTGGCGCCCAGCCTGTCTCACGAGGAGGCCTGCGTGGTGTCGCCGGACCCCGGCGGTGAA
The DNA here is from genome assembly GCA_025356415.1 of Hyphomicrobiales bacterium. GTDB lineage: Bacteria > Pseudomonadota > Alphaproteobacteria > Rhizobiales > Beijerinckiaceae > Terripilifer. The sequence goes on from JANXTB010000210.1 coordinate 15,967, forward strand.
AAGCGTGCTGAATTATTTCGGGAGGCGCTGGAACGGCGTTTGGGACGTCCTGTCAGCAAGGCGCTGGTCGACAAGCATCGCAGCATGGGCAAGGTCACGGGAGAAATCTTCGCTGGCGATGTCGAGGGCCGCACAGCCATCATATACGACGATCTCGTCAGCACAGGAGGAACGATGCTGCGCGCCGCGCGCGCATGCCGCGAACACGGCGCGCGTAAGGTCGTCGCCATAGCCGCCCATGCACTTTTTTCGAGCGGATCAGCGGCATTTCTCCGCGCGACCGAGATTGACCAGATCTGGGTGACGGACTCTGTTTCCGTGTCGGAGGAAGCGCGCAGGGACGCCAGCGAACGCCTGCACGTGGTAGGCTTGGCCCGTTTGCTGGCAGGGGCCATTCATCGCATGCAGACGGGCGGCTCGTTGAATGAATTGCTTGAGCACGAGCTCGCGCGCCAGCTGTGAAACTCAAATCTCCAATTCGTGCTTGCCGAGCAGCCGTACGGTGCTTGCCTGCGGGCCTTTATCTCCGGCCTCTTCCACGAATGTCACGCGCGTTCCGATCTTCAGTCGATCGAAAGCGGCGTCCAGCACGCTGTTGCGGTGAAAGTAGATCTCGTGTCCATCCGAGGCTTGCAGGAAGCCGAAATCACCCGATGGATCGAGACGAAGCACGGCGCCGACAGGCTGCGTGTCGTGATGCTTCACTTGTCCGCGAATGCGTCGCGCTTGGTCCTGCAACTGTCGGCGGGCGCGGTGAAACGCGTCGTTTATGGCAAAATGAATGTCGGCATGTCGCTCGTCTTCGTGCGGCGTTCGTTCGACGACGACGTCTTTGCCGTCAGGCAGCGAAAGGCGGATGTTGATTTCGTAGAGGCCGCCCGTCTGGTGGCGACCGCCGGGGCCTTTCAGCACGACGCGGGCAGCTGTGATGCGACCGTAGCGGCTTTCCAGCTCAGCCAGGTGGCGCTCGATCTCCTCGCGCAATTGCGCGCGCTCTTCGATGCCTTGAAAGTCGATTTCAGCAAGCGTCTCCATAGAGTCCTCCGCGTAGACGTAAAGCAAAAAAATATCTTCTCTTTCGATCGTCGCGCCATGATGAAAATCAAGGACTGGTCGGCCGTATCGCGCTAAGAGGCACAAAGAGCTCCAGGTCTGACCGGTGCTGGTTCAGAATGCCGAAAGCGCTTCCGCGCGCGCATACA
>JANXTB010000211.1 GCA_025356415.1 Hyphomicrobiales bacterium
ACTGCGCCGTCATTGCGAGCGGAGCGAAGCAATCCATCTTGGCGTCTGATGGATTGCTTCGTAGCTTCGCTCCTCGCAATGACGAGGTTAGATATGTCCAACTTTCACATCCATCGTGCCGACTTTCGAAATCGTCGCGCGAATGGTGTTGCCCGGAACCACCGGGCCGACGCCTTCGGGCGTGCCCGACAGGATCACGTCGCCGGGATGCAGCGTGTAGAAGGACGATGCCCATGAAATCAGTGTCGGCACGTCGAGCACGAGGTCGCGTGTGTTGGCGGTCTGGCGCGCTTCGCCGTCGACCGTGAGCACGAGATCGAGCCCGGCGGGATCGCCGATTTCATCCGCCGTGACGAAGTAGGGCCCGAGCACCGTGAACGTGTCGAGCGACTTGCGCAGCGAGCGTTCTTCGGGGCCACGGATCGTCATGTCGAGGCCGATGCAATAGCCCGCGACGTAATTCAGCGCATCCGCCTTGCTGACGCGATCGGCTTTCTTGCCAATCACGACCGCGAGTTCGATCTCGTGATCGTTGCGGCGTTCGTCGTGGCGGATGAGAATGGTTTCGCCGGCGCCGATCACCGAGCTTGTCGCCTTCAGGAACAGGCCGACCTTCTGGATTTCGCCAACCTGCTGCTGGTGATGAATGCCGGCGTCCGCGCGCGCTTCGTCGAGATGCTTTTTGTAGTTCACCGGCGCGGCGACGATCTTGCCCGGATTGGCGACAGGCGCGAGCAGCTTCACATCCGTGAGCTTCCTGCGCGCGCGGCTTTTGGCGGCGGCTTGCAGCGCCGGGCGCAGCTGTTCGAGATTCTCGATCAGGATATCGGTGCGCGGGAAGGGGTAGGATTGCGCAGGCAGTGCGGCCAGCGCCGATGTAACGTCGATGACGTCGTCGCCGTCCACGATGCCGAAGCGATTGTCGTCATATCGTGCAATACGCATTTTTTGGTCCTTCATCACGCGTCGTCATTGCGAGGAGCGAAGCGACGAAGCAATCCATCTTGACGGCTGCCCTCAGCTGGATTGCTTCGCTTCGCACGCAAAGACGGCCAATGGCTGTCAAATCTTGCCTTCGGCCTGCATCTTCCACAAATCCCACGCGCGGTCCACCTGCGTGTCGATGACGCGCGCGGTGGTCTCGGCCTCGCCTGCGGTGAGCGCTTCGATGGGGCCGAGCCGCATGGCTTCAGCCTGCAATTTCGCGTTGTTCTCGGTGTAGACGGCGCGGAAGACGGCCTGTTTCAGGCGGTCGCCGACAACCGTCGAGCCGTGCCCGCGCATCAGCACCACATTGCCGTCGCCAAGGCTTTTCGCCACGCCGGCGCCGAGCGCGCTGTTGCGGATGAGGAGATCGGAGGCGTCGCCTGCAATGTCGCGGATTTCAAAGATCGGCGCGCAAATGCCGATGAAACCGCCCATGTGGCACACCGCGCGGAACGGCACGCCTTTCACGATGGAGAACGGCACGACCGCGACCGAATGCGAATGCACGACGGCCATGACGTCCGGCCGAGCGCGGAAGATTTCGGCGTGGATGAAGCGTTCGAGATAGACGGCGCGGCCATTGGCGTCGAGCGCGCGGCCGTCGAAATCGAAGGTGACGATATCGGATTCCGTCACCAGCCCCGGCGCCATGTTGCGCGCGAGCAGGAAGCGGTCGGGATGCTTGTCGTGCCGCGCGCTGACGTGGCCGAACCCATCGACGACGCCCTGGCGGAAGAGAATGCGGTTGGCGGTCGCGAGGTCGGCGAGCAGCGTGGGGTCCGCGGGTTTGGAGGTGGCGGAGTGATCGGAAATGGTTTCAGCCGCGGCGGCGGGATCGTCAAAGAGCGAGGTGCACATGGGGGGGGACTCTCAAAGTTAAATGCTTCGTCATTGCGAGGAGCGGGGCGACGAAACAATCCATCTAGCGGCAGCCGCAAGATGGATTTTTTCGCTTCGCTCGCAATGACGAGGCGTTGAAGATGCTATTCGTTGCCCGGCATCAACGCCGAGCAGCCGCCGTCGACGAACAGATCCGTCCCGGCGATGAAATCGGAATCATCCGAGACGAGGAACAGGATCGCCTTCGCCAGATCTTCCGGCACGCCGGGGCGGTCGCGAAGGTTCTTTACCGGGCGCGTGGGATCGAAATGGTCCTTGCCGACGGGCGAGCCGATCTTGTTGGGCACCACGCTGTTGACGCGGATGTTGTGGGGCGCGAGCTGGATCGCCATCGAGCGCGTCATGTTGGCGACGCCGCCTTTCGCTGCGGTGTAAGCGATGGCGCGGTTGCGTCCGTAATAGCCTGACGTCGAGGACACGTTGACGATCTTGCCTTTGGCGCCAGCGGCGATCATCGCCTTGGCTGCGTATTTCGCGAACAGGAAAGGCGCCGTCAGCGTGATCGCGATGGTGCGGTTCCATTCCTCCGTCGTGATGTCGAGCATGTGCTTGTTGTCGGAGATCGCGACATTGTTGACGAGAATGTCGAGGCGCCCGAAAGCCTCGGTCACGCCCTTCACGGTCGCGTCGATGTCGCTTTCTTTCGCGACGTCGCAGACGAAGGCCTTGGCCTTGCCGCCGCTGGCGTTGATGTCGGCTGCGACGCGCTCGGCGCGCTCGCGGTCGAGATCGACCACCGCGACCGTGGCGCCTTCGCGCGCAAAGGTCTTTGCGACCTCTTCGCCGATGTTGCGGCCCGCGCCTGTGACGATTGCGATCTGTCCCTGAAGTTTCATGTCTCTCTCCCTAATCTTCTTATGCGCCAGCACGTAGCTTGGCGGTTTCGTTTTCGTCAATCGCGTAATCTTCGCCGTGCTTCGTTGCGGCGACGCCGTAATCGCGGCGCGCGCCCTCAATCGTCACATAGCCCTCGCGCAGATCGCGCAGCACGAGTGCTGGATCGCGCGTAAAGGCATTGGCGTATCCGCCGCCGCCGGGCGTGTCGAGCTTGAAGCGATCGCCGCCTTTCAACGGATAATCCGCATAACGCGTTGGCAATTGCTTGGCGTGGTCTGTGTCGGGATTGATGACGATGTCGCCGGTGCGGCCCTTGCCGCCGTGCGCTGCGCCCATGGGAGCAATCACATGCTTGGTCGAGCGGATCGAAAAGCGCGCATCTTCCAGATTGAGATATTCGCGGCGTATGCCGAGCCCGCCACGAAATTTTCCTGCGCCGCCGGAATCGGGGATCAGCTCGAAGCTCAACACGCGCGTCGGGAATTCGCTTTCGATGATCTCGATCGGCGCGATCTTGGCGTTCGATTGGTTCACGGAAGTCCCACTCTGGCCGTCCTTTTTCGCACGCGCGCCGCCGCCGCCGCCCAGAATTTCGTATTGCACGTAGCCCTTTCCGGTGTAGGTCGAGCGTCCGCCGAGAATGATCGAACGCGAGCCGCAGCCGTCCGCGCGCGCCATGTCGGGAACAATGTCGGTGAGCGCGCCGTAGAGCGTTTCCACCAGCGCGTGGACGGTCGGGTTATAGGTGTTCACTGGCGCCGGGAAACGCGGGTTCAGCACGGAGCCCTCGCGCACGTCGATGGTGAAGGCGCGCAAGAGCCCCGAGTTGATGAAGATGTGCGGATCGACGAGCGAGATCAGCACATAGCCGATTGCCGCTTTCACCGTGGGCGGCCGGATGTTGGCCGGGCCTTTGGTCTGGTCGGCGGATCCTGAGAAATCGAAATGGATCTTGTCGCCGCGCTTTTCGACGACGACATGAATGCGCACCGGCTTGCCGGGCTCGACGCCGTCGTCATCGACGAAACGTTCGGCCTCGTAGCGCCCGTCCTTCCATTCGGTGATGGCCGCGCGCATGCGCTTTTCGGCGAGTTCGAGCAGGCGCGCGAAACAGGCGACCGATTCATCGCGGCCGAATTTGCGGATGAGTTCGATGACGCGCTGTTCGCCGAGCCGCGACGAACCGAGCTGCCCGCGAATGTCGCCGAGCACGAGTTCGGGCGTGCGGCTGTTGGCGGCGATGATGCGCTCGACCTCGATGTTGCGCTCGCGGCGGCGCTGCACGCGCACGGCTGGCAGGTGCAGGCCTTCGTTGAAAGTTTCCTTCGCTTGGCCCGAGCAGGAGCCGGGCACCGGCCCGCCAATGTCGCTCTTGTGCGCGATGGAGCCGCAGAAACCCATCAGCTCGTCGTTGAAAAAGACGGGCGTGATGACGGCCATGTCGGGCGCATGCGGGCTTCCGCCCTCGTAAGGATGGTTGATGAGAAAGGCGTCGCCTTCCTCGATGTCGTCGTAGCTGCGGATGACCGCCGCCGTGCAGGCGGGAAAGGCGCCGATGTGCAGCGGCAGCACGACATGCTGCGCGATGACGTCGCCATCGGGCGCCATGATAGCGCAGGACGCATCCTGCGATTCACGGATGATGGTCGAGAAACCCGTGCGGAACAGCGAGTTCTGCATTTCCTGCACGATGCCGTCGAGGCTTGCGCGGATGATTTCGAGTTCGACCGCATCGACGGCCTTTTTCGGGGCGGCCATCATGCGTCTCCCATGGTGATGATGATGTTCTTGTAGGCGTCGACGCTGGCGTGCTGGCCGGGGAAGACGACAGTCGTGCAATCGAGTTGGTCGACGACGGCGGGGCCAGCGAAGCGGGCGCCGACGTCGAGCTTTTCACGCTGGTAGACGGGGCAGGAGAGCGTCTTGCCATCGAAGCGCATGTCGCGATGTTCGCGGATGGCGTCTTGCGTCTTCAGCCCCTGCGGCGCGAATGCCGGGAGCTTCACCGGCGGCACGCGGCCGACGCCGCGCAGGCGGTAGCTGACGATTTCCACCGGCTCGTTCGGCGCCGTGTGTCCGAACTGCTGGCGATGCGCCTCGTCGAATTCCGCACGCAGCCTGCGCAAGCCGCCTTCGCCCAGTGTCTCTGGCAGCGGCATGGTGAGCTCGTAGCCCTGTCCGGCATAGCGCATGTCAAGCGAGCGCTCGATCTCGATGGCGCTTTCAGCGAAACCTTCCGCCCGCAATTCATCGCGCGCATGGGCTACGAGATCGGCGAATTGCGCATCGACACTGGTTTCATCAATGCTTGCCAGTTTCGAAAGCCGCGAGCGCACGTAATCATGCTTCACGTCGGACATGACGAGGCCCATGGCCGAATAGACGCCGGGGAACAGCGGCACGATGACGCCCGCCATGCCTAGATCCTGCGCGATGCGCCCCGCATGCAGCGGCCCCGCGCCACCAAACGCCAGCAGCATGAAGTCGCGCAGATCGTGCCCGCGCATGGTCGAGATCGCCTTTACGGCTTCCTGCATCTTCACATTGATGATGCGGACGATGCCTTCCGCCGCGTCGAGCCTATCCATGCCGAGCGGCTTCGCCACGCTGTCGACGGCGGCGATGGCCGCAGCCTTGTCGAGCTGCATCTTGCCGCCCAGAAAATTGTCTTCGCCCAGGTAACCCAGCGCCAGATTGCAATCGGTGAGGGTGGGCTGCACGCCGCCGCGTCCGTAGCAGGCGGGACCCGGGACGGCGCCGGCGCTTTCGGGCCCGACTTCCAGCGCGCCGAATTTATCGACGCGCGCCAGCGTGCCGCCGCCCGCCGATACGGTGTTGATGTCGATCATCGGAAGCGCAATGTCGCGTCCGTCGATCTTGCCGCGATGCGAAACCGAGGGTTCGCCATCCTTGATCAGTGCGACATCGCAGGACGTGCCGCCCATGTCGAAGGTGATGAGGTTCTGCGCGCCCGTGGTGCGGCACGCCTGCACGGAGGCGGTGATGCCGCCAGCTGGCCCGGAGAGCACGGTGGCGACGGCTTTCTTCGCGGTGGCCGCGAAGGTCGACATGCCGCCATTCGACTGCATGATGTATTTCTGTTTCGTCACGACGCCGGCGCCGGAGAGTCGCATTTCGAGATTGGCGATGTAGCGCGCGAGAATCGGCTGCAGGTAGGCGTTGATGACGGTCGTCGACAGCCGATAGTACTCCCGGATCTGCGGCACGATATCGGACGACAACGAGATGTTCACGCCCGGCATTTCCTCGGCCAGGATCTCGCCGACACGCTGCTCGTGCGCCGGATGCAGGAAAGAAAACAACAGACACACCGCGACCGATTCGATCCGCCCTTGCGGATTTGGCCGGCTGACCAACGTTCGCACGGCTTCGCGCAGCGCTCGCTCGTCGAGCGCGTGCAGAACCGAGCCGTCGTAAAGTACCCGCTCG
>JANXTB010000226.1 GCA_025356415.1 Hyphomicrobiales bacterium
GGGGAACGCCAGGAAGTTATGCGCAAGCTTGCCGTAACCAGTGAGCGTGGCGAACGTCTCCGGCCCGAATAGCGGCAGGATCACCATGCGCCCGAACGAGACGTTCAGCCCCGAAAGCGCGAGAATGATGAAGCAGCCGGCGGTGAGCCAATGCGCGAAGCGATCGAAGCCCGCAAAACGCGTGATGGTCTGGCCTGAAAAGCCATGGTCGATCTTGATGCGTCCGCGCACCAGATAGAACAGCGCCAGCGCGATCAGCATGCCCAGAATCGCGACGCCGCCAATCAGCGGCAGCTTGTTCTGGTGGAAGTTGCGCCAGTCCTGGCCTTGCGGCTGGATCAGGCTCGCGGCCTTCGCGTCAGGAATCGAGATGCGGCCGGTCAGCCGCTCGCCCTGCTTGAGCTGGTTGAGCAGCTGGTCTTCGTGGACCGCTTCCTTGGTGGGATTGAAGTTGTTGTTTTGCGCGGCTGCGGGCAGCATGGCGCCGGCGAAGAAAATCGCCAGCGCGGCTGCGAGTGCTTTCCATGTGGTGCTCATCGCACGACCTTTCGAATGTGTGCGGGAGATCATCAGATCGCGACGGTTTCCTTGTAGGCCGTCTTCCAGCCCCATGCGCCCGAACCGTAACCGCGCTTCATCACGCGCTCCTTGTAGATCGAGGCGATGATGTCGCCATCGCCCGCAAGAAGCGACTTGGTGGAGCACATTTCCGCGCAGAGCGGCAGCTTGCCTTCCGCCAGTCGGTTGCGGCCATATTTCTCATATTCGACGGTCGAGAAATCTTCTTCCGGACCGCCGGCGCAATAGGTGCACTTGTCCATCTTGCCGCGCGAACCGAAGTTGCCGACCTTGGGATATTGCGGCGCGCCGAACGGGCACGCATAGAAGCAATAACCGCAGCCGATGCAGAGATCCTTCGAGTGAAGAACCACGGCGTCCGCCGTCGTGTAGAAACACGAGACGGGGCAGACGGCGGCGCAGGGCGCATCTGTGCAATGCATGCAGGCCATCGAGACCGAACGCTCGCCGGGCTTGCCATCATTGATGGTGACGACGCGGCGGCGGTTGATGCCCCACGGCACTTCATGTTCGTTTTTACAGGCGGTCACGCAGGCGTTGCATTCAATGCAGCGGTCGGCGTCACAGAGGAATTTTACACGTGCCATTGTTCAAATCTCCCCTTAGGCCGCGCGGATCTGGCAAAGCGTCGCCTTGCCTTCGTGCATGCCCGTCACCGGGTCGTAACCGTAAGTCGTGATCGTGTTGACGCTTTCGCCGAGAACGATCGGGTCCGCGCCCTTCGGATAATTGCCGCGCTGATCGACGCCCTGGTACCAGCCCGCGAAGTGGAATGGCATGAAGGCCACGCCGCGTCCCACGCGATCCGTCACCAGAGCTTTCACGCGCGTCTTGGATGAGTTTTCGGGACCGTAGACCCAGACCCAGCCGCCATCGACGATGCCGCGATCGGCCGCATCCGCCGTGTTCACTTCGACGAACATGTCCTGCTGCAATTCGGCGAGCCAGCGGTTCGAACGCGTCTCTTCGCCGCCGCCCTCATATTCGACCAGACGGCCGGAGGTGAGGATGATCGGGAAATCCTTGGCGACGCCCTTGTCGACCGCGGCCTTCTGCACGGAGAAACCGAGGTTCGCCATGCGGAACTGACGGGCGTCCGGACGCGTCGGATATTTCGCGACGAGATCAGTACGCGGCGTGTAGATCGGCTCGCGATGCACGGGCACCGGGTCGGGCAGGTTCCACGCCGTAGCGCGCGCTTTCGCATTGCCGTAAGGCACCACGCCATGCTCGAGGCAAACGCGGATGATGCCGCCCGACAGGTCGATCGCCCAGCCCACCGTATCCGGATTGGCGCCGCCGATCTTGGTGATCGTGGCGAGTTCGGCTTCGGTGAGATCCTTGTCCCAGCCGAGCTTCTTCAGGATACCGTAGTTGAACTCAGGATAACCGTCGGTCAGCTCCGAGCCCTTCGAGTAAGAGCCTTCCGCGAGCATGTTGTAGGTGGTCGACGTGCCGTCGGGCTTCTTGTCTTCGTAGACGACGCCAAAGCGCGCGCGGAACGTGCCGCCGCCATCCTTCACATGAAGGTTGGTGTTGTAGAGCGTGTGCGTGCCGGGATGCTTGATTTCCGGCGTGCCCCAGCACGGCCACGGCAGGCCATAATAATCGCCGCCGACTTCCGGCGTATCGGCCGGCGCGCGCAGCGTGACGAGATCGAACTTCTCGCGATATTTGACATGCGCCTTGAGCCGTTCCGGGCTCTGCCCAGAATAGCCCGTCGACCAACCGCCGCGATTGATTTCACGCAGAATTTCTTCCGCCACCGGACGGCCGTTCTCGACCTTGATGTTCTTGAACATCTTGTCGGCGAAACCGAGCTTGGTGGAGAGGCGATAGATGACTTCGTAATCGTCCTTTGATTCGAAGATCGGATTGACGACCTTCTCACCCCACTGGACCGAGCGGTTGGACGCGGTGCGCGTGCCGTCCGTTTCGAACTGCGTGCAGATCGGCAGGAGATACGTGCCGTTCTTGCGGCCCGAAATCGCCGCGAAAGTCGTCGGATGCGGATCGGCGACGACCAGCAATTCGAGCTTTTCGAGCGCCTTGATCATGTCGGGCATGCGCGGAACGGTGTTGCCGCCGTGGCCGAAGATGACCATGGCTTTCAATGCGTCGCGCTGGTCCACTTCGTTGGGATCATAGCTCGTCGCATCGAACCAGCGCGTGGACGGAATGCCCGGAAGCTCCATGTTTTCCTTGCGCGTGCGCGCAGGACGTCCGGCCTTTGCCGGCACTTCATCGAAGCGCGCCTGCAGCTCGTTGTAATCGACATCCCAGACGCGGGCCCAATGTTTCCACGCGCCTTCCACCAGCCCGTAGTAGAGCGGCAGCGACGTGATATCGAGGCCCATGTCGGTCGCGCCCTGCACGTTGCAGTGACCGCGGAAAATGTTCGCGCCGCCGCCGAACACGCCGACATTGCCGGTCGCGAGCAGCAGGTTGCAGTAAGCGCGCACATTTGCGGTGCCGACCGTGTGCTGCGTGCCGCCCATGCACCAGATGAATGTCGAGGGGCGCTCTTTCGCGAAAGTCTCGGCGACCTTGCGCAGCTGGGCCCCGGGAATGCCGGTGACGCGCTCGGTTTCTTCCGGCGTCCACTTGGCGACTTCAGCGCGCACGAGATCCATACCGACGACGCGCTGGCTGATGAATTCCTTGTCTTCCCAGCCGTTCTGGAAGATATGCCACATCATGCCCCAGATCACGGCGATGTCGGTGCCCGAGCGGATGCGCACGAATTCAGTTGCGTGCGCCGCCGTGCGCGTGAAGCGCGGATCGAGCACGATCATGTTGGCGCGGTTCATCTCCTTGCCCGACAGCACGTGCTGCAGCGACACGGGATGGGCTTCCGCCGCGTTCGACCCCATGAAGACGATGGTCTTTGCGTTGCGGATGTCGTTGTAGGAATTGGTCTGTGCGCCGTAACCCCAGGTGTTGGCCACGCCCGCGACCGTGGTCGAATGGCAGATGCGCGCCTGGTGATCGCAATTGTTGGAGCCGAAGAACGAGACGAACTTGCGCAACAGCTGCGCCTGCTCATTGTTGTGCTTGGACGAGCCGACCCAGAACACCGAATCCGGCCCGCTGGTCTTGCGCACATCCAGCAGCTTGGCCGAGATCTCGGAC
>JANXTB010000237.1 GCA_025356415.1 Hyphomicrobiales bacterium
CCGTCGTCGAGGTGATCTCCAAGGGCGCCGCGCAATCGTGGCAGATGGAAAATCGCACCGGCACGATGGCGGCGGGCAAGTTCGATTTCGGTTTTGCGGTCGACTGGATGCGCAAGGATCTAGGCATCTGCCTCGCCGAGGCGCGACGCAATGGCGCCCACCTGCCCGTCACCGCGCTCGTCGATCAATTCTATTCAGAAGTGCAGAAGATGGGCGGCGCCCGCTGGGATACGTCGAGCTTGATCAAGCGCCTGAACGGCTGACGGCGCGGGTAGGCCCCCGCGCCGCCTGACCTGTTAGCGGCAGGGCGGCTTGCCGGGCACGCCGCAATCGGTGCGGCGCTGTGGCTGTTGCTGCGGCTGCTGACGCTGCTGTTGCTGGACGCGCTGCATCTGCTGTTGCTGCTGCTGCTGCGCGCGTTGCATTTGCTGTTGCTGCTGCTGCGCGCGCTGCATCTGCTGTTGTTGCTGCTGCGCGCGTTGCATTTGCATCTGCTGTTGCTGTTGCTGAGCCCGCTGCATCTGCTGTTGCTGCTGCGCGCGTTGCATCTGCATCTGTTGTTGCTGCTGAGCCCTCTGCTGCTGCTGCTGTACGCGCATCTGCTGCTGATATTGCTGCGCGCGCTGCTGCTGCACCTGCTGGCCACGTATCTGCTGCTGCTGTTGTTGCTGCGCACGGAGCTGCTGTTCGCGCTGCCGCTGGAATTGCTGCGAGCGAACCTGCTGGTCGCGTTGCTGCTGTTGCTGCACGCGTTGTTGCTGAAGCTGCTGTTGCTGCAGCACGCGCTGTTGCTGGCCCCGCAATTGCTGATCCCGCTGTTGCTGAATCTGCTGCTGTTGCTGCGTCCGCAATTGCAGCTCACGCTGCTGCTGGAACTGCTGCTGGCGTTGAAGCTCCTGCTGCTGACGAATTTGCTGCTGCTGGACTTGCGGCTGCGTGAGCTGCTGTGGCTGCGTCACAACGCCATTCTGCTGCGGGGAAACGAGCGGGCTCTGCAAGCCCGGCTGCACCCTCTGCTGGTTCAAGCGTGTCGGGACTGGCGCCACGAACCTCTGCGGCGTGCCGACGTCGCGCGGCGTCACGCCGGTGGGCAGGCGCACGGGCTGCGGCTGGGTGTTGACATTGTTCCGCCACGGCCGCGCGCTGGGCAGGTACACCGGAACGGGAACCGGCAGGAAACCCGGGCTAAAGATACGCGGCGGCGCGAGGTCGATGTAAGCGCGCGGCGGCGGCGGCAGGAAATAGATCGGCGGCGGCGGCGCATAGTAAGTTTCATCGAAGAACATCACCGGGCCGGACACGTATTCGTATTCCTCCGGCGGCGGCGGCGGCACTTCGAAATCATATTCATCGAACACGGCCGGCGGTTCGAACGAAGCCGACAGAATGGCGAGGCGCCGATGCGCGTCGGCCAGATGCGGTCCGCGCGGATAGCGACGGATGTAAGTCCAATATGCTTGCGGCGTGTTGCGCGCGACCGCGCGGCGCCACGTCAGCGCCTCGCGCCGCGCCGCCAGCATGGCCTCGACGCGCGGGCTCAACGGATCGCGCGGATAGGCGGTAAGGAATTCCTGATAACCGGCGATCGTGTCGCGCTCGAGCGCCAGCGCATAAGCGTCGGCGACCGGCAGCTCACGGATCACGCGGCTGCGCGGCGCCTCGCCGACACGCGGCGGCGGAGCGTCGTCAGCGCGTTCGAAGAAGGTGATCGGCTGTGACAGGCGCGACAGATGCCACGGAACTTGCGCGCCGCGCGTCGTCTCGCTCACGCGCAGACGGGTGCGGGCGAAAATCTCGTCGGCGTTGACGCCGCCCTCCTGCATCATTTCAGCAAGCGCCTTGGCGTAAGGGCCATACTCACCAGTCGGCTCGGGCGGGATGGTGCCCGGCGCCGCGTTGAAGGCGATCAAGGAGCCCCGCTCCGTGTCAACCAGCGCCAGTCCGCCAGCCAAAGGCTGCCCGGCAGGCGCAAACGGATTGGGCCTCGCCGCATCGAGAACGAAGAAACGGGCTTTCAGCGGAAGATCCGAAAGGGCGCGCGTGAAATCGGAAATGCGAACCGCCTCGATCGGCACGCTCGAATCGCGCGTGAGAGTCGCCTCGACCGGCGCGAAGTAATTCTCGCCCGCATATTGCAGGCCATAGCCCGCGAGATACACAAAGGCGACGGTGTCTGGTCCGGACGCGGCGGCCTTTTCGATGAAGTCGCGGAACGAGCGCCGCAGCCCGTCCTGGTCGAGATCGCGCGCGCCGATCACATCGAACCCCGCTTGCGTGAGCGTCTGCGCAATGAGGCCTGCGTCATTGGACGGGGTGGCGAGGCTGCCCGCGCGATATGCGGAATTGCCGATCACCAGCGCAATGCGCGGCTCGGGCGCCTGCGCATGGGCCCATGAAAGGCTCGCCAGTGTGAACAGCATGGCGGCGAAGGTGCGGATCAGGTTTGCCATGGCGGGACTTTCAGAAAGAATAAACTCAGTTCCTTATTCAAAGCCTGCCGCGATGAATGCAAGCTGAACAGTTCAGCCCGTCAGCTTGGCGACTTCGCGGCGCAAAACGGGCAGCAGTTCCGCCTCGAACCACGGGTTCTTCTTCAGCCACCCCGTATTGCGCCAGGAGGGATGCGGCAGTGGGATCACGCGAGGGCTCGTCTGCGCGTAGTTCCGCCAGCCGCGCACCACCTCGGTCATCGGCAATCTTTTTGTGGAGAGGCCGAAGCGGGCGAGATGGTAATCCTGCGCATGGCCGCCGACCGTCAGCACCGTCTCGACCTGCGGCAGCATTGCAAACAGCCGGTCGTGCCAGGCGTCGCGGCATTCGCGACGCGGCGGCAGGTCCGCGCCTGCGGAATCATAACCCGGAAAACAGAAACCCATCGGCGCGAAGGCGATGCGGCTCGTGTCGTAGAATGTCTCGCGATCGACGCCCATCCACTCGCGCAGCCGGTCCCCCGAGCGATCGTCGAACGGCAGGCCGCTGGCGTGAACCCGAATGCCCGGCGCCTGGCTGGCGACGAGCAACCGCGCCGTGCTGCTGACGCGCACCACGGGGCGCGGCTCGTGCGGCAACGGCGTAGAATGCGGCGCGTCCCGGCAGATCCGGCAGGCGCCTATTTCGCCGAGAAGCGCCTGAAGATGATCGTCGCGGGTCATGTCGGCTTGAGTTCTGGGAGATTGTTTTCGGCGCAATGGTTAAGGCGCAAGCTTGAGCTGTGCAAGATGACACAACTTCCGCATGTGGAGCCCGGTTGTCGAAACAACCTGAAAACGTGGCCTTTTCATGCTTAAAGCTCATGACGGCGCTGGATAATTTCCGTTACGGCGCCCGCAGCTCGACAATTCAATTTGTTTAAAACTGAAAATACCTCGGATGGGGGGCGTTAAACTTTCCCCTTCATCTTTGGCGTCGCTTTTTCTGGAGTTCTCCAGATGTGTTGCGTGCGTCATGAGTGAAGTAACAGCGGATATGATCGAGCAGGATCGGCTTGCCGGTCCTGCCAGCCTTGCGCGCAGGCGCATGACGCAGCGCCTCGGCGCGGCGAGCGGCTTGTTGTCTTCCAGCGCAGGCAATCGCGCATTCGATCTCGAGTTGCTGCGCACTTTCGCACAGAGCCGCATGACCTCAGTTCCGACGCTGGCTCTCGTGGGCCTTGTCGTTTCGATCACGTCCTTTGTCTGGACGCCCGGCGTCGATGTGCTCATCTGGCTTGCGCTGATCTGCGCGTGCCAATTGATCTGCTACAGCACGGCGCGCCGGCTGCTCGAAGCGCCGGACCCTGCGATCAACGTTGGCTATTGGCGCCGTCGTTTCATCGCGACGGAATTCTGCCAGGGGCTCGGCTGGGCGATGCTCGCCGCATTGTTCCTCAATGTGCCCGACACGACGGCCCGCGTCTTCGTGCTCTTCGCGCTCATGCTGGTCGGCGCTGTCATGTCGCTGGTGTCCGCCACCGTCCCGCTCGCCGTTTATGCCGGACTGGCGCCGACAACCATCGCCGTGCTGCTTTTCATGAGCCCCGCCTGGCAGGAGCACGCCTGGCCGATCTCGATCATCGCCATCGGCGCGCAGTTCTTCTTTCTCGTTCTCGCGCGGCGACTTTATGCAACGAGCCTTTCGAGCCTCGCGTTCAGGCTCGAAAAAGACATTCTGATTTCGGAACTCGAAGAAGCGAAGGCCAATTCCGACGAAGCGCGCCTGCGCGCCGAGGAAGCCAATCTCGCCAAGTCGCGCTTTCTGGCGACCATGAGTCACGAATTGCGGACGCCGCTCAACGCGATCCTCGGCTTTTCCGAAGTCATGACCGGCGAGTTGTTCGGCAAGCACGCCGTGCCCGCCTACAAGGATTACGCCAAGGACATTCATTCGAGCGGCGAGCATCTGCTGATGCTTATCAATGAGATTCTCGACCTGTCGCGCGTCGAGGCGGGCCGTTACGAGCTGCGCGAAGAAAGCGTGTCGCTTGCGCAGATCGTCGAGGATTGCCTGCGGCTGCTGAGCCTGCGCGCCGAGAAGCGCGGCATCACGATCAGCGAAACGATCGAGGGCAAGCTGTCGCGCCTCTGGGGCGACGAGCGCGCCATGCGCCAGATCGCGCTCAACCTTCTCACCAATGCGGTGAAATTCACGCCCTACGGCGGCCATATCACGCTGAACTGCGGATGGACGCAGAGCGGCGGGCAATATCTGTCGATCCGCGACACCGGCCCCGGCATTCCGCCGCATGAAATTCCGATCGTCATGTCGTCCTTCGGCCGCGGCGCGCTCGCGCAGAGAAACGCCGAAGAAGGCTCTGGCCTCGGCCTGCCTATCGTGAAGGGCCTCGTCGATCTGCACGGCGGCACGTTCACGATCGAATCCGAATTGCGCCAGGGCACCGAAGTCACGGTCACCTTCCCGGCCGAACGCGTCGTCGACGCCATGCCGCCGTTCCAGCCGGAGCGCCGGTCGTCACCGCGCCGGGTCACCCGCCGGGCCGCCTGAGCGGCGCTGACGCGTGCGTGACTGGCGTTTGCCGCACCGCGCCCTATTCTAGGCAACAGATACAAACTCAAGGGAGCGATCAGCCCATGGCGTCACGCCGTCTCGCCGCCATTCTGGCTGCCCTCCTTCTTGCGCAATCGCCGCTGCATGCCCAGCAGAGCGACGGCGAACAGCAGCAAGGCCAGCGCGGGGGCCGCGGCGGGCAAACCGAGCAGCGCCCCTCCCCGGCCGCACCGACCGAGCGCCTGAAACCGCTGCCGCCAAAAGCTGTCACGCAACACAGGATTGGCGATCTCGCCTTCACGGCCACCACGGGCGCGATCCGCATCTTCGATCTGCAGCAGGGCGCCGCGCTCGCCGATGTCGCGACCATCGCGTTTACGCGCGACGACTCAAATGTCGCGCAGCGCCCCGTGACGTTCGTGTTCAACGGTGGCCCCGGCTACGCCTCCGCCTGGCTGAATTTGGGCGCGCTCGGGCCATGGCGCCTGCGCATGGATGCTGAGGCCGCCGTACCTTCTGCCTCACCGGTCACGGTGGACAATCCGGAGACGTGGCTCGCCTTCACCGATCTCGTGTTCATCGATCCGCCCGCCACAGGTTACAGCCGCATCTATGGCGGCGACGATGTGCGCAAGCGCTTCTTCAGCGTCGATGGCGACATCGATGTGCTGGCGGCGACGATCCGGCGCTGGATCGAAGAAAACAACCGGATGCTCTCGCCCAAATATATCGCGGGTGAAAGCTACGGCGGCTTCCGCGCGCCGAAGCTCGCGCATGCGCTGCAAACCGATCAGGGTTACGGCGTCTCGGGTCTTGTGATGATTTCGCCCGTGCTCGACTTCTCGCGCTTCAATGCGCGTAACGGCCTGCTCGACCAGGTCGCGCGTCTGCCATCCTACGTCGCATCAGCGCGCACGATGCAGGGCGCCGACGTCACACGCGCTACTCTCGCCGACGTGGAGGCCTATGCGCGCGGCGAGTTTTTGTCGGACCTGATGCGCGGGGTAAAAGACCAGGCGGCGCTTGATCGTCTGACGCGCCGTGTCTCGGAACTCACGACGCTCGACGCGGGGCTCGTGCGCAATCTTGGTGGACGCGTGCCCACTCAAGTCTTCTTGCGCGAATTGCATCGCAAGGCGCAGCGCATCGGCAGCTCTTATGATGCGACGATTGCCGGATACGATCCGACGCCCTATGCGCCGCGCAGCGATGCGGACGACCAGATGCGCCTGGGCCTGCACGCGCCGCTCGTCTCGGCGATGGTCGCGCTCTATCATGACAAGCTCAATTGGAACGTCGAAGGCGCGCGCTATGCCTTCATGAGTGAACAGGCGTCGCGCCAATGGGACTGGGGCCACGGCGGCGCGGAAGCCGTCAGCGATTTCCGAAAGGCGATGGCGCTCGATCCCAACATGCGGGTGCTGGTCGCGCATGGTCTGACGGATGTCGTGACGCCGTATCTCGAAACACAGATGGTGCTCGACCAGATGCCGAACTACGGCGATCCGTCGCGCGTGCGTTTCGAGACCTATTCGGGCGGCCACATGTTCTATTCGCGCGATGATTCACGGCGCAAGTTTCGCGACGATGCGCGGGCTATTTATGTGAAGTAACCTCCGCGGCGTCATTGCGAGCGCAGCGAAGCAATCCATCTTTCGGGCGCGGCCAAGATGGATTGCCGCGTCGCTGCGCTCCTCGCAATGACGAGCTTTAAAGTCAGTCCACTTTCACCGGCACATGCGCCTGCTCAAACGTCGCCATGTCGCGATGACACGCCAGCGCGGCTTTCAACAACCCAACCGCCAGCGCGGCGCCGGAGCCTTCACCCAGTCTCATGCCGAGATCGAGCAACGGCTTCTTGCCTATGCGGCGCAGCACTTCCGCGTGCGCGCCTTCCGATGACACATGCCCGGCGACGCAATGATCGAGCGCCGTGTCGTCGATCGCGTACAGCAGCGCCGCAGCGGCGGTTGCGACATAGCCGTCGAGCACCACCGGAATGCGCTCCATGCGCGCCGCCATGATGGCGCCCGCGATGGCTGCAATTTCGCGCCCGCCGAGGCGGCGCATGATTTCCAGCGGGTCCGACAAATGCCCTTCGTTGATCGCAAGCGCGCGCTCGACAGCGTCGATCTTGCGCGCAACTCCAGCGTCATCGACGCCCGTGCCGCGCCCGACCCAGTCCGCCGCCTTGCCGCCGTAGAGCGCGGTGTAGATGGCGGCGGCGATCGTCGTGTTGCCGATGCCCATTTCGCCGACGCAGATGAGGTCCGAACCGCCCGCAATCGCTTCCATGCCGAAGGCGAATGTCGCCGCGCAGGCGGCCTCATCCAGCGCCGGTTCCTGCGTGATGTCCTTGGTCGGATAATCGAGCGCGAGTTCGAACACTTTCAGGCCGATGTCGAAGGTCGCGCAGATCTGGTTGATCGCGGCGCCGCCCGCGGCAAAATTCTCCATCATCGCGCGCGTCACTTCCGGCGGGTAGGCGCTGACGCCTTGCGCGACGACGCCGTGGTTGGCGGCAAACACTGCAACGAGCGGGCGCAGGATCGTCGGTTTCGATTTGCCCTGCCAGGCGGCGAGCCATTCGACCATCTCTTCCAGCCGGCCGAGCGCGCCCGCAGGTTTGGTGAGCTGCGCATCGCGGGCCCGCACCTCCTCGACCATCACGGTCGCGGCTTCGGGCATTTGCGGGAACAGGTTGCGGATGTCGTCGAAGGGGAGGCCGGTGGCGGACATGGGGTTCTCGTGATGGGACTGCGGGCTGTTTAAGCGCTTGAGGGCCGGAACTCAATGAAGGCGCGCGTGCCCCGACTCATGCGATGGTCGTGGGCATGAAATCGCTCCCTGCCCGGCTCACCGCCGACCTCCTCGCCTGCCTGCGCTTTTATTCGCGCCTGCCTGTGCCCGTGCTCGCTTTCGAGTCGGCGCCCTACGCCATGCTAGATTTCGCCCGCGCCATCCGCGTGCTGCCGATTGCGGGCGCGCTGATTGGCGCCATTGGGGGCGCGGTGCTGATCGGCGCCGATGCGCTGGGCCTGCCGCCCCTGCCCGCCGCGGGTTTCGCGCTCGCGGCGCTGCTGCTGACGACCGGCGCTTTCCATGAGGATGGGCTGGCTGATTCCGCCGACGGGCTCGGCGGGGGCGCGACCGTCGCCCGCAAGCTGGAGATCATGAAGGACAGCCGCATCGGCACGTTTGGCGGCGCCGCGCTGGTCATGTCGCTGTTTCTGCGCGGCTCGCTGCTGGCCGCGCTGATCGGCGCGATCGGGGCGCCGCGCACCGCGCTGCTGGTGATCGCCGCCAACGCCGCCTCACGGGTCGCGGCGCTCACCCCGCATTACCTGCTGCCGCCAGCTCGCAATGATGGAGCGGCTTGGGCTGCTGCCCGGCCCCTGCCCTCGACGCTGGCCATCGCGGGCGGCCTCGCCGCAACCATCGGGCTGGCGCCGGCTTTGGCGGGTTTGGAGCTGGGCAAGCTGGCGCTCGGCCTGGCCGCCATGCTGGCGGGCGCGGGCGTCATGACCGAGATTGCGCGCCGCCAGATCGGCGGCCAGACCGGGGATATCGCCGGGGCCTCGCAACAAATTGCGGAAATCCTGTTTCTGGCGGTTCTCGCCAGCCGTCTCACGCTTTAAACAGGGCTGTTGACCAATATCGTCTCGCCCTGTGTGAACATCTGCCAGCTGGACGCGCGCGGCGAGAAACGCCGCACCTTCCAGCAGGCCGGTAATCATTGGGTCGGAGCGTTCGCGGATCAATCCGCCCAGGCGCTCGGCAATTCCCGGATATTGTTCGGCGAATTCACCCACCTGCTCATACAGCAGGGATAGCTCGCGATTGTAGAAGTCCAGGAATT
>JANXTB010000301.1 GCA_025356415.1 Hyphomicrobiales bacterium
GGCGCCTTTTGCAGAGCCATCTGAATCAAGACACTGATCTTCTTCTCGTCGAGCCATGACTTGGAACGGCTTTTGAGGCTTCCCCAGGACCAGCCGATCCGCGCATCGACTTCGCCGCGCTCCATCGCCATCGTCACGTCATTGCCGCCAGGATAACCAGTGACGACCTTGATCTTCGCGCCTGTCAACTTGCGGATGAGAGTCGGAAAACGCCCCGTGTCGTCGATAACGCCGGTCGCGCCTGCCGTGATTTGTTGTGTCTGCAAGTCGTCCAGCGACTTGACGCCACGCGTATGCCATACGACCCCGACCGACACCTCCTTGCTGGTGCTGCCGATTGGATTGAAACGGGACGGATCGTATTTCGCCATCTGCGGATTGAAAGCCGGCTCAATGGCGTAACTGCGCGCCAGCATGCCCAAAGCCGTGCCATCGTGCGGCGCAACGCTGTAGAGATTCAGGATGGCCTTGATACCGCCCGAGCCGGGAAGGTTCTGCGGAAGGAAGGTCGGATTGCCGGAAATGTGACGGCCCATATGGCGCGACAACAACCTGGCGGTCGCGTCATATGTGCCGCCGGCAGCATATCCGATCATAATCGTGACATTCTTCCCGGCAAAGAAATCCGCATCGTCGGAGCGCGCGCCTGTGGCGCTTGCGACAAAAGCGCCAAAGCATAACGAGACGGCCAATAGTCTGGTCATGCAGATTACCCTTCTTGCACGTGTCGTCGCTCGGCCGCTCCTGAGGGGCTGCAGATCGAGACCGACCAGCTGGACAGCATCGATGGCGTGTTCCGGCACGGGGCGCTCCGCTCAAGTACCAAGGAGGTCACGGCGATGCACACAGCAGCGGGTTGAATGTTCTGAGCAAGTCTTAGCCGGGCGAAAAGAACTTCCCTTCAGCATAGACGCGCTTCTTCGCGGTCTCGCCGTTCTTGGCGTCGGCGCCGACCTTCACGGACCCGTCCCCGAATTTCGTTTGCTGCACAACATCCTTCGGCGTGCCGAATGGCGTCAGATGATCCAGCCCCTTGGCGGTGCGTTCACCGCCACCCACGCGCAACAAAACGAGGTTCTCCGCTTCATCAGCTTCGAACTTATACTGCACGTTTTTGGGGATCATGACACCTTCATGCGTGGAGACGACCTGTGTCGCTCCGTCTGCGAAAGTGAATGTCGCCTTGCCCTGAAGAACCATGAACGCATGATCCTCGCCGCCATGGGCATGAAGAGCGTTCTCGCCGCCGCTCGCATAGACCTTCACGGCCGCCCAAAGATTCTCGGACGTCGCCAAAGGATCATAGGTCGTGCCCTGCTCGAGTAAGGGCAAATTGCGCATTGAGAAAACAACCGCGTAATCGATTGCGGCCATCGGACGTCGCTCGACGAGCTTCCCACCGTCCACAGGTCACCTCCCTCAGTTCTTATTTTAGTCGATCCTGCCGGTGCGCCTGAACCCTGTCAATCCACATCCTCTCGAGGTGGTCGGTCCAGCCGCGCCGGCGATTGCGAAAATGCGGCGATCGATGATGATTTTGAGGCGAGCTGGACGTCGGCAAGTCGCTACGCGCAATCTACCATAAGGCAAGTAGCGGGCTTGGGCATGATGCCAACGTCCGCTTCTGGCGCCGACGGGACATCGCGGGCAGAAATCTATCCGTACTGCTCTATTTGAGCGCGAGCGACTGCATCCCATTCAGACCGAGATTTGGCGCGCGCAAATGGGAGTCGCAGAGACGCCTATAAGGTCGCACTCGTGTGAACAAGCCGATATTTAAAGGCTTTAACGATATCGATGCTTAAGCGCTAAGTGACTGTTCTCACTTGGGACGCTGGCGGTGCAAGACAGATTCGAACTTCCGATATGCATCGTCTCAAGGACTGATTTTGTTACGTCTTTTCGGCTGATATGCCCCCCTA
Organism: Hyphomicrobiales bacterium; assembly: GCA_025356415.1. GTDB lineage: Bacteria > Pseudomonadota > Alphaproteobacteria > Rhizobiales > Beijerinckiaceae > Terripilifer. The sequence continues at coordinate 1,923 of JANXTB010000301.1, forward strand.
ACTCCGCATCCGACCCTTGAGCGACTTTGAGTAGGTCCGCTTACGATCAAACCAGCAAGATTGGCCACTCGGGGCCGGACCTGACACACAACGTGGCGGGTCGCAATTCCTGGTCGCGAGGTCGAACCGCGCGATCTCATCGCAACTAACCTGATGTCGCGGTTGGACGAGAAGTCTTAGCAACAAGATTGAAGTGCACCGCTAGCAACCTAAGCTTGCGCCGCATACGGTGATGCTTCAAGCTGCACGGTAAGGGTGATCGTTTAGGATCGGTGTAGTGCCGGACGTTCTCAATGAGGGGCAACAAGCGACGATGGCAATCGCGATTAATGACGCTGCGCTGAACTTGCCGTCGCATGACCCTTATCGGAGGGTGACAGACATACTACAGCGTCTCTCGCCTGGACGGATGCGGATCGCATTCCTGCTTGGAGCGGGTTGCCCTTTGTCCATTCGCGAAAACGGCGACGCGCTAATCCCGGACATCGCAGGCCTTACTCAGCTAGTGAAGGCGTCGTTGCTGGCCGTTGGTAACACCGCGGCCCTCACGACCGGGCTATGGGAGCGCTTCCAAGGCCGGGGAATCCATAAGCCCACGATCGAGGATCTGCTCAGCCATGCGCGGACCCTGTTATCGCTGTGCGGAGAGCCCGGCATCGACGGGTTCAGCAAAGCCCAGTTAAAAGCGTTCGACGAAGGAGCCTGTGCGACAGTTCGCTCGGCTGTCTCCAAACCCCTCCCTGCTGAAGGTACGCCCTACCACACTCTCGCAAGCTGGATTCAGTCGATCTACCGAGAACATCCAGTCGAAATCTTCACCACCAACTACGACGAACTGATGGAGCAGGCGCTCGAAAACCGCGGTGTCCCCTATTTCGACGGCTTCGTCGGAGCGGCCAGCGCTTTCCTGGATCTCGACTCTATGGTGGAGGATGATCTTCCTGCCCGTTGGGCGCGCCTTTGGAAGATGCACGGTTCGATCAACTGGTGGCTAACCAAGAACAATCAGGTGCGGCGCAGTCGGGACAAGATCGAAGGCGAGCAACTGCTAATTTACCCGTCTCACCTAAAATACGACCAGAGCCGCCAGATGCCGTATCTCGCTATGCTGGACCGGCTGCGTGTCTTCCTGCGCGCACATCAAAGCGTGATCGTCACCTGCGGCTATTCTTTCGTCGATGAGCACATCAACGCCTATCTGGCCCAGGGTCTCGCCGGAAATCCGAACGCCTCGTGTTTGGCGTTGATCTACGGCGATCTCGTCTCGGCCCCCGATGCGGTCAAGCTCGCACGCCGGCATGCAAATCTGACGGTTATGGCGGCCGACGGCGGTGTGATAGGCACGGTGGAACGGGCTTGGTGTTGCGACCATAAGGACAACAACCCGGCCTACGAGATCGCCGTAACCCGAGACGCGCTTCCTCCGGAACGCTCCGCGTCTCCAGACGGACAGTGCAAATGGCTGCTGGGGGATTTCGCCGCCTTCGGGAAGCTGCTCGCCTCGCAGCTTTCCAACCGGGAAGCGGAGTCGGGGCTCGCTGAATGAAAGCCAGTTCAACCCTCATCGGATCTGTCCAAGACGTCTCAGGTACATCGATCAGTGTCGCCTTGGTCACGGATACAGTGACGGGGCTCAGTTTTCATAACGGCGAGGCCTACCGCATTGGTCAAGTCGGCAGTTTCGTGCGAATTCCGCTGGGGTACACGAGCCTCTTCGGCCTGGTGTCGCAAGTAGGGGCTGGCGCCGCGCCGGTGAGGGAGGGTGCACCCGCGCCCGAGAGCAATCAGTGGCTGAGGGTCCAGCTAGTCGGTGAGCGGGGGCGGGAAGGACGTTTCGAGCGCGGCGTCTCACAGCACCCAACGATAAACGATGCGGTTCACATCGTCACAGAGGCCGATCTTAGGGATATTTACGGCCCTGGCGATCCGATCGATTTCGTTCCCATCGGACACCTGGCCAGCGCGGATTCCATCCCAGCGCTGGTGAACATCAACAAGCTCATAACCCGGCACTCCGCCGTGGTGGGAACCACCGGGGCTGGAAAGTCGACGACGGTCGCCGCGATCTTGACGGCACTCTGCAACGTAAACGCCTATCCGTCATCACGTATTCTGCTGTTCGACGTCCATGGCGAGTATGGCCAGGCGCTTCAGTCCGTCTCGACCGTTCTGAGGATCGAGCCCTACCTCGACCGCGGCGAACTTCCGCTGAGGGTTCCTTATTGGGCTCTGAGCTTCGACGAACTGATCAGGCTAACGTTCGGATCGCTCGGCGACGATCACAGGGCCTTCGTAGGCGATATGGTCGCGGACAGGAAACGGGCCACGTTCGACGCAAACCCGGTCCCAGGCCTCACAAGAGAGCGCATCAGCGCCGATACCCCGATCTCGTTCTCGATTCATCAGCTCTGGTTCGACTTGCATTGCCGGGAGTATCAGACCGTCGTGCCTGACCCGGGCGGTTCGGCCGACGTCGTTCATCCGGCCTACGTGCTGGACCCAGCAGGCGCTCCCGTGCAACCCGGCGACGCAGAACAAGTCATTCCACCACTCTACAGAATGGTGAAGACGACCGGTCCAGCTGCGGAACGAGTTCAGTGGGGACCGGATCCGATCAACATTCGGAGGGAAGTGGGTATTCTAGGTTCGCGCCTCCGCGACCCTCAACTCCAGTTTCTTTTCAACCCTGATGAGTGGCGGCCAAACCTGGCCGGCGCGGCCCAGGCCGATCTCGACACCCTGTTGGATCGATGGCTCGGCAACACAAAGCCGCTCACAATCTTGGACCTGTCGGGAGTCCCGTCCTCCATTCTGAACGACCTCGTGGGGGCAGTGCTGAGGATCGTCTATGATGCGCTTTTCTGGGCCAACAGCCTGCCTGAGGGCGGGAAGGAACGGCCTCTGCTCTGCGTACTGGAAGAAGCACACACTTATCTGAGCAAGGGGCGCGAAGGTCTGGCGTCAGAAACAGTGAAGCGCATCGCCAAGGAAGGCCGCAAATATGGCGTCGGCATGATGCTTGTCAGCCAGAGGCCCTCGGAGATTGACACCACTATTCTCTCACAGTGCGGGACCATATTCGCCATGCGTCTGGCGAACGATGTCGACCGCAGCCAAGTGTCTGGCGCGGCGACCGACAATCTTAAAGGCCTCTTCGACATGTTACCGATCCTTCGAACCGGCGAGGCGATCGTCGTTGGAGAAGCCGTCAGCCTGCCGATCCGGGCGATGATCGACTCGCTGTCGCGTGAGCGCCGCCCGAACAGCGCCGATCCCACAGTGGTCGTTCGCGGCGACGCCCAAGGGGAGGGCTACGAACAGGAAGGCGGCTGGACCATCCCGCCCATCACCGAGAAATACGCCATTGTCCTGCGGCAGTGGCGATCGCAAACGAGCCGATACGTCTTCCTCGAGGGCGATGGGCCGACCGAGGAAGAGTGACGCCATGAACTGGATAGCCGTCGACAGCAGCACGATTTCGAGAATGGCCTACGACGACGCCCGCAAGGTGCTTTCGGTCGAGTTTAAGAACGGCTCGCGATACGAATACTATGATCTACCCACAAATGTTTTTCAGCAGATGAAGGCGGCGGCGTCAAAGGGCCAGTTCATTTCGGCGCATATCAAGGGCCGCTATCGTTACGCGCGCGTCTGACAAGCGCTTAGTCGCCACACACACGTCGCGCTGGATGCAACACTGACCGACAGCCAAACGGTGGTCTGGGGAACCCGGCGCGAGCAGGCGGCCAGGTCCTGGCTCCGATTCGAAGGGGGCCCCCAACGTGAACCAGATCCCGTCCTCCTAGCTCCGAAGTACCGTCCCCGAGCTGCGCTGGCGCACGGCGGGCTACTTCACCAGATGCCGTCGGGGTTCAACGACTACACGCGCAACGGCTCGACCATGGAGGATCACCTCATCCAGCACACAGTGCGCAACGACGACATGACCAACCGAGGGATCCTGGAAGCCGTGGGCATGCTCTCATGTTCACGTAGGCGCGTGTTCCGTTTCCTGCAGGAGATCACTAGCCCGGAAGCACAGTCCCCGCCTCGCCAGGCGGAGCTGGTCGAGAAGATCAACAAGGTCCTAGTCCACGACGGTTATCGCCTGATCGTCGCCGGGAAGATGTCAGGCAGTCTGATCTATGAGGTTCGAGAAGCTCTCAAGGGATCGCCTTCGGATGCAGCGATCTCCAACACACTGACGACCTTCGATCCGCATGACGTAGCCAAGCGCTGGCAAGAGGCCATGGAAAGCCGCGAGGCCTCTCCCGGTCGCGCCATCACCCTTGCGCGAACTCTGCTGGAGGATGTTTGCAAGTGGATCATCACGGAGGCAGCCCGGCGGGCTGCTATCTGGTAAGCACCCTTGCGCCGCGGCGCTGGGGACCCAGCCGGTAATAGCGCTGCATATCAAGCGTCGGAGATGACGGAAATGAAAGTCACGCCGGGTTGGGCGGCCGAGTTAGTCGGGGAGAAGATCGATCTCGATGATCTCCGGGCGCTTCTTGCGCCGCCGTTTGTCCCATGGGTCGAGGATTATAAAACCGAGCAAGGAGTTGCACTTCTTCTCCGATCACCGGACTGGGGTCAACTGTCGGATGCGACGGCTGTCCGTCATGATGCGACCCGAATGGTGGAGAGGCTGAACGGGGCAGCCGCGTTGCTCCACACTGATGCCGTGCCTGTTAGCCTAGGCCAGATCAGAAAATTTGGAATGGACGGGAATCCGGAACCGATTGTGGTTTCGGCGTCGGGACATGCGCAAGGGACATCGCGTGCGAGAGGTCGGGGGTCAGTGACCACCGGCAACTCAGGTCCGAGGCGCGAGACACTGATGCAGAAGTGGTTCCGAGAGGCAGACGCAGACGACTCGCGCGCAGACCTGCTGGCGTACGTATCGCGCGCGAACAATTGGTACGACCTTTTCAAAGCTGCGGAATGTGCTCGCCGACTGTCTGGTGGGAAGAATGGGCTGAAGGCGATACTAGGAACCGATTTTGGCGAGTGGGATAGGATTTGGCAAACCGCAAATTTTTACCGCCATGCGCCGGATCCTGTAAAATCTCGGCTCCCGCAACCACCAGCAGAATTCGACGTAGGCCGAGAGTTCATGCTCAGAGCCATCACTCGTGTCTTCAAATCTTGATGGAGTGCTGATGACCCAGACGCCGACGCTGACCCAGGTTCAGATCATTCAATCGCTCGCCGAGGCGCTCTCATGGATGGAGAAGGAGCTTTCATGGGGCGTTGCGCTAGGCGAGCTGAACCACCTGACGGGGCGCATCGGAGAGCTATATGCTGCCATGATCACGCGCGGTCAGATGGCGCTGGCAACCAATCAGCAGGGCTATGATGTTGTTTCCGCTGCTAACGAACGGATTTCGGTCAAATGCGTCACCAGCTCGGCGCAGGTGAACTTCAATCAGAATACGTTCCACCTGGTCGATCGCATTATCGTATTACGGATCGTCAATGAACGGGCCTTGCCGTCGAGGAGTTGCTCGATTGCCCAGCCGCGGAAGCTGAAGGCCGAATGCGGACCAGCGGCTCGAAAATTGTTTTCTCGACTTCTGCGTCAACACGCTCAGAAAAACCACTGGATCATTTGGCAGTGACCGCCCGTGCGGTGTTTCGGAATTGGGAGTTAAGGAAATACGAGAACGGCGCAATTCGGATTTTCGTGGACGGGGTGCTTCAGAACGTAGTCGTGAAGGACGTGCTTCGAGTTATCGCCCCGGAACTCGGCGTTGCAATCACGAATGCTGCAGGCGAGGTGAAAACGACCCACCAGCTCGGGTCTGAGATCATCCGCGGTATAGAAGCCGCGTCGTCGTCGACCTCATAATGCGCCCTTACATATCGATACCGAATGCTATCGCGAATAAGATCGGACGCAGAAGCCCCGACCGGATCCGCTCGATCCGCACGCCTTGCGCGCTATAAAGCTGCTGAAGCCGCTCGTCCGCGAGCGGCGCCTCAGGCAAGTCCGAAAAGAGGGAACCCGATGTCAGCATCGCCGCCGTCCCATGCAAGAGGCCTCCGCGAACCGGGCCCGGACCGTCCTATGGCCATTCAGCAAAACCCGCATCGCGTGATCGTCCGCGCCGACGGCCAGGTCGTTGCGGACAGCCGCTCCGCGCTCACCCTGACGGAGGCGGGCCACGGGGACGTCTTCTACATCCCGCGCGCCGATGTCGCGATGCAGCGGATCGTCCCCGTCGCCCGTTGGAGCTTCTGCCCCTACAAGGGCGACTGCTCCTATTTCGGACTGGCCCAGGCAGACACGGACGCCGCGCCGGTCGCGTGGTGCTATGAATCGCCCGGCACAAAGGCGGCGGCGCCGATCGCCGGTCACATCGCTTTTTATCGAGACCGCGTCGAGTCGATCGAGGAACTCGCCGGCTAAGGACGCGGCAACGGAGGCGCCATGCACACGCTCATCAACCCCGGAGAACTCGCCCCGGCCGCCAGCTACAGTCACGGCGTGCTCGTCAGCGGCGAGGCTCGCTGGCTGGCGATCGCCGGACAAGGGGCTGTGATTTGCAAGGCGACATCCCGGTCGGTATCGAGGCGCAAGCCGAGATCGCCTGGCGTAACATCAACAGCGTCCTGCGCAGCGCTGGCATGACGATGGCCGACCTGGTCGAGATCACGGTCTTCCTGATCCGGCGAGAGGACAATGCCGGCTTCGACGTGATGCGCAGCAAATGGCTCGCCGGCGCAAAACCCGCATCGACGAAACTCTACGTCGCCGGCCTCGCCGACCCGCGCATGCTCTGCGAAGTTCGGGCGATCGCGGCGAAAGCGGTATGACAAAGAGAAAGGCCCGTCTGTCTTTACGACAGCCGAAGCTTTCGAAAGGGTGGCCCAACAGAAATCGAACCTGTGACCCTCACGATGTCAACATCGTGCTCCCGACACACTTACGCCTATCCTGTCGAGAGGGGCTCCAACGTCCGCAAAACGGACGTTTGAAATGCGCGAACTCTATCGGTACTGCTACGAATTATGGTCAGCGACCGGATCGGTTTCAGAGCGGCATTGCGCATGCGGAAATAAGAGGTACAGAGACGACCGGAACAGCTTTTCTGAATCGTTATGCCGTAATTTCAGGACGTTACAGTCGTCGTTTCGGAGCTCTCAAGTGACTGTTATCACTGGTGAAAGACGCTGGCGGAGGGGGCGGGATTCGAACCCGCGATACGGTTTCCCGCATACACACTTTCCAGGCGTGCGCCTTCAGCCACTCGGCCACCCCTCCATCCCGCGCGCTGGAATTGCGCCGCGCGAGCCTGCTTCGGCTAAAGCCAGTCGGCAGGAGGGCGCACTATAGTCAGGACGGGTCGCGGCGCAACCCGCTGACCGTAACTATTCTTCTTTTCTCGGAGGGCCCCGGAACGGTGCGTCATTGGCGGGGAACCGGCTTGCGAAAGCCGGCGTTGCTCTCCAACAACGCTTCCCCGGAGGATCCCATGAAATCCGCTTCGCTCGCCTTGGCGTGCGCTCTTCTCGGCGCTACCGCCCTTGGCTCGGCCAGCTTCGCACAGACATCCACGGGCACAGCCCAGACGCCTGCGGAAGCGAGCCCCTCGACCGCATCTCCGGACACCACCGCCCGGACCGGCACGCAGGCCCAGCGCGAATGGCGCGACCAGGATGGCCGCACCGGCGGCTGGAGCCGCAGCCGCGCCGATGGCGACGAACGCTTCTCGTCGCGCGACATGCGCGGCGGACGCTACCTGAACGACGATGACGATGATGACGACGAGGACGATATGTCCGACTCGCACGGCGGCGGCGCCGGCGGCATGGGCCAAATGCGGGAGCGCATGCAGCAGGGCATGGGGCCAGGAATGGGGCAAGGAATGGGGCAACGCATGAGCGGAGGAATGGGAGGCCAGGAGATGGGCCAAGGCATGGCCCGTCGGCTGAGCCCCGAGATGATGCGCATGCATATGCGGATGATGGGCGGACATGAGCGCGGCGCACATCTCAGCCTGAAACGCGGCGATTCACAGATCGACATCAATTGCCCCGCCAACGAAAACATCGCGGCTTGCGTCGATGCTGTCGGCAAGCTGATGGACAGATTGCAGACGATGCCGCAGACTCCGCGCTAACCGACGCTCCCTCCGGGCGGCCACGCGCCGCCCGGCCTTTCAGGACCTTTGATGATTCGCTTTCTCATCCGCGCGGCCGCGCTGCTGCTCCTCGCCGCCGGTTTTGTCGCGCTGGTGCTTGATGGCGCCCGCAGCATCGCCGCCAGCGGCCTCGCGCTGCTGGATGCGGGCACGCTCGCGCGAACGTTGGCTCCCCAGAAAATCGCGCAATTGCAGCCCGCAGCGGAGCGGCTGTGGCCGCCCCTGTGGGACCCCGTGCTGGTGACGGCCCTGAAAGGCCCGGCGTTTCTGTATCTCGCCCTGCTCGGCGCATTGCTGCTTTGGTTGACGCAGCGCCCCAAGCCGAAGATCGGTTACTCGAGCCGGCCCTGACGCCACTCGAAAAAGCGGGCGAGACGTCCTATCTTTCGTGCTCGGACTTTTCAGAGAGGATCGGACATGTTCGCATTTCTGAAGCGCACGTCGTTGCCCGGCGCCGGCGAGGCGCTGCCCGGCCGCGCCACGCCCGTGCCCACCGCCGAAAAGCATTACATCACCAGCCGCCCGCTGCAGGGGCCGTACCCCGAGGGATGCGAGACCGTGATGTTTGGCATGGGCTGCTTCTGGGGCGCCGAGCGCAAGTTCTGGGAACTGGGCAATGACAAGGTGTGGGTGACGGCGGTCGGCTACGCCGCCGGCCTGACGCCGAACCCGACCTATGAGGAAGTCTGTTCAGGCATGACCGGGCATAACGAAGTCGTGCTGGTCGTCTTCGACCCGAAGGTGACGCCGTTCACCGAGCTGCTGAAGACGTTCTGGGAGAACCACGATCCGACGCAGGGCATGCGTCAGGGCAATGACGCGGGCACGCAATATCGCTCGGGCATTTATGTTTCCACGCCCGCGCAACGCGAGGCGGCGGAGGCCTCGAAGCGTCTGTTCGGCCCGGCGCTCAAGGCCAAGGGCTACGGCGACATCACGACTGAAATTCTGGATGCGCCCGCCTTCTATTTCGCGGAAGCCTACCACCAGCAATATCTCGCGAAGAACCCACGCGGCTATTGCGGGTTGGGCGGCACCGGCGTCGCCTGCCAGATTGGCACGGGCGCTTCCGCGGGCTAAACCAGACCCCAGGATATTTTCACAGGCGCGCGTTCCTCGACGCGCGCCTGCTTGCGGCAGGGGCTTGGCTGATGATCGAACGCGCCATCGAGAAATTCATCTTTGCGAGCCGCTGGCTGCTGGCGCCGTTCTACATGGCGCTCGTCGTCGCGCTCGCGGTGCTTCTTCTGCAGATGCTGCGCGAGGTCTGGCATTTCATGATTCACCTCATGGATGCGACGGAAGCCGACGTGATCCTCGGCGCGCTCGCGCTGATCGACGTCACGCTCACCGGTTCGCTGATCGTCATCGTCATCTTTTCCGGCTACGAGAATTTCGTATCGCGTATCGACGCCTCCGCGCATACCGAATGGCCGGAGTGGATGAGCAAGATCGACTTCAGCGGACTCAAGCTGAAATTGATGTCCTCCATCGTGGCGATCTCGGCGATTCAATTGCTGAAGAGCTTCATGAGCCTGAAATCGACGAGTGATCGCGACCTGATGTGGCTCGTGATCATTCACCTCGTCTTCGTGGTGTCAGGCCTGATGCTGGCGTGGAGCGACAGGCTCAGCGGCGACGCGCATGGCGCCAAGAACGACGCGAAGAGCGACGCGCACTAGGTCTATTTCGCGTCGAGCACCGCACGGCATTCGTTCGGCATTTGCGCCATCGTCACGGGCTTGGGTTTCTTGCCAGGCGGCGTGGGCTTCGGATGCAACGCCTCGTCGGTGAACCACCAGGCCAGCGTGTTGTCGCAGCCCTCGCCGGACGGCGGCGGCTCCTGCGGGCGGCATGTCGCCTCGCCCGCCGGACATTTCAGGCGAATGTGGAAATGGTAATTATGCCCGTAGAATGGGCGTATCTTGGACAGCCAGCGCCGGTCGCCAGTGACATCGCGGCAGATCGCTTTCTTGATCGCCGGATTGACGAAGATGCGCTCGACCTGCTTCTGCTCGGCGGCGAGTTTCAGCAAGGCGATATGGCGCGGCGTCCACTTTGCGGGATCGACATCCATCCAGTCGTCGCGCACGACGTTTGTCGCGGATGTTTCCTCGCGCTCGGCGCGTGACAGGGTGCGGTCGGGCATCGGCGTCAGCCACACATCGGCGTCGAGGCCGATCTGATGCGACGCGTGACCGGTGATCATAGGCCCGCCGCGCGGCTGCGCCATGTCGCCGACGAGCAGGCCGGGCCAGACATTCTTCGACCGCGCCTCGCGTGCGAGCTTTTCCAGAAATCCGACGAGTTCGGGATGACCCCAATTGCGGTTGCGCGACAGCCGCATCACCTGCCACGCATCGCCGTCAATGGGCAAAGCGTTCGCGCCGGCGATGCAACCGCGCGAGTAAAAACCGATGGTGCGCGTCGCCAGATGCGCGGGCGTCGGCCTGCGTCCAAACAATTCTTTCGCGGGCGTCGCGGGATCGTTGGGATGGGTCAGCGGAGGGAGCGGTTTGGGATCGAGCGTGCCGCGGTCTTGCGCCAGCGCGGGCGTGGCCAGCGCCAGTAGGGCGAGTAAGCTCGTCAAATTGCGCATCGTTCGTCGCTCCACTACGCCGTCATTGCGAGCGCAGCGAAGCAATCCAGAAGCCGCGCGTGAGGCCGAAGATGGATTGCTTCGCTTCGCTCGCAATGACGAGGTTGAGAGTAGCAAATCAGTCGTTGAAGACTACCGTCTTCGAGCCATTCAGAATCACGCGGTCCTCGAGATGGTGGCGCACGGCGCGCGCGAGCACGCGGCGTTCGATGTCACGACCCTTGCGCACGAGATCCTCGGGGAGGTCGCGATGGCTGATGCGCTCGACGTCCTGCTCGATGATCGGACCTTCATCGAGATCTGCGGTGACGTAATGCGCCGTCGCGCCGATCACCTTCACGCCGCGCGTATGCGCCTGCTTGTAGGGATTGGCGCCCTTGAAGCCGGGAAGAAATGAATGGTGGATGTTGATGCAGCGGCCCGACAGCTTGGCCGACAGGCCCTCGGACAGGATTTGCATGTAGCGCGCCAGCACGACGAGTTCAGTGCGCGTTTCCTTGATCAGGTTCCAGACCTGCGTTTCCTGCTCGAGCTTGGTCTCGCGGCTCACCGGCAGATAATGGAAATTCAGCCCCGTGAAATCGATATGCTCGTAGGTCTCGCGCGCATGGTTCGAGACGATGCCGACCAACTCCATCGGCAATTCGCCGATGCGCCAGCGGTACAGGAGATCGGCGAGGCAATGATCGAATTTCGAGGCGAGGATCAGCACGCGCTTCTTGAGCGCGACAGGACGCATGATCCAGCTCATCGCGAATTTCTGGCCGAGCTCCGAAAAGCCCGCATGCACTTTCGCGAAGACGTCCTCGTCGACGCCGTTGAACACCACGCGCATGAAGAACACGTTGGATTGCGTGTCGTCATATTGCTGCGCATCCAGGATGTTGCAGCCGTGCCCGAACAGATACATCGACACGCCCGCGACAATGCCGGGCTTGTTGGGGCAGGAGAGCGTCAGGACATATTGCGGTGTGGCGCTGGGCATGAATGGCTTCGTTTGAATCGAGGAACCAGACCCCTGTCTTCGGGGCTTCGTGGTATAGGGCGCGACGCGCCAGACCTCAACAGCGCCTTGACGCGGAGCCGCGCCCGGACCTAAATTGTTCGTAATTCGCCCAATTGTTCTCTATGCGAACACAGAGGATGCGCCATGACTGAAGCCTATCTCGTTGGCGGCGTGCGCACGCCGATTGGCCGCTATGCCGGCTCGCTGTCCTCGGTGCGTCCGGACGACCTGCTCGCCCACGCGATCCGCCAGCTCGTGGCGAAATACCCCTCCGTCCCGGTCGACAAGATCGACGAGATTTTCGCCGGCTGCGCCAACCAGGCTGGCGAGGACAATCGCAATGTCGCGCGTATGGCGGGCCTGCTGGCAGGTCTCCCGCTCGAAGTGCCCGGCACGACAATCAACCGCCTCTGCGGCTCGGGCATGGACGCCGTCGGCACGGCCGCGCGCGCCATCAAGTCGGGCGAATGCGATCTCGTGATTGCTGGTGGCGTGGAGAGCATGTCGCGCGCGCCGTTCGTGATGAACAAGGCGACCGAGGCTTTCTCGCGGGCGGCCGAAGTGCACGACACGACCATCGGCTGGCGTTTCGTCAACCCGTTGATGAAGGCGCAATATGGCGTCGATTCCATGCCGGAGACGGCGGAGAATCTGGCCGAGGAAAAGCAGATTTCGCGCGCCGATCAGGATGCGTTCGCATTCCGCTCGCAGCAACGCGCGTCGCGCGCGGCAACCAACGGCCGCTTCGCCCGCGAGATCGCGCCCTACGAAATCAAGGACCGCAAGGGCAACATCACCCGCGTCGAGCGCGACGAGCATCCCCGGGAAACGACCCTTGAAAAGCTGGCCTCGCTCGGCACGCCGTTCCGCAAGGGCGGCTCGATCACGGCAGGCAACGCGTCGGGCGTCAACGACGGGGCCGCTGCGCTGTTGATCTGCTCGGCCGCAGCGCTCGAGAAATACGGCCTGACGCCGCTCGCCAAGATCAACGGGCTCGCCACCGCGGGCTGCCCGCCGCGCATCATGGGCTGGGGTCCCGTGCCCGCAACCCAGAAACTGATGGCGCGGCTCGGCCTCAAGATCACGGACTTCGACGTCTGCGAGTTCAACGAGGCCTTCGCGGCGCAGGCGCTGGCGTGCACGCGCGCGCTCGGCCTGCCGGACGACGCGGAACACGTGAACCCCACCGGCGGCGCCATGGCGCTGGGCCATCCGCTCGGCATGTCGGGCGCGCGCATTGCGCTCACCGCCGCCATCGAGATGAACGACCGCAATGCGAAGCGCGCGCTGGCCACCATGTGCATCGGCGTCGGCCAGGGCATTGCGGTGGCGCTCGAGGCGGTGCGCTAAGCTCGTCATTGCGAGGAGCGAAGCGACGCGGCAATCCATCTAAATGGCTGCCGTTAGCTGGATTGCTTCGCTTCGCTCGCAATGACGAACACTTATGACGGGAGGCAGCATGAAACTCGCCCTCATCCAGATGAACTCGAGCGACGACAAGGCCGCCAATCTGGCGCAGGCCGAAAAGCTGATCCTGCGGGTGATCGAGAGCGAGCGTCCGGACTGGATCAGCCTGCCGGAAGTCTTCTCCTTCATGGGCGGCACACGCGAGCAAAAGGCCGCTGCGGCGGAAACGTTTCCGGACGGCGAGGCCTACCGCCTCATGCGCGGTCTCGCGCGTCGCCATGGCGTGTTCATTCACGCAGGCTCGATGCTGGAGCGCATTCCCGGCGAGGACCGGCTCGGCAACACCACTGTCGCTTTCGATCGCTCAGGCGCGGAAGTCGCGCGCTATCGCAAGATCCACATGTTCGACGTGACGACGCCCGACGGGCAGGACTATCGCGAAAGCGCGACCATGAAACCGGGCGAAGACGTCGTCACCTACGATTGCGAGGGTGTCACCATCGGCTGCGCGATCTGCTACGACCTGCGTTTTCCAGCGCTCTTCGCGGCGCTGGCCGCGCGCGGCGCGCAGGTGATCGCGCTGCCCTCGGCCTTCACGCTGCAGACCGGCAAGGACCATTGGGACGTGCTCTGCCGCGCGCGCGCCATCGAGACGCAAACCTATTTCGCCGCCGCCGCGCAGACCGGCCAGTTCCGGCAGGGCAAGGAAATGCGCGCCACCTTCGGGCATTCGCTCATCGCCGACCCCTGGGGCCTCGTGGTCGCCAAGGCCTCCGACGGGGTGGGGTTCGTCACCACAAGCGTCGATCTCGATCTCATCTCGCGCGTGCGCCGGCAGATCCCGGTCGCGAGCCACAAGATCGCGCTTACTTGAGCACTTCTTTCAACCGCAGCAGGGCGATCTTTTCGATCTGCTCCAGCGCGGTTGAAAATTCCTGATCTTCCGAATGATGCAGGCGCGTCTCGAATGCGTCGAGAATTTCAGCTTTCGTGCGGCCTTTCACGGCGAGGATGAAGGGGAAGCCGAAGCGCGCCTTGTAGGCGTCGTTCAACTCCACGAAGCGCGCGCGCTCGGCGTCGGTCAGCATGTCGAGCCCGGCGGAGGATTGTTCCTTCGTCGAATCAGCCGTGAGGCGGCCCGCTGCGTGGAGCTTTCCTGCGAGATCGGGATGCGCGTTGATCAGCGCGAGCTGCTTTTCCTTCGGCGCGGCGCGCATGATCGCCGCCATGTCGGCGTGAAGTCCCTCGGGCGTATCGCTTTCCGCGCCAAGCCCCTTGTCATAGGCGCCTTCGGCGACCCACGGGGAATGTTCGAAAATCCCGCCAAAGCGGGCGATGAAATCGTCTCGGGAGAGGGTTCTGACGATCACGGGCGGGGGCTCCACTTGTCATGCATTCGATTGGGCTCCAAATTGCACAGCCGCCGCTTCGCGTCTAAGCAATTCCCTTACGGTCGCCGGTTTGCCCGGCGGCCAGGTTCACCCTAGCATGCCAAGGTCGCGGGCCGCGGCCAAGGAGCTCCGATGTCCAATCCTTCAGCAGGCGGACGCCTGACGACGCATATTCTCGACACAGCCGCAGGCAGGCCCGCCGCCGGCATCGCCATTTCCCTGCACGCGATCGGCGCGGACGGGACCGCGACCCTTATTTCCAAGCACGTCTCCAACGCCGATGGCCGCTGCGATGCGCCGATTCTGGCCGGCGAGGCGATGAAGACCGGCGTCTACGAGCTCGTTTTCGAAGTTGCGGCCTATTTCCGCGGCGCTGGTGCAGCGCTTGCAGAGCCGCCTTTTCTGGACCGCATTCCAATCCGCTTCGGCATCGGTGACGCCAGCGCGCATTACCATGTGCCGCTGCTCGTCTCGCCTTACAGTTTCTCGACATACAGGGGTAGCTAAGTGACTCTCGCAATCGTCGCCGGCGAATGGGCCAATTTCCTCATCCGCTGGACCCATGTGATCGCCGGCATCGCCTGGATAGGATCGTCCTTCTATTTCGTCCATCTCGATCTCTCCCTGCGCAAGCATGAAGCGCTGGCCGAGGGCGTCGGTGGCGAAGCATGGCAGGTCCACGGCGGCGGCTTTTACAATATGGTGAAATACGTTGTCGCCCCGCCGCATCTGCCCAAGGAGCTGACGTGGTTCAAATGGGAGGCCTACGCCACCTGGCTGTCGGGCTTCGCGCTGTTCATCTCGCTCTATTACACGAATGCCGAACTCTATCTGATCGACAAGACGGTGCTCGACATCTCACCGACGGTCGCGATCGCGATCAGTCTCGGCGGGCTCGTTGCCGGCTGGGTCGTGTATGACCTGATGTGCAAGTCGCCGCTGGGGCGCAATGATCTTCTGCTCGGCATCGTCGGCTTCGTGCTGCTGGTCGCGGCGTCCTATGGCTTCACCAAGGTCTTCTCCGGCCGCGGCGCCTATGTGCAGATCGGCGCGATGATTGGCACCATCATGGTGGCCAGCGTCGCGATGACCATCATCCCCAACCAGCGCAAGATCGTCGTCGACCTGCTCGCAGGCCGCACGCCCGATCCCGCGCTTGGCGCTGCGGGCAAGCAGCGCTCGGTGCATAATAATTACCTGACGCTGCCGGTCGTCTTCCTGATGATCTCGAACCATTACCCGCTGTCTTTCGCGAGCCGCTGGAACTGGGTGATCATCGGACTCGTGGTCATCATCGGCGTCACGATCCGCCACTTCTACAATTCGCGCCATGCCCACAAGGGAACGCCGTGGTGGACGTGGGCTGTGGCCGCAGCCGCGTTTCTCGCCATCGTGTTCCTGTCGCAGCCGTCGGCCTTCACGGGCAAGAGTGCGGGGCTCGCGCCGGGCAAGCAAGTCTCCTTTGCGGACGTGCAGGAGATCGTCACCTCGCGCTGCTCCATGTGCCACGCGGCTGAACCCGTGTGGGACGGCGTCGGCGTGCCGCCCAAAGGCGTGATGCTGGAGACGCCGGCCCAGATCCGCGAACATGCCGGCGCCATCTATATGCAGGCGGCGATGACGCACGCCATGCCGCCGGGCGGCAACATCACCGAGATCAGCGACGAGGACCGCTCGGTGCTCGCCGCCTGGTATGAGTCCGGAGCCAAGGCTCAGTGACGACACGCCAACGCATCGCCGTTCTCGGCGAGGCGCTGGTCGATGTCGTGCAGACGGGAACGGGCGCGTCGCGCGCCTGTCCCGGCGGTTCGGGGCTCAATACGGCGCTGGCGCTCGCCCGTCTTGATGCGCCGGTCGCCTTCTGCGGCGCGCTGTCCCGCGATGACGAGGGCGCGCGTCTCGCCAAGCATCTCGCAGCTGAAGGCGTCGATCTTTCCTGCGCCTTGCAAAGCGACCTGCCCTGCCCGCGCGTGATCGCGACGCCGGGCGCTGATGGATCGCCCCATTACGATTTGCGCCTGTCCCGCAGCGCACTTGAGGCGCAACCGGGCGCATGGCGCCTGCCCGACGACCTCATCCATCTGCACGCGACATCCTTCGCTTCCACCACCGGCGTGCAGGGCGAAGCCGCACTCGCGGCGATGATTCAGGCGCGCGCTGTCGCCTCGACAAGTTTCGATCCCAACGTGCGGCGCGCCGTCCTTCCTTCGATAAACGAGACACGCGCGCTCATCGCCGCGCGCATCGCGCAGGCCGACATTGTGAAAGTAAGCGCGGAAGATTTCGTCGAACTGGGCGATGCGTCAGGCGCCCTGCTTGGAGAATGGCGTGCGCTCGGGCCGAGGCTTATCGTCGTGACGCGTGGCGGCGCCGGCGCGCTCGCGCTGTTTGCTGGCGGCGAGATCGAGGCGGCGGCGCCAAGCGTCACTGTCCGCGACACGATTGGCGCGGGCGATACTTTCATGGCCGCATTGCTGGCGGAAATGCTGCGCGACGGCGCGCTCGGCCCCGCAACCGGCGGCTTTGCAGCCGCGCCGGTCGCACGCTGGCTGGCCTTCGCGACGCGTGCGGCGGCGCTCTGCTGCACGCGCGACGGCTGCGATCCACCTCGTCGCGCCGAGCTCGAAGCGCGGCACGACGGCCCGAATTCAGTTGCGCCCCTTGCATGAACCGCCTAGAGAGGCGCGCCTGTCACACAAGGAATTCCCATGCGTCCTTCTCAACGCGCCGTCGACGAAATGCGCTCCGTCTCGCTTGAACGCGCCGTGGCGCGCTATGCGGAAGGGTCGTGCCTCGTCAAGTTCGGCGAAACGCATGTGCTCTGCACCGCCTCGCTCGAGGACAAGCCGCCGATGTGGCTTCGTGGGCAGGGCCGCGGCTGGGTGACGGCTGAATATTCCATGCTGCCGCGCGCCACCGCGACACGCACGCGGCGCGAGTCCACGGCCGGCAAGCAATCCGGCCGCACGCAGGAAATCCAGCGCCTGATCGGCCGCTCGCTGCGCGCCGTGGTCGATCTGCAGGCGCTCGGCGAGCGCCAGATCACGGTCGATTGCGATGTGCTGCAGGCCGATGGCGGCACGCGCACCGCCGCGATCACCGGCGCCTGGGTGGCGCTGCACGATTGCCTGAAGTGGATGCGCGCGCGCTCCATCATCAAGGACATGCCGATCCGCGATCATGTCGCCGCGGTTTCCTGCGGCGTCGCGCGCGGCACGCCGGTGCTCGATCTCGACTACGCCGAAGATTCCACCGCCGAGACCGACGCCAACTTCGTCATGACCGGGTCCGGCGGCCTCGTCGAAGTTCAGGCGACGGCCGAAGCCGCCATTTTCACCGACGAGCAGCTCGCGGCGATGATGGGCCTGGCGCGCAGCGGCATCATGCGCTTGATCGACCTTCAGAAGTCCACCATCGCCTGAGCGCGACAGCTCCGCCGAACATACAGCCGCGCTGCTTGATATATTGCAGTGCGGCGAAATTCGGGCCTCGATCCTGCTTCCGGATTACGTATTTCGTAGCATTTGGGACGATGTTTGAGCTTCCGCTTGGGGCCCAAGTGTGGTTACCTGATCATCCAAAAGAACAATAAGCGCAGGGGTGATCGACATCGCTCCATGCTCCGGTTGAGGAAATGTCGAGAGACAGGACAGAGCGCCCATCCGGCGCCCCTGTTTCAAATGCCAAGGAAGAAAAGCCGCGGCATGGCGCTCAACTCTCGTGATTTAGAAACGGACGAGTTCTTCTGGGACAGATGAATTCGAGCACAGTGTACCGGGACCGGGATGAGAAATGTGAGCAGGACATGCAGGGGGAAGGTAGCGGCATTGGCCGCAGCCTATCTGCACGCGTTCGTCCTGCTGGTCTCCCTCGTGCTGGTGCCGGCCGATCCGCTCTTCAAATCCTATGAAAATGCGACCGCCCTGGCGATGACCGACTCCTCGCCTGACGAGACGGTCGAGAACGTCA
The DNA here is from genome assembly GCA_025356415.1 of Hyphomicrobiales bacterium. Taxonomy (GTDB): domain Bacteria; phylum Pseudomonadota; class Alphaproteobacteria; order Rhizobiales; family Beijerinckiaceae; genus Terripilifer. Next base: position 20,439 of record JANXTB010000301.1, read on the forward strand.
AAATCGACGGCGACGAAAAGTCCTTCTGGTTTCTCGCACAGCAGGCTCGCGTCAGCCTGCGTGACGGTGAACGTAGGTGCCATACGCAAGAGGCGCCTCGAGCCAGCGGCTGCGGCCGCTCTTTCCACGCGCGTGGACCGCCCGTGTTGACGATCTGACGCAGCCGCCCCCGGGCGGCCGCTGCAATCGCGTAAAGAGGGTCATCCTTCCCGTGGGCCAATCCGCCCGCGGCAGCCGGTCAATCAGTCACATACCGGCCTGTCGGATGATCTCGAAGAGAGATTTAGGGGAATTTCATGGAAATCTGGGATGCACTGGGTCAGGGCCTCGCGCTGATCTTGGAGCCGCATCGAATGCTGCTCCTTTGGGGCGGTGTGCTCTGCGGTCTCGCGCTCGGCATTCTGCCGGGCATTGGCGGCGTGGCGGGTACGGCCCTCCTCCTGCCTTTCACGTATAATATGGATCCGGCGGCCGCCATGGCGCTGCTGCTCGGCCTCGCCGCCACCACGACCCACGGCGATCCGATCTCGGCCATCGTTCTCGGCGCGCCGGGCCATGCGGCTTCCGCCGCGACGGCGCTCGACGGTTATCCGATGACCAAGCGCGGCGAAGGCGCACGCGCTCTTGGCGCGGCGTATATGTCGGCTCTCATGGGCGGCCTCTTCGGCGCGGTCCTGATGGCTCTCGTGCTGCCGGTCGTGCGTCCCCTGATCCTGTTCATCGGCTCGCCGGAACTGCTGGCGCTCGCCGTGTTCGGTATTTCCATGGTCGCCGTTCTGTCGGGCAACACCCCGCTGCGCGGCCTGACCATGGCGTGCTTCGGCATCATGCTCGCCATGATCGGCTCCGATCCGCAGACCGGCACGCTCCGCTGGACGATGGACAGCCTTTACCTCTGGGAAGGCCTGCCGCTCGTGCCGTTGACACTCGGCGTCTTCGCGCTTCCGGAACTCTGCGACCTTCTCGTCGCCCGCACCGCGGTCGTCGAACAGGGCAAGATGCAGAACAACTGGAAGGGCCTCTGGCAGGGTTCGGCTGACTGCTTCACCCATTGGTGGCTGAACATCCGCTGCGCCTGGATCGGCTCCGTCATCGGCGCCATCCCGGGCATCTCGGCCTCGGTGATCGACTGGATCTCCTACGCCCACGCGCTCAAGACCGAAAAGGGCGCTCGCCTGACCTTCGGCCAGGGCGACGTGCGCGGCGTGATCGCGGCGGAATCGGCGACCTGCTCGCGTGAAGGCGGCGCTCTCATCCCGACGATCGTGTTCGGCGTGCCCGGCTCGGCCGGCATGGCGATCCTGCTCGGCGCCTTCCTGATGCACGGCCTGGTCCCCGGACCGGAAATGCTCACGAAGCACCTTGCTGTCACCTACTCGATGGTGTGGTCGATCGCGATCGCCAACATCCTCGGCTCGGGCCTCTGCTACATCTTCTCGAGCCAGTTCGCGAAGCTTGCGGGCCTGCGCTACACGCTGATCCTGCCGCTGGTTCTCTCGCTCGTCTACATCGGCGCGTTCGAGGGCCATCGTAACTGGGGCGATCTCTTCTCGCTCCTGTTCTTCGGCATCTTCGCTTGGGGCATGAAGCACTTCAAATGGCCGCGTCCGCCGTTGGTCCTCGGCTTCATCCTGGGCGCGATTCTCGAGCGTTACATGTTCATCTCGATCCAGCGTTACGGTGGTTCGTGGATGCTGCGTCCGCTCGTGATCATCCTGTTCGCGATGGCGCTGCTCAGCCTCGTGCGTCCCTTCCTCATCGACGTGAAGGCGCATGGCGGCATCAAGGGCATGCTCTCCGACTTCCACGCTCCGAAGTTCGACCTGACGCACATCTTCCCGATCTTCATGCTCGGCCTGTTCGGCGTGATGATGGCGGAAGCCGTGACGTGGAACTTCTCCGCCAAGGTCATCCCGATGATCGTCGGCACAGGGGCGATTCTCTTCTGCCTGCTCTCGCTGCTGAACGAAGTGTTCAAGGGCGACACGCACAAGCGGCGTGAGGAAGAAGCCCTGGCGCGCGGCGAAGTCGCCGAAAAGATGCACATGGACATCGCCTCGACGATCGACCACATGGAAACGAAGGACATCATCCTTCGCGGCGCGATCTTCTTCGGCTGGATGATCGGCTTCCTCGCCTCGATGGCGTTGATCGGCCTCATCCCGACAGTGCCGATCTTCATCGTGCTGTTCATGCGCGTTGAAGGCCGTGAGCCCTGGCGGATCACCATCCCGATGGCGTTCTGCGTGACCGCTCTCGTCTACGGCCTGTTCGACCAGCTGTTGACGATCCCGTGGCCGGGTTCGGTGCTGGGCGATTACTGGGTGTGGTGGAAGACCAACATTCCGAGCGCCTGATCCAACAGGATCGACCTCTCCAAACAGAACCGCCGGGGCGAACCCCCGGCGGTTTTTTTTATTGTCAGGCAGGCGGCGAGATCGTCGATTGCGTCACCGGATGCGCGCCGGCCTCTATGCTGCGCTGAAGCGCCTCTTCAAGATGAGCGCGAGCCGTCTCCGGGCTGCCCTGGGCCAGCGCCGCCAGCCCAAGCCTGACGCCCGCTTCCAGAATGTCGCGCTGCTCCTGCAGCACATCGATCGGCGTGACGCCGGTAGGAACCGGCGCGCCCAGAATTTCGTCGGCGATCTGCCCGACGAGGGATTTGTCACTCACGCGCTTCTCCTCAAGGGCCTTTGCGATAGGTCGGCCAAACTGTTCCCGCGAGCGGCTGGGACAGCACGGAATCTCGCGCAAGTCGCGCCGCCTGCAAGGTCGCGCAATGAGGGCACGCCACCAGACTGTGCGTCTGCACGCTGCTGCGAGGTTTCTCAAAAGTCCGTCCGCAGGCGGAGCACGAAAGGGTGACGGACTGGGTGATCGGCATGACGCGGTACTCTCGGGGTTTGGAGTCTGAGAGCGTTCCAAACCGCACTTGGTTCCGCCTTGGCTGGAGCTTTTCTTGCGTCGCAAAAGCCGGAAAGGCTTGATGCCCAATGATGTAATACTATAACATCACATCCAATCTGGAGTTCGCCCCCTTGCCTGACGCACACGCCCATTCGCACGCGCATCACCATGCGGATCAACCCCAGGCCGCGCCTCATGCGCCCGTCCTTCGCGCCTCATGGCTGCGCCATTCCGCCCTGCAACGGCTGGCGGGCGCGGGCGTCGCCATCGCGCTCATCTGGGCCGCCGTCCTTTGGGCGCTGCGATGAACGCCCCGCTGACCCACGCCCGCGGCGCGGCTATCCGCTTCACCGACCTGACGCTCGGCTATGACCGGCACCCGGCCGTGCATCACCTCTCGGCCAAGGTCGAAGCCGGCGGGCTCGTCGCCATCATCGGCCCGAACGGCGCAGGGAAATCGACGCTGCTGAAAGCGGTGGCGGGCGCGCTCGCGCCCTTGAGCGGCCATGTGAGCGTCGAAGGCGCGCGCCGCCGCGCCATCGCCTATCTGCCGCAGCTCGCCGCGATCGACCGCACCTTCCCGATCTGCGTCTTCGATCTCGTCGCAACAGGCCTCTGGCGGCGCACCGGCCTGTTCGGCGGGTTTTCCCGCACCGACCGCGACGCGGTTTCGCAGGCGCTGGCCCATGTCGGCCTCACGGGCTTCGAGCGCCGCACGATCGATGCGCTGTCGGGCGGCCAATTGCAGCGCGCACTTTTCGCCCGCCTCATGCTGCAGGATGCCGATGTCATCCTGCTCGATGAACCGCTGACCGCCATCGACACCAAGACCGCCGCCGACCTGCTCGATGTGCTGCGCGGCTGGCATGCTGAACAGCGCACCATTCTCGCGGTGCTGCATGACATGAATCTCGTGCGCGATCTGTTTCCGCACACGATGCTGCTGGCGCGCGAACTGGTCGCCTATGGCCGCACCGATGATGTTCTGACGCAAGCCAATCTCGCCAGGGCGCGTCACATGATCGAGGCCTTCGATGAAGCGGCGCATATTTGCGAACACGACAAGGCTGCGGCTCAATGACCTTTTATGACTTCGCGATTGCGCCTTTCGCCGAATTCGAATTCATGCGCCGCGCGCTCGTCGGTTGCCTCGCGCTGGCCTTGGGCGCGGGGCCCGTCGGCGTGTTCCTGATGCTTCGCCGCATGAGCCTGTTTGGCGACGCCATGGCGCATGCGATCCTGCCCGGCGCGGCCATCGGTTATCTCGCCGCCGGCCTGTCGCTCACCGCCATGACGATTGGCGGACTGGTCGCGGGCTTCACCGTCGTGCTGCTGGCAGGTCTCGTCACGCGCGCGACTGCGCTGAAGGAAGACGCCTCTCTTGCAGCCTTTTATCTGATCTCTCTGGCGCTCGGCGTCACCATCGTGTCGCTGAAGGGATCGAACATCGACCTGCTGCATGTGCTCTTCGGCTCGGTGCTGGCGCTGGATGATGCCGCGATGATCCTGCTCGCCGCGATGGCGTCGATCACGCTCGTCGTGCTCGCGATCATCTATCGTCCGCTCGTGCTCGAATGCGTCGATCCCTCATTCCTGAAATCGGTCAGCCGCGCGGGAGGCCCCGCGCATCTGGCGTTTCTGGCGCTTGTCGTGATGACGCTGGTCGGCGGCTTCAATGCGCTTGGCACGCTGTTGTCGGTCGGCATCATGATGCTGCCCGCCGCCGCCGCGCGCTTCTGGGCGATCGAGCTCACGGGCATGATCTGCGTCGCTACGTTGATAGGTCTCCTGTCCAGCGTCAGCGGACTCATCCTCTCCTATCATCTGGGCCTGCCGTCCGGCCCCGCGATCATTCTGTCGGCGGGCGTCGCTTATTTTGCTTCGCTGGCTTTTGGTCCACATGGCGGGTTGGTGTTGCGCCTTCTGCCGCAGCGTCATCTCGAAGCTTGAGGCCACTCGTGAATCGCAGGTCGTTCCTTCTTTCAGCGGCGGCTTTGCTCGCCGGACCCTCGGCGCAGGCGCAGGCGCGCGGCGAGATGATCGCCAGCATGTCGATCATCGCCGATCTCGTGGCGCAAGTCGGCGGCGGGCGCATAAGCGTCGGCTCGCTTGTGGGGCCGGGAGGCGATGCGCATGTCTTCCAGCCCGCGCCAGCCGACGCGCGCCGTGTTGCGCAAGCGCCCGCCCTGTTCGTCAACGGCCTCGGCCTTGAGGGATGGCTGCCGCGTCTTGTGCAGGCCTCAGGCGGCAAGGCCCGCATTGTCACCGTGTCGACGGGCGTGAAGCCGATCCGCGACGAGGCTGATGGACACGGCCACGATGTCGATCCGCACGCGTGGCAAGATGTCGCCAATGCGAAGATCTACGTCGCCAATATTCGCGACGCGCTCGTCGCCGCAGACCCCGATGGCGCTGCCAACTTCACGCAGCGCGCCAAAGATTATCTGCAAACGCTCGACGCGCTGGACGCGGAAATCCGCGCGGGCGTGGCGACCATTCCCACCGAGCGGCGCCGCATCATCACCTCGCACGACGCCTTCGGTTATTTCGCGAAAGCCTATGGCCTGGCCTTCATCGCGCCGCAGGGCGTCTCAACCGAAACCGAAGCCTCCTCGCGCGATGTCGCGCGCATCATCCGCCAGATCAAGGCCGAGAAGGTCCCGGCTGTTTTTCTGGAAAACGTCTCGGATCCGCGCCTGATGAATCAGGTCGCGCGCGAGACTGGCGCCCGGATCGGCGAGGCCGTGTTTTCGGATTCGCTGTCGCCCAAGGACGGGCCGGCTTCAACCTATGTCGCGATGATGCGGCATAATCTGAACGCCTTCACGCAAGCCTTGCGCTGATTATTTCTCGATGATGAGTTCGAACATGTCGGGCGTAAAGCATGGCTCCTCGTCGCCCACGACGTCGTGCTGGTAAGTGCGATTTTGCAATTCGAGAAAACGCAGCCCGTCGCCATGCGCCGGCGTCTCGACGACTTCACGCACCGTGTAGACGCGGCCTTTCACCGGCAGGCTCAGCTCGCCAAGGAAATACGGCAGGTCGATATCGATGCGCTCCACGCTCTGCAGGCAGCGCACCCGATCTCCCTTCATGAACCTCAGCTTGACCATGGCCGATTCCGAATCACCATCCACAGAATACATTGGCTAAAATGACACACGCCACAATTGAATGGTCAAGCTGCCGGAATCTGGCCGCACTGCATCTCTAACCCGTGATCATCACATTGTTGGAGCGTAAGCATTGCCAGTTCTCAGCCAGACCGCAGACCTCGCCTTCAGCCCCCCGACCGTCCGGCTCCGGTCGGCCAAACCCGGCGCTGATCGCGGTGTGTCCACGGACAAGGCAAAGAACACCGCATCCTTCGCTGGCTTTGCGGTACGGTCGCTGCTTATCAGCGGGCTCATGGCTTCCGGTTCCATGGCCGCGCTTTCGGCTCTTGGCAAGGCGCCGCACGAAACCAACACGATCATTCGCGCATCGCTCGCGCCGTCCATGCCGAGTCTGTCCCTCAACGCCGGAACATCTCGCGCGGTTGCAGATGCGGCGACCGCGGCGGACATGGCTCCGCTCACCGACAAGGAAATTGCCAGGCAGGCTGCCGAAGCCAAGAAGGAGCTCGCCGCCGCCAGCGCTATTACTGAAGCGGTGACTGAGGCCACGCGCAAGGTCGGCGCGAAATCCGAAACGGGCTTCATGCGCCTGTTCAGCAATTTCATCACCGCCAAGCCTGACGAACTCGGACTCTCGTCTGACCTTCTGAAATTCGGACCGATGCGCATTCGCCAGGATCTCGTCGCCACCATCGTGCGCGCCGCGAAGGAAACCAATTCCGATCCTGTGCTGCTGATGGCGATCGCCGACAAGGAATCGAGTTTCGCGACCTCAGTCAACGCATCGACCTCGTCAGCCGTTGGCCTGTTCCAGTTTGTTGAAGGCACCTGGTTCAAGGTGCTGCGCGACTTCGGCGCCGATCACGGCCTCGCGCGTGAAGCCGCGCTGGTCGATGGCGATCTTGGCGGCAAGGAGCGCGCGCGCATTCTCGACATGCGCAAGAATCCCTATCTCGCCGCCGTCATGGCTGCGGAGATGTTGAAGAAAGACGCTGCGGATATTGGCGAAAAGCTCGGTCGCGACCTGACGACCGAAGAAATCTATCTCGCGCATTTCCTTGGACCGGGCGACGCTTACAAATTCCTGGCCAAGGTCGATTCACAGCCGAAGGCGGTTGCCGCCAAGCTGCTGCCGAAACCCGCGCGCGCCAACCGCCCGATCTTCTTCGCGCGCAGCGGGCGCAAGTCGAAGAGCCTGTCGGTGGCTGAAGTGCATCGCAAGCTCGAGCAATCGATGGGCCTGCGTCTCGACCGCTATCGCAACGTCACCGACAGCGTCCCCACCGCCACCGCTTATCGTTAATCGACCTTCGGCACATTATAGAGCGGGATGATGCGCACCTTGCGATCGTCGCGCGGAACCGGCGCGACATCAGCCGCGGTCGCCACAACATCGGCCTGCGCGATTTCGCTGGGGCGCACGTCGGGCGCGGACAGAGCCATCGCCGGAGCCGGAGACGATTTCACCGAAGCCTTCTTCTGCACGGCGCGTTTGCGCGCGCGCTCGATGTCGTTCACGAGGCTTGAGGGATCGACGCTGACGCGCGAGACGCCTGCGCCAGTCTGATATTCATAAGCGAGATGGGCCGAGTCGGTTGCGGAAACGCGGCGCAGCTGAACGCCCTCGGCGCGCACCGGCGTCACGGAAATCGCCGCGCGCTCATTAATCAAGGATTGCGCCATCGCTCCGGACATGGCCTGCGGGGCCATCATGGCCGTCACCGAGCCCGCGATCATCGCCAAATGCTTCAAACGCATGTCATCCCCGCGCCAAAATTGCCAACCGAAAATCGCCTCGCGGAGTCAGAACGCCGAAGCTGGCGATAGGTTGCCAAGCTTGCCTGCCCGCCGCTTGGCTTTACGCGCGCGCGCTCGCTACCTATCTTGGCGACGCATCAGGAGAACCGGGATGAAACTCGTCTGCTACGATCCGCACGCGCGGCGCACCGATATTGCCGACGCGATGGCGGAATTCCCGGATGTCGATTTCGCCCGGCCAACCAGCCTGCCCGATCTCGCAACCGCGCTGGCGGGGGCCGAGATCCTCGTCACCAGCAACCGCGCCTATGAGGCCGACGCCGCAAAGATCGTGCGTGACCACGGCGGCGCCCTGCGGTGGATCCAGTTCACCACGTCGGGCCTCGACAAGGCGATCGGCCTTGGCCTGCCGCCAAATTGCGTGGTCACCAACGCGTCCGGCCTGCGCGCCTTCAGCGTGGCCGAACACGCGCTGTTCCTGATGCTCTCGCTGATGCGCCAGGCCCGCATGGCCGAGCAGGGCCAGCGCGACAATCAATGGGTGCGCGACGCCATCACCCCGCGCATGGATAATCTCGCGGGCAAGCATCTGCTGATCATCGGCGCCGGGGCCATCGGGCAGGAGATTGCGCGCAAGGCCAAGGCCTTCGACATGCGCGTCACCGGCGTCAGCCGGTCGTCAGCGCCGCTGCAGAATTTCGATGCGATGCGCCCGCGTGCGCAATTGCCCGACGCCGTCGCAAACGCGGACATCATCGTGATGGCGGCCAATTACGATGCCGACACGCATCAACTGATGAGCGCGGCGCTGATCGGCGCGATGAAGCCGAGCGCGTATTTCGTCAACATCGGGCGCGGCGGGCTGGTGGATGAAGAGGCGCTGGTCGCTGCCTTGCGCGATGGCCGCATCGCCGGCGCCGGGCTCGACGTGACGCTCATCGAGCCGCTGCCGCACGGCCATGCGCTCTACAACCTGACGAACGTCATTCTCAGTCCCCATATAGCGGGTGCGGGGTCTGCCGGCACGGGCGCGGGCATGGGCCGCATTCTTGGCGACAATCTCCGGCTGTGGCTGAAAGGCGAAGAATTGCAGAAGATCGTGATCGAGCGGACGGCATGAGCGACGACAAGGCGCCTAACCCCGCTTCCCAGCTCGCCTCGGCCTCATACCGCCTGGCCGCGCTCGATCAGGATTTCCTGCTCGCTGACGAGCAGCGCGGCGTGCGCTTCATGCTTGAATATGAAAAGGCCGAACAAGCGCTGCGCGCGTGGGGCGTGCGTTCCACCGTCGTGGTCTTCGGCTCGTCGCGCATTCGCGAGACCGACGACGCAAGGCGCGCGCACTGGTATGCGCAGGCGCGGGCTTTCGGAAAATTGTGCTCGCTGGAAGGCGGCGCGCTGGACCGCAACGGCGGACATCGTGACAACGTGATCGCCACCGGCGGTGGACCCGGCGCGATGGAAGCCGCAAACCGGGGCGCGCATGATGCGGGCGCGCCGAGCATCGGTTTCAACATCATGCTCCCGCGCGAGCAGATTCCCAATCCCTACACGACGCCGGAACTCACCTTCCGCTTTCATTACTTTGCAATGCGCAAGATGCATCTCGCCATGCGGGCGAAAGCGCTGGTGGTGTTTCCCGGCGGTTTTGGCACGTTCGATGAGTTGTTCGAAATCCTGACGTTGCGCCAGACGCACAAGGCGCCCGACATTCCCGTCGTCCTGTTCGACGCGGCCTACTGGCGCTCCGTGATCAAATTCGACGCCCTGCTCGACGCGGGCATGATCCAGAAAAGCGACCTCAACCTGTTCACCTTCGCCGAAAGCGCCGCAGAGGCTTGGGCGCAATTGGTCGCGCATGGCGTGATCCGCAAGGAAGAGCCAAGGAACACCTGACGCATGATCTCTGACGCTCTCGCAGCCCTGCCGCAAATCTTCACGCCGCCGTTTCGCCGCGTGCTTTATAAAATTCTGGCGCTGACGCTCGCGATCCTGACGCTCATCTGGATCGCGCTCGATCGCTACATCATCGCCTATATCGCGGTGCCCTACCCGTGGCTCGCGACCATGCTGTCGCTGCTGACGGGCTTTGGCCTGTTTGTCGGACTGGCGTTTCTCGTTGCGCCAATTTCATCGCTGGTGGCGGGCTTCTTTCTCGACGAACTCGCCGAGCAAGTGGAGGTCGAAACCACGGGAACGCCCGGGGAAGCGCTGCCAGCGGGACAGGCGGTCTGGCTCGCGACGCGCTTCGCCTGCGTGTCGGTGCTGGTGAACATCGTTGCGCTGATGGTGTTTTTATTGCCGGGCGTGAACATCGCCGTGTTCTTCGTCGCCAACGGCTATTTGCTGGGACGTGAATATTTCGAGCTCGCGTCGCTGCGCTATCGCTCGCTGCACGAGACGCATGAGATGCGCCGGCGCCATCGCCTTTACATTTTCATGTGCGGGCTCTTGATCGCCTGTTTCGTCGTCGTGCCGATCGTGAACCTGCTGACGCCGCTGTTCGGCGCCGCGTTGATGGTGCGCATCCACCAGCGCCTGTCGCGCGCCGATCGACTACCGCTGATCGTTCAGGCCGGGCGCTGACGCTCGAACTGGCCGGACTTGCGGAAGCGGTAGAGATAGGTCGGCACGATGGTCTCGATGGCCTCGGGCGCTATGCCCAGTCCTTCGAGCGTTCGTCCTTCCGCCAGCGCGGGCGCCGACACCACATTGTCCCGCTGCAGCAGGCGCACCTGATCGCGCGTGGTCAGCAGCATCTTCGGGTACAGGCCGAGCGAGACCGTTGAGGCGACTTCCATGCCCAGCGCCATGTAATGCGCTGCGCCGAACGGCACCGGGACCAGCAGGCGCTTGCGACCGATGGTGGCGCAGGTGAATTCCATCAGCTCGCGGAAGGTCTTCACCTCCGGCCCGCCGAGTTCATAAATCGCTCCGGGCGTGGTCTCGCCGCGCAGCGCGCGCGCCACGACCTGCGCGACGTCGCCGACATAGACCGGCTGGAAGCGCGTCTCGCCGCCGCCGATCAGCGGCAGCACCGGCGACATGCGCGCCAGCGCCGCGAAGCGGTTGAAGAAATCATCCTCGGGACCGAAGACGATGGAGGGGCGCAGCACATTACCTTGAGGGAAATATTCGAAAGCCGCGGCCTCGCCGGCAGCCTTGGAGCGGGCATAATCCGAATCCGACTTCGGATCGGCGCCCAGAGCCGACATCTGCACGAGCGTCGAGACGCCAGCCTCCTTGGCGGCGCGGGCGACGGCGCGGGCGCCGAAGGCCTGCACGGCGTCGAACTTCTGGCGGCCCGTCTCGGTGAGAATGCCAACCAGATTGACCACGGCGTCGGCCCCGCGCACCGCGGCGGCGACGGACGCCGGATAGCGCAAGTTGGCCTGCATGGCGTGGATCTGTCCGACGCGGCCGGCTGGCTGCAAATGGCCTGCAAGATCGGGGCGGCGGCAAGCGACGCGGATACGCCAGCCGTCACGGGCCAGGGCGCGCACGACGTGGCGGCCAATGAAACCGGAGCCGCCGAAGACCGTCACCAGACGGCCAGTCCTGTCGCTTGTCTCGAGCATCATATTCCCCGCGTCAACAGCTTCGCGATCACGAGACGCTGATTAGAGGACGCGGGCTGTTCTGTACAGGGGCTGGCGCTTCTACTTGCGGCGAGCCCGCACGGGAATCGGGATCAGCTGGCGGCGTCCGCCGCCGGGGCCATCGTCCCGATCGTCCTCTAGCCCCATGATCGCGGTGCCGCAGACGGCGCTGCCGAAGGTGACGGCGAAACCGCCAAACAGGAGCAGGAGCGCGGGAACGGGCTGCTCGCTGCGCGCCAGCAGCGTGCCGATGCCGCCCACGTCCCAATAAACCAGAAAGGCTGCGAACAGCACGCCGAGCATCGCGCCGGCGAGCGCGTTCCAGAGGACGAGGCGGATCAAGTCTTGTTCGGCACGCTTGGTCATGCAGCACCTTTTCTGGCCGGAGCCCTACGAACGCGACACGCGGGCTTCCGTTGCAGGCGGCCCATGATAATGGCCCGCCTGTGATTTCTAATATAGAAACCCTTCAGCGCAGTTTCACCTCCCTCGCGGCGGAAATAAGTCGAGAGACTTCAGCGATGCGAGATTGACAACAAGCCGCCCCGCCCCGTAGAACCCGCCCGTGCCCAGGTGGCGGAATTGGTAGACGCGCTGGTTTCAGGTACCAGTCTTGCAAGAGGTGAAGGTTCGAGTCCTTTCCTGGGCACCAATCATTTTTCAAGCTCCTGACTTTTTGGGAGTTTCGACGTTCACGCCCGTACCTCGATCAAGGTGCGGGCGTTTTGCGTTCCATGTGTGCACGGAGAAGCTTTTCAGGGCCGATTTTTGCGAGGACCTTGCGGCTCGCCGCGCGCGTGTAATGGGTCGCCATCTTCGCAGTTGACCATCCGAACTGACGAAACCACGTTCCGAAGCTCTTGACGAACGGAGTGCCGCGCTCGGTCACGAGGTAGTGCTTCGACATGCCGGTCGCCTTCGGGAGGCGTGTTCTCTTGCCAATCGGCGCGCTCGTGCCGCTGCTCGAGGCGTTCTCTACCGTTCCCGTCGCAGTCCATGCTCTCTGGCCGCGACAAGCCCACGTCAGCCCCCAGGTCCGCTACATCGTGGACCAGCTCGTAGCACGGGCAGCCGCAGGCGAGCTGAGATGATCATTCAGGGCGGCACAACGATCTTGCCGCCCGCCTTCATTGGCTTCCTTGCAGCACTGGCCACGACGATCGGGTCGGCGGAACACGCAGGCAGCGTGCCTCGCTCGACCTCGTCCGTGAGCCGCTAAAGGCGCACACCCATGAACACGTCGCGATCCGCACTGCAGGGTAGCGACCGACGGCGAGTACTCACGGCCCTGAAGTCGCCGTGCTACCAAGGCTCTCCACTGAACATCTCCTCACTGAAGCATGAAGCGCATAAGAGCGAGCGAGACCTCGGGGACATAAGTGATGAGACCGAGCGCGAGCAAGTAGAGACCAACAAATGGCAGAATGCCGCGATAGATGATCTTCAGGTCGATCCCGAGCACGGATTGCGCGACGAAGATGTTGATGCCGAAGGGTGGATGGAACAAGCCGATCGCGAGATTGACCATGAAGACGATTCCGAAATGGACCGTGTCGATTTGCAACGACTTGGCGATCGGGATCAGCAGCGGCGTGAGTAGCAAGATAGCCGAGAGCGGATCGAGGAAGCACCCGACGATCAGCAGGATGACGTTGACGATCAGCAGGAACTGCCATGATGATAGATTCAGATATTGAATCCACTCGACCAGCATCGCGGGAACCTGATTGATCGTCAGTATCCAGGAGAACACGCCGGCGCAGGCGACAATAACCAGGATCTGCGCGGTGAAGCGCACCGTGGCCGTCGCGCAATCCAGGATTTCATGCCAGCTTAATTCGTTGAAAATGAATCGCGTCACCAGCGCCGCATAGACACAGGCGACGGCGGCTGCTTCGGTCGGCGAGAAGACGCCGCCGTAAATGCCGCCAAGGATGATGACCGGCGCTCCAAGGGCCCAAGCGCCACGCTTGGTTGAATGCAGAAAATGCTTGAGCTCGAACGGCGTCCCTTTGCCAAAATTCGAGAACCAGGCCTGCGCGATCACATAGCCGGCAATCAGCAATGCAATGAGAAGACCCGGCACGATGCCGGCCGCGTACAGGCGCGGCACGGATTCATTCGCCGCCGCTGCATAGACAAGCATCGGAATGCTAGGCGGAATGATGATATCGATCGCGCCCATAGCGGTGATGAGCCCCGCTGCAAAAGGCGCCGGATAACCGGCCTTCGTCATGGCCGGATACATGACCTTGCCGATGGTCGCGACAGCCGCCGCACTGACGCCAGAGATGGCGCCGAAGATTGTAGCGACGCCGACCGTCGTCACGCCAAGGCTGCCCCGCACCGAGCCGACTCCACTCTGCACAAAATCCACGAGGCGCTGCGCGACGCTGCCGCGCCCCATCAATTCGCCGGCATAGATGAAATAAGGAATGGCGAGCAGCGCGTAAGCGTTGATCGAACCGAACAGGTTTTGATGCAGCGCCGCCAACGGAACATGCATGAAGAAGACAAGCGCGACTGTGGATGCGCTCAGCAGAACGAGGAAAATCGGAAATCCGAGCAGCAGCAGAATGACGGGAAGAAAACCAAGCGCGAAACTCATCAGACTGTCTCCCGGATCGGGCGCCGCCCGAGCCATGCACGAAGAATGAGGGCGATCACCATCAAGGTCAGTCCGAGCGGCACGGCGCTATGGGGAATCCATGTCGGCAATTGCGCAATGTCGCTGACCGCGCCCAAAGTGTAGATGCGGCGGACGTACAGTATGGATTGCCAAGCCACGAAGGCCGCAACGACGCCGGTCACAAGCACTTCGGCGAAGGTGACGATGCGGCGAACGGACGGAGGTGCAGTCTCTAGCAACACGTCCATGCGCAAATGCTGTCCGCGCCAGCTCACGACCGCGCCACCCAGGAATGCGATCCAGATCAGGATATAAATCTCGATCTCGTCACTCCCCCCAATCGAGACATCCGCGAGATAACGCCCGCAGACATTGATAAAGTTGAGACAGATCCCCGCGATCAACGCGACCGCGAGAATCCTTTCAATGACCGAGGCTACGGACTCGACCCGCTTGCCGACTTCAGTTTTGGACATCACCTTCATCTCCTGAAACCGGAAAGCTGCCGGCCGCTTGAAAGCCCGGTCTTATTTGGCTGCGGCGGCGACGAGAGCCTCGTAATCGGCCTTCATCTTCGGATTTGAATTGAGAACAGCCGGAAGCGTCGAGAGCACCTGGTCGAGATATCTCTTCTTCTCGGCATCATCGAAGCTGATCAGCTCGCCGCCATTCTGCGTCCACACTTTCTCGGTGTTGGCGACGTCGCCTTGGGCGAAAGCTTCGATCTTGCGCTGCGCGTTGAACGCCTCTTCGCGAACCATGGCTTCGAGCTGCGGGCCGAGCGACTTCAGGAAGTCCTTGTTCGCCATGGCGGGGACGATGAGATAGGAGCCAGGAAGCGCGGTGAGACCCTTGGCGAGATCGTAATATTTGAACGCTGTGAACACCGTCGAACTTGCGACAAGCCCGTCGATCGTGCGATTCTGCATGGCTGACAAAACTTCGCCGAGCGGCATTGAGAGCGGCGAGGCGCCAAGCTTGCGGAAAGGTTCGATCTGCAACGGCGCGGCGCCGGGCACGCGGATTTTCTGACCCTTGAAATCATCGACCTTGCGGATCGCCTTGCTCGACAAGAGCATGATCGGGCCATGCGCGAGCACAGCGATGGGCTCAAGTCCCTTGGTCGCGCCATATTCGGCGAAACGCTTGCGAATATCGGGATCGGCAAAAACCTTTTGCGCCGCAGCGAGAGACGGGAACAGGCCCGGCGCGTCGAACACCTGAAAACGCGGCTCAAGGCCGATCAGAAAGCCGCTCGCCGGAGCGGTGATTTCGATCGTTCCCATTGCGACGCCTTCGACCGTCGCGGGGATCTGGCCGAGCTGATTGGCCGGATAAGGCTCGACCTTGATCTTGCCCGCCGAACGCGACTCGATGCCGGCCTTAAAGGCTTTCATCCACTCATGCGTCACGTCGTTGACGGTGGGCGACGAAATCTTGATCGTGTAGGTCTGCGCCATCACGGCGGTCGGCGCGAGCGCGAGCAGCGCCGACAAAAGAAATGCCCCAGTCTTCATCGTTTTCTCCCGTTTCGTTTTAGAGGGCGCCTTTGCGGCGTCCCTGTTTTTGCAACTTAGTATTGACCCTTGGGCTCCAGCCCGAACGTGTGCTGCCCATACATGGCTGACACGGCATCCCAGTTGAGGCTGATATGCGAACTCACCGCGTGAATGTCGCGCCAGAAACGCTGCACCGGATGATCTAGGCCGAGCGCGCTGCCGCCAGCGGCCGTGAAGACGGCGTCCACCGCCTGCACCAGAAGACGAACTGCAAAGGAATGCGTCAAGCGGTTGCGCATACGCATTTCGACGTCCACCTCTCCGCCATTGGCGACAGCGGCCAAGGTCTCCTTGAGATCGCGATGGATCATGAGCGTAGCCGCGTCGATGGAGGCCGTCGCCTCCGCCACGCGCATCTGGATGGTCGCAAATTCCGCCATGCGATTGTTGCCGCCAGCGACAGCGCCACGGGTCGTGCGGCCGGAGACCTGCTCAACGAAGGATTTGAGCGCGCCGCGCGCCATCCCCAGAGCGGGAGAGACGAGGCAGTTTGGAACGACGGCCAACATGGGCTGCCGATAAATCGGATTGGCGTTGATCTTCGCCCCGGGCGTATTGCCGACGAGCAACTCGGCGAAACTGATCGCGCGATAGGCCGGCGCCACGGCGTCGGTGATGACGATCGACTTGCTGCCGGTGCCGGCGAGGCCCATTGGATTCCAGTCGTCCTCAATGGTGAAGTCGCGCTTCGGGACCAGCAGGAAGCCCGGCTTCGGACCGGTCGGGAACGGAATGATCGCGCCAAGAATGCCCCATTGCGCGTTGTCGATCCCGCTCATGAAACTCCAGCGCCCGCTGACGCGATAGGCCCCTTCTTCCGCGACGACCTTGCCTGATGGCGCATAGGAGACGGCGGAAATCGCATCGGGATTCTCGCCCCAGATCTCCTGCTGCGCTTCAAGCGGGTAGCAGCCGATCATCCATTGATGCACGGCGCCCAGGCTGAACACCCACCCTGTCGAACCATCGCCAGCGGCAATCGCCGCAACTGCCTCGACGAAGACTTCATAGCCATATTCGAAACCGCCAAAGGCGCGCGGCTGCATGATCTTGAACAGCTCGGCCTCGCGCATCCTGTCGACGATTTCGGCGGAGACCTGACGATTAGCCTCAGTAGCGCGCGCGTTATCCCGTGCGATCCGTCCGATGTCATGCGCACGAGAGAGCAACTCCTGAACCGATGGACGGGCGCCGGACGATCGTTGCTGCACTGCGATGGCGACAGACATGGAAACCTCCCGAGATCATTTTCTCGACGCTAGCAGCAGCCCAAAAGTCTGACAAGCAGATAATTTGCATTTGCAAACAATTTTTCACACGAGAGACCACTGGGCTGGGCATATCTTCGCCAGACGCCCTTGAAAATTAGCATGCAATCGCAAATAATGGGATCCACATTCGATGCCTGTCCGTACCTTCGGGACTGGCTTCGATGTTCTTCACAGGACGCAAAAAGAAAGTACGCTGGGCCCCATGGCAAGAAAGCTCGTCCTCCAGGAATTCCTTCCCTATTTACTCAATCGCGCCGGCGTCCGAATGGGCATCATGTTCTCGAAGGATGTCGAGCCCTACGGCATTACCCTGCCCATGTGGCGCGTCATGATCGAGCTCTGGCACCGCGGAGATTTCCGCTTGGGGGAATTGGCGGACAGGACGGACATCGACATTTCGACGCTCTCACGCCTACTTGTCACCATGCAGCGCAAGGGATTGATCACGCGCCGGCGCTCGGGATCGGACGGCCGCGCGCTGAGCCTGACG
>JANXTB010000270.1 GCA_025356415.1 Hyphomicrobiales bacterium
GGCTTCGATGAATGCATTGTCGGTGGGCTTGCCGGGACGGGAGAAGTCCAGCGTGACGCCGCGCGCATACGCCCATAGATCCAGATCGCGCGAGACGAACTCCGATCCCTGGTCCACGCGGATCGTTTTCGGATAGCCGACGGCGGCACAGACGCGGTCGAGCGCCGAGACGACATCCTCCGCCCGATAGCTGAAACGCGGATCGATGGCCGGCGCTGTTGAAACGTACGTTTGTGCCAGAGTTTTGAATAAATTCATAATAATACGCGCCACTTGCGCCGGCGGACAGGCAAGCCGGGGCCCTATGGCTCCACCGCGTCAGACGGGTCGCTTACGACGCCGTTACTGTTTGCTTTCGGTTTCGCTTTGGGCCGACGCTCGATCCTCGCCAAAGAGGCGGATAGCAACGCTTCTTGGATTTCGACGCTGCGCAGCAGGGCGTCAAGCACCGACATGACTTGTGTGATGCCCGTGAGCTTTACCTCTACGGCGTCGAAAATAACGACCGGGGCATGGGCCATGGTCAGCTCATCGTCATCGGCGTAAAGCTGCCGATAGTCCGCCAGTTGCAGCTCTATCGCTCGAAGTTGGCCGAGCCTCTTTTTCAGACTATCGATGCTTGGGAGCATGCCCGTCTCCTTCTATGGAAGGCGCTGACCACTTGCGAGAAGTTGGCGCGTTCGCCCCCATTGCGGCAGGCAAAGGGCACAATCGAGTTGCGGGTGAAAGACGACCGCGGCGGTTGGATTTGTCCGGATGGCGAGCAGGGCGAGATCACAGCTAACCAGTTCGGCGTGACGGGCCGAGAACGTCTCGACATCCGCGACTACGCGACCATCAGCTTCAACGATGACCTTTGACGGCGTGTCAGCCGGGGTGATGCGCTTTATGGCGAACTCGTACAATGCGCCCGTCCTTTTTGATGGCTTACCCTTAACCGCGGCTATCGAGCCAGTATGGCGCCCATAGCCAAGTGCGCGTGCGATGCCGCGCCTGCTGCCACCGCAATTCCATCGCAGAGTGAGAACGCGCTAAACCCTGCGGCAGGTCAAGGCCAACCTACGCGAGCGGCGCCCCAACTCGGACAAGTCGCGCATCGGCTGCGCCGGTCCATCGTCCCTCATTGGGGGCGAGGGTCCGACTTTTGAGCCTACAAGTGACGTCTAAGCGATCAGTAAGCCAATGATCAGAATCGCTGCAGATGCTCCAATAGAGCAAGCGGCAAGGGTCTTTCTCATGTGCGTCTCCTTCTCAAAGGAGCAAAGGGTTAGCGACTAGCAGTCCACACCTGTCGCGCGTAGCCGCACCAACAACGCGTTTCAGGCGATCAGGATGATCATCGCGCCTGTCAAAGCCAACAGCAGAGATCCACCAATGATGAGCTCATCGAAGTAAGTCGTCATCGAAATGCCCCCGCTGTGTAATCGGGTGTCGTGTCGGCGTAATAGCCGTCGAATTCATGGCGAATGTCATAACCGGCGTTGGGGTCGGTCACTTGCAACTGCGGAACCTGCGGCGCCGGCGGGTCTTCGTCAGCTTGCGCCGACGTGATCGGGGCCAAAGCTTCGAGAACGCTGGTCACCACGCTTGGAAGAGCGGCTACCCATTCCTGGGCGGTATTCTGCGACGTCCCGAGGGTCTCGATGAAACTGTCTCCATCAGGATTTGCGATCTTGTCGGCGAGCGTGACGGTCGGCATTAAAAAAAAGGCAAGAAGTAGCGTTGAGCGAAGCATGATACTTCTCCCAGGATGGGTCATCAGTCGGCTCGGGGAATGGGCGAAATGCCGGTGCGAAACTCTCTCGATTGAAGCCCTAAATCGGCGAACTAAGACTTTGCAGGTTGGTCCCGCACCGGTAAGCCGCTCGTACAGCGAGCGCACTAAATCGTTTCAGAAGCAGCGCGGATCTACGTTGCCGGGCTGAGCGCACGAGGGCTCATTGTTGCGATCGCTAATCGCAAACGATGGTGCTGAGCCAAGTGCAATCATCATTGTCGCGAGAACGAAAAAAATGGAGCGTGTCATAGCCGTGCTCCTAACTCTGCTACTGCCTCCTTCGGTGCTTCGGGGTGACTTCGCGACGGAGCGTCAAGGAATGTTTGTCATGCGCTGATTGCAGGTAGCGCACAAGGGCGGGATGTTGAGAAGAGGGACATCTGACTAGGAATGTCACTCATCGCCTGAAGCCGCTGAGAATGAGCGACGATTAGGCGAGCACACCGACTGTTACGCTGCTCGCCTTTGACGCACTTCACCTTTCTAAAGCTTACATTCATGCAACAGAGCCGTGATTTCGTTCGCAAACCGCTTGCGTCAGCCAGCTGCGCGGACGGGGCGGCTGCCGAAAGTTGTCGTTAACGGATGGGACCCGCTCGCCCGGGCGGATCGGTCGCGAAGACATCGGCTGACCTAAGAGTTTTCATACTACACTGGCCCACGCGTCCGCGCTCTGGAAAGTCTCAGTGCGTTTCTACAGATGTACACTGTGCGGCCTTTGTGAGATCGCCAATGCTATATCAGGTCAAAGCCAATGAATTTGCTTGAATTTGGCGTACAGCGAGGCGCAGATCAGGCCGATCACGGCAAGAACAATGTAGTAACCGTACGTCGTTTTCAACTCCGGCATATTCTCAAAATTCATGCCGTAAATGCCTGCGACAGCCGTCGGGACGGCGAGAATTGCCGCCCAAGCCGCAAGTTGCCGCGTGATGGCGCCTTGCCGCTGTTGCTCAAGCAAAGAGCCGATTTCGAAGACCGACGTGACAATGTCGCGTAAGCCGTGCACCACTGACTCGACACGTCGCACGTGATCGTGCACATCGCTAAAATAGGGACGCACATCCTGATCGAGGCAGGGCAGGTCAAGATGCACGAGCTTGCGAACAAGTTCGGACGTCGGTCCCAGCACCCGTTGAAATTTGATCAGCTCGTGGCGC
>JANXTB010000327.1 GCA_025356415.1 Hyphomicrobiales bacterium
TGCGATCCTGCTTCTCCCCAGCCAGCAATGGCTCTGGTGTCTAACGATCCGACAGCCGCGGCCTGTCCCGGTGGCCACCGGGACAGGCCGTTTCTTCACGAAACGGAGCCATTGTGGCACGGATCGACGTTACAAGGTGTCGCGTGAAACGCGACGGATGAGGGCTTTTCATCCTGCTGAAACTTTTAGGCTTTCAGCGCCCTCACCCCAGCTCAGGCTTCGCCTGAGTCCGCCCTCTCCCGCCAGCGCGGGAGAGGGTTTCGCACCCATTACACGCGCGCTATCGCGCCAATCAGCCCCGCCGTGAACGCCTTCGTGCCAAGCGCTCCACCCAGATCCGCCGTCCGCGTCGCGGGTTCTGCGATCACCCGATCCAGCGCGATCTCGATCGCCCTGCCCGCCTCTGCGCATTCCGCGCGCCCGGTGCGAGCGGCGAGCCAGATCAGCAGCATCGCCGCCGAGCCGATCAGCGCCGACGGGTTGGCCTTGTCGAGACCCGCAAGCGTCGGCGCCGAACCATGCGCGGCCTGCGCCAGGCCATGATGCTCGCCGGCATTGAGCGACGGCCCAAGACCCAACCCGCCGGCAAGTTCAGCCGCCTCGTCGGAGAGAATGTCGCCATACATGTTGGTCGTAACGATCACGTCATACCGGCTCGCATCGCGCACCAGAAGCGCCGCCATCGCATCGACCAGCTGCTCCTCTACCTCGACCTGCGGGTAGGATTTCGCGACATGGCGCGTGGCTTCCAGAAAAAGCCCGTCGGAGAGGCGCAACACATTCGCCTTGTGCACCACGCAGACCTTCTTGCGGCGGAGCATGGCGAGTTCGAAAGCCTCTTTGGCGATGCGCAGCGAGGCGTGGCGGGTAATCTTGCGGATCGCCAGCGCGACGTCTTCCGTCGGCATGAATTCGCCCGGCCCCATGAACATGGAGCGGTCGGCATAAAAGCCTTCGGTGTTCTCACGCACGACGACGAGATCGAAATCCTTGCGGCTCGGCGCGTCCACGCCGGCGCGCGTGCGCGAGGGGCGGATGTTGGCGAAGAGATCGAGGTTCTTGCGCAATTCGCCGGACGGGTTGAGCCCGCCCTCCGCCACCGGCGGATACACATTATGCGACACGGGACCGAGCACGATGCCATCGGCCTTGCGCGCCGCCTCAAGCACGCCCTTGGTGAAGGTCGAGCCTTCCGCCTTCAGGCTGGTGAAGCCGATGTCGGCGGAGCTGAACGCCAGCCCCAGTCCATAAAGCCCATCGACATGACGCAACACGTCAACCGTCGCGCGCGTGATCTCGGGGCCGATGCCATCGCCCTCGAGCACGAGCAGATTGATGCGTTCGGCGGCCATGGGCGTTCCCTCTCTTCACAAGACAGGGGGCGTTCTGCCACGATTTAACCCGTCAGAGCAACGAGGCGTTAGCCTTCTGCGACCATGGCTTGGCCTGGGCGATGCGCGCCTCGAAGACCTCGATTTCGGCGCGGTGCTTCAGCGTCAGGCCAATATCGTCGAGCCCTTCGAGCAGCCGAGTGCGGTCGGCTTCCGGGATGTCGAACGACAGATGCAAGCCGTTCGGCCCCGAAATAGCGCGCGCCACGAGATCGACCGTGAAGGGCGCCGCGCCATTGGCTGCGAGGATGGCGGCGTCCAGCCTGTCGGCGTCGGCGTCCTTCAGCACGATGGGAAGGATGCCGTTCTGCAGGCAGTTCTCGCGATAGATATCGGCGAAGGAGCGCGCCACGATGCAAGAGATGCCAATCGCCTGGAACACCCAGACCGCGCTCTCACGTGACGAACCGCAGCCGAAATTCTTTCCCGCGACCAGCATCACGCCGGTGCGAAACTGCGGCTTGTTGAACACGAAGTCCGGGTCCGCCTCGCCATTGTCGAAACGGCGGCGATTGCGGAACAGTGTCTCCGCGTAATTCTCGTTCAGCCGCGTGCCGCCAGCGACGGGCGCGATCTGATCGGTGTTGACGTCGTCTTCGAGCAGCGGAATGGCGACGCCGGTGACGGAGCTGAAGGCTTTCATGGCGTCACGCTCTCAAGCTTGCTGACATCGACAATGCGCCCGCTGATCGCGGCGGCGGCGGCGAGCGCGGGGCCGACAAGATGCGTGCGCACGCCCCTGCCCTGCCGGTTTTCAAAATTGCGATTGGTGGTCGAGAGAATGCGCTCGCCGATCGCGCCATTCTCGCCATTGGTGCACGCGCACATCGAACACGCCGATTCACCCCAGATAAATCCGGCGTCGAGGAACACGCGATCAAGCCCGATGGCTTCCGCATCGAGCTTCACCTTGCGTGAGCCCGCGACGACGAGCGCAATGA
>JANXTB010000275.1 GCA_025356415.1 Hyphomicrobiales bacterium
CGCCGGCATGAATCATGGCGGCGCGGATCACGCCGCGCGTCGGTTCAGTCACGGGGATCAGCGGCAGGCGCACTTCGTCGCGCACCTTGCCGAGCAGCGACAGGCCATACTTGGCGCCCGCCACTCCCGGTTCCTTGAAGATCGCTTCATGCAGCGGCACAAGGCGATCCTGAATTTCGAGCGCCTTCGCGTAGTCGCCCGCCAGCGTCGCCGCCTGCAGCTGCGCACAAAGCTTCGGCGCCACATTCGAGACGACGGAAATGCACCCCACGCCGCCAGCGGCGTTGAAGGCCAGCGCCGTCATGTCCTCGCCCGAGAGCTGGATGAACTCGCGGCCCAGCACATGGCGCTGCTGCGAGACACGCGCAAGATTGCCCGTCGCATCCTTCACACCGGCGATGTTCTTCAGCTCGAACAGCCGCTTCATCGTATCGACCGACATGTCCACCACCGAGCGCGGCGGAATGTTGTAGATGATGATCGGAATGCCGATCGCGTCGTTGACCGCCTTGAAATGGAGGTACATGCCCTCCTGCGTCGGCTTGTTGTAATAGGGCGTCACGACCAGCACGGCGTCGGCGCCGGTCTTCTCGGCGTGCCGCGCGAGATCGATGGCCTCCGATGTATTGTTGGAGCCCGCGCCCGCGATGACGACCGCACGGCCCTTGGCCTCCTGCACACACATTTCGACGACGCGGTGATGCTCGGCATGCGACAGGGTCGGGCTCTCGCCGGTGGTGCCGACCGGAATCAGCCCCTGCGTGCCGTCCTGGATCTGCCAGGCGACGAGCGCGCGAAACGCGTCCTCATCCAGCCGTCCGTCGCGAAACGGCGTCACCAGAGCGGTCATCGAACCCTTCATGGGGGCGGCCTGCGGCATCGTGCTCAATCCTCGCATACGGGGCGCCCGTCGACGCCGTCTCTCGCGGCCCTGGGCCGGGCCACACAGATAGCCTCTGCCGGTGAGCTAGGAAAGGGGCTCGGCCGCCGTTTCCGGAAGGGAGTGACGGCTCCCCTGCCCGCCCGCTAGTCTGACAGCATTCTGAAACAGGGACGCGGCATGCTGGCGCTCTATCATGGCGGCACATCAGTTGCATCGGCCAAGGTCCGGCTTGCGCTCGCCGAAAAGGGGGTCGCCTTCGAAAGCCGGTTGCTCGACCTGCGACGCGGCGAACAAAAGCGCGACGATTATCTGGCGCTGAACCCGGCCGGCGTCGTGCCGACGCTGGTCCATGACGGGCGGATCATCGTCGAGTCGTCGATCATTATGGAATACGTCGAGGACAACTGGCCTGCGCCTGCGCTCATGCCGCGCGATCCGGGACCGCGCGCGAATGTGCGGCTTTGGCTGCGCCGCGTCGACGAGTTGCACGACGCCTGCTCGGTCCTCAGCTCAAGCGTCAAACTCGCGGCCATGCGCGGCGATGCGGACCCGATTTCGACGCTACTCGCCCGCACGCCAGATCCTGCCAAACGCGCGCGTCAGCAACGCTTGATCGAACAGGGTTTCGCCGCGCTCGATATTGCCTCGGCGATCTCTCACTACTCCGGCTTTCTCGCGCAGGCGGACGACGCACTGGCGCATGCGGCATGGCTCTCGGGGGATGCTCTCGGGCTCGCGGATTGCGCCGCCCTGCCCTATGTGCACCGCGTCGCGTGCCTCGGCATGGAGGCGCTCTGGGCGCATTCTCCGGCCATCGGCGACTGGTTCGCACGTATGCGTGCGCGCGCCAGTTTCGACGCAGCGATCACGCGTTGGAATGGCGCACAGGCCTATAAACCCAGCGCCGAACTCGCAGCGCTGGCAGGCACGTATCCCGGACTCGCCCAACCCGCGCCGTAATTCCAAGGCTTTATGAAATCAGCGACGCACGAGGGGTTTACGTTTCATCAACCAACCCGGCGCAGGGTCAATCCGTACGCTACGCCCTCCCGAAAGACAGGATCAGGATGACATTGTCGCGCAATGCCCTCCGACTGGGCGCCGGCGCAGCCGCACTGGCGATCGCGACCTTCGGGTTCGTTACGCGCGACGGCCATGTCCCGTTGCCCGAACATCCCGCCGAGCCCGCGCAGCCTTCCGCGCCCGCATCGCAGACCTCCGAGGCGACCCCGGCCGCGCTCGACGCCATTCGCGAAGCTTCCCCGCGAACTGGCGGCGCCACAGTCACCGCCTACGCGCCCGATGCGCCGCTCGACAATTCCAACCCGGCACTGCGAGCGCCCGATCCCGTCAATGTCGATATCCCCGGCCTGCGCGAGTCGCTGGCCGCCTACCAATCCGGCGACATACCCAAGGGCGATGAGGAAGCCGCCCGCGTCACCGATCCCACTGC
>JANXTB010000276.1 GCA_025356415.1 Hyphomicrobiales bacterium
CAATGCGCTGCTTGAGCGCACATTTGCGCCCGCGGGGCTGATCACCACGCGCGGGTTTCGCGACACGCTGGAGATGCGCCGCCGTGACCGCCCGACGACCTGGGGCCTGCGCGGCGCGTTCGAACCCGCCATCGCTCGCGCGCATCGCGTCGAGGTCAATGAACGGACATTGGCGGATGGGCGTATCGAAACGCCAGTCGATCTCGATGAGGTTCGCGCTCGCGCCCGTGAGCTTCTCGTTGCGGGCGTGCGCTCGGTCGCGTTAGTCTTCATCAACGCCTACGCCAATGACGCAAACGAACGCGCCGCCGCGCGCGCGCTTCGCGAGATCTGGCCCAATCAGCATGTCAGCGTCTCAAGTGAAATCCTGCCCGAAATCCGCGAATTCGAACGCACATCGACCACAGCGCTCAACGCCGCGCTTCAGCCAATCGTCTCCGACTATATCGATCGGCTCGAGTCCGGCCTGACGCGCGAAGGTTTCGCCGGGTCGCTGCTCATCGTGCAATCCAATGGCGGCGTGATGAGCGCGGCTGCGGCGCGTGCGCGCCCCATCCGCACCGCTTTGTCTGGTCCGGCGGCGGGCGTCATCGCGGCGTCACGCATCGCGGCTGCCGCCGGTTTCCCCAATGTCGTCACCGGCGATGTCGGCGGCACGAGTTTCGACGTCGCCATCATCGCCAACGGCGAGACGGAGCGCGCGGCGCAGACGAGCATCGGCTTTGGCCAGGTCATTCGCACACCGATGATCGAGATCTCGACCATGGGCGCAGGCGGCGGTTCGATCGCCTTCGTGGATGCCGGCGGCATTCTCAATGTCGGGCCGGAATCGGCTGGCGCCGTGCCGGGGCCCGCATGCTACGGACGCGGCAATGACAGGCCGACCCTCACCGACGCGCATGTGGTGCTCGGCCGCATCGATGCGGAACGCCCGATCGGCGGCGCGCAAAAGCTCGATGTCGCGGCCGCGCGCGCCGCCATCGAGACCCATGTCGCGGCGCCGCTCGGCCTCGACGTGACGGCTGCGGCGGACGCCATCGTGCGCGTCGCCAACGCCAAGATGGCGGACGCCATTCGCCTTGTCTCGATCGAGCGTGGGCACGACCCACGCCACTTCGCGCTGATGCCGTTTGGCGGCGGCGGAGCATTGCATGCCGGCGCGCTGCTGCGCGAGCTCGACCTGATGGCCGCGCTTGTTCCGCTGTATCCGGGCGTGAACAGCGCGCTTGGCTGCGTGCTCGCGGACATGCGCTACGATTACGTGCAGACCATCGATACGCCGCTTGATGCGCTAGACATGGAGGCGCTCGCAACCGATGTCATTCGCCTAGCCGCTGAGGGCTTCGCACTGCTCGATCAATCGGGCATGGCCTTCGAGGCGCGCCATGCGCTTGTTGTGTTCGACATGATGTATATCGGCCAGACGCACACATTATCCGTGCCTCTGGAATGGCCGCTCGATGCGCCCGCGCCAGATATTGCAGCTTTGAAACTGGCGTTCGAAGCGCGATATCGCGAAACGCGCGGCGCGCCGCAGGCGACCATGCGGCTGCGTGTTCTCAACCTGCATGTCGGCGTGGTCGGTGTGCGCCCGCCGTTCGATCTCGCGGCCCTGGCGCCGCGCACGTCAGGCCTCGTGACGCCGCGCGCGACGCGCTCCGCTTATCTCGACGGCGCATGGCGCGAGGCCCGCGTCTATGACCGTCTCGCGCTGCCGCCCGGCTATGTCATTCACGGCCCGGCCTTTCTCGAACAGCCCGACACAACCATTCTGGTCGAGCCGTATCTCGACGCGCGGGTCGATCGGCTCGGAAATATCATTCTTGAGCGTCGCGAGGAGCCCGCAGCATGAACAATCTTTTCGAAGATCCGTCGCGGGCCGCTCTGGTGCTCGTCGATCTGCAGAACGACTTCCTGCATCCACAGGGCGCCTATGCGCGCGGAGGCGCCACCGGCGCCGATATCGCCGCCCTGCCCGCACGCCTCAAACCTGTGGTTGACGCAGTGCGCCGTCGCGGCGGCTGGATCGTCTCGACACATTTTACACTCGTGCCCCGCCGTGGCGGCGAACCGATGATTTCGCCGCATCTGAAAGCGCTGCGACCGTTTCTCGCCAAGGGTGATTTCGCACCCGGCTCCTTCGGCCATGCGCTGGTTGACGATCTCGCGCCCGCGGATTTCGCCATCGAGAAAGTCGCCTATTCGGCCTTTTACATGAGCCGCATGGAATGGGTCCTGCGCAAGGCGGGAATCGACCGGCTGGCCTTTGCGGGCATCGTCACCAATGGCGGCGTCGCCGCGACGGTTCGCGACGCGCATGTGCGCGATTTTGAAAGCGTCGTCATCAGCGACGGCTGCGCAGCCTTCCGCCGCGATGTGCATGACGCGACGCTCCTGTCGCTTTCGTCGGCAGCTGGCGTCGTCACATGCGGTCAGCTGCTTGTCGAACTCGCCTGATTGCGCGCTGCTGCGAAACGCTTTTCGAGATGTGGCACGAGCCCTCCGTCTGCAATCATCTGCAACAGAAAACCCGGTAGAGGCTGCGCCGTCAGCTCCAGCCCTTGCGTCTCGTCGAGAATCCGTCCTGCGCCCGAATCAATGTTGAGACGATCGCCCGCGGCGATCCTGTCAGCGTCGTCGCAGACAAGCACAGGCAGTCCGAAATTCAGCGCGTTGCGATAAAAGATTGCGCCGAAAGATTTGGCGATGACGCAGGCGACGCCGAGATGCTTCAGCGCTTCGGCCGCCTGCTCGCGCGATGAGCCGACACCGAAATTGACGCCCGCGACCACAATGTCGCCAGGCCGCACGTTGCGAATGAAATCGGGATCGACGGATTCAAGGCAATGTTGCGCCAGCTGTTCGATGGGAAGTTTCATGTAGACACCCGGCGCCAGTATATCGGTGTCGATGCCATCGCCGAAAACGAATGCGCGGCCCGACATCATGAGCGCGCTCCCTCGGCCAGCAACAATCTCGGATCGGTGATGCGCCCGGTGACGGCCGACGCCGCCACGGTGTAGGGCGAGCCCAAATAGACGCGAGACGAAGCCGCGCCCATGCGGCCCTTGAAATTGCGCGCCGTGGAAGAAAGACACGTCACATCCTCATCCAGCGTCCCGCCATAGCCAGCGCAAATGCCGCAGGCGTTGGGCAGCAAACTCGCGCCCGCGTCTTCGAGAATACGCATGATCCCCTCTCTCGCAGCCGCTTCCTGATCGCGGCGCGACGCGGGCGCGACGAGAAGCTTGACGCCGGGCGCCACGCGACGACCGCGCAACACTTCCGCCGCCATGCGCAGATCGACAAGCTTGGCGCCCGTGCAAGCGCCGATATAGGCGACGTCGATCGCCACCGCATCCATGTCGCCGACCGGCGCCGAATTGGCGGGGCTGTGCGGCGCAGCGACATAGGGCGTGAGCGCGGCGGCGTCGAAATGATGATGCTCGGCGCGCGGCGCATCATCGTCGCTGCGCCAGATGGAAATATCGCCAGCGTCCGCGCCGGCGGCTTTGATGTAGGCCGCTGTCACGGCGTCCGGCTCGATCAGTCCCACTTGCCCGCCAAGCTCGGCGGTCATGTTGGCGAGCGTCATGCGCTCCTGCATCGAGAGCGCGTGAATGGCCGCGCCGGAAAATTGCA
>JANXTB010000359.1 GCA_025356415.1 Hyphomicrobiales bacterium
GGTCAGCCGAGCCGCGACAGGATCGGGAAGGTCTCGAGCAGCCAGAAACTCATGCTCTGCATGGCGCCGGTGAGAAAGCCGATGCCGGTCAGCACCAGCAGCCCGCCAACCACTTTTTCGACCATGCCGAAATGCCGCCGGAAGCGCGCGATGAAGGCCATGAACGGCTCCACCGCCAGCGCCGCCAGCAGGAATGGCACGCCGAGCCCCGCCGAATAGGCGCCCAGCAGCACCATGCCGCGCGACACTGTATCTTCGGAGCCTGCAACCGCCAGGATGGCGGCGAGGATCGGGCCGATGCAGGGCGTCCACCCGAAGGCGAACGCCAGCCCCATCAAATATGCGCCCCAGAGACCAACCGGCTTTTCAACCTGCACGCGCTTTTCGCGATAGAGAAACGCGAAGCGGAACACGCCGAGGAAGTGCAGGCCCATGGCGATGATGGCGACGCCAGCGAGCAACGACAGCACATCCAAATGCGCGCGAATGATCTGCCCGAACAGCGAGGCCGTCGCGCCGAGCGCGACGAACACGGTGGAGAAACCCGCAACGAACAGGATGGCCGCCATCGCCACATCGCGCCGCGCGCCCTTCACGCCCTCGTCGGCGAGCTCCTCGAGCGTCGTGCCGGCGATGAAGGTGAGATAGGGCGGCACGAGCGGCAGCACACAGGGGCTCAGGAAAGAGAGCACCCCGGCAAGAGCGGCGGCGGGCAGCGTAACGTCAGTAGCCAAAGAGCGACCTCTGCGGGTTGGGTGCGCTCGTGTTTAGCCGATGCGGGGCGGTCCTCATAGGAGGCAAAGCGGCGCGGCGGGGCTCCGGCAGTCACGTCTCGTCGATGCATCGGCGCCCATGACGCTTGGCAAGAAACCTGAAATGAGCCTAAGCTTAGCTTTTTTCAGATTCTCTTTTTCGTTTGAATTTCATTGCCCAAATCAGAATCGTCGGCCGCGGTTTCGGCTTTCATTTCACGTTGGTCTCAGGGCGAGGGCGGCCAGGAGCGGGCGAATTATTCGCTGTTCCTCACCGAGCTTTGCGACCTGATCGGCGTCGACCGGCCCGACCCCGCGACGGCGGATGCGTCGCAGAACGCCTATTGCTTCGAGCGCGGCGTCAGTTTTCCCAATCCCGACGGGACCATCTCGAACCGCCGCATAGATCTTTATCGGCGCGGTTCCTTCGTGCTGGAGGCCAAGCAAAGCCGGAAGCCCGGCACCGAGAAGTTCAACGAGCTCAAACTCGGGCCCGCTCAAATGCCGGCCCCAACCGCGCAGAGGGACCGGTTCTCGCGCCGCTGGGACGTGCTGATGGTCAATGCGCGCTCGCAGGCGAAGGAATATGCGAGCGCGTTGCCCCCGGCCGACGGCTGGCCGCCCTTCATCATCGTCTGCGACATTGGCTATTGCATCGAGCTATTCGCGGATTTCACGGGGCAGGGCAAAAATTACGCGCAGTTTCCCGACCGCAAATCCTTCCGCATTTTCATGGATGATCTGCATGACGAAAACATCAGGGAGCGCCTGCGCCTCATCTGGAACGATCCGCACAAGCTCGATCCGGCGAAACAATCCGCGCGCGTGACGCGCGAGGTGGCGGCGCGCGTCGCCTCCGTCTCGAAATATCTCGAGGCGCTGCGGGACGCGACGGGCCGCCCGCTTTACGATCCCGAGCAGGTCGCGCTGTTCCTCATGCGCTGCCTGTTCACGATGTTCGCGGAAGACATCGAGCTTCTGCCACGCGGCTCGTTCCGCAACGTGCTCGACAAATGCCGGAAGGAGCCTAAGCTTTTCCAGCGGCTCGTGTCGCAGCTTTGGGAGGCGATGGACACCGGCGGCTTCGCCTATGCGCTCGAAATCGACGTGATGCGTTTCAATGGAAAACTGTTCAAGGACAGGCGCGTCTTCGATCTGCCGGCGGAAGAAATTGGCGAGCTCTTCGAGGCCGCGCGCGCCGACTGGCGGCAGGTCGAGCCCGCCATTTTCGGAACGCTGCTGGAACAGGCGCTCGACGCCAACGAACGGCGCAAGCTTGGCGCGCATTACACGCCGCGCGCCTATGTCGAGCAGGTGGTGGAAGCGACCCTCATCAAGCCGCTGCGTGACGAGTGGGACAATGTCTGCACAACAGCCGAGGAATGGCGCACGGCGGGCGACGAGAAGGCGGCCATCAAGCATGTGACGGCTTTTCAGAAGAAGCTGCGCGAGACGATCGTGCTCGATCCCGCCTGCGGCACCGGCAATTTTCTCTACGTCTCCCTTGAATTGATGAAGCGCGTCGAGGGCGAGGTTCTCGACGCGCTCGCCTCGCTCGGCGAACAAATGTTCAACGAGGTGGATTCGATCACGCCGCGCCAGTTCGTCGGCATCGAGATCAACCCGCGCGCGGCGGCGATCACCGAACTCGTGCTGTGGATCGGCTATCTGCAATGGTGGTTCCGGACCCATAGCGGCAAGCCCGACCAGCCGATCATGCAGGATTACGGCACGATCCATGTGAAGGACGCCGTGCTCGCCTTTATCGCCAAGGAGCTGCGCCGCGAAGACAATGGCAAGCCGGTGACCGCGCAGGATGCGCAGGGCCGAGCGGTCGAGACCTACGTCTATCGCGGGCCGAAATGCCCCGAATGGCCGGCGGCGGATTACATTGTCGGCAATCCGCCGTTCGTGGGCGGCAAGGACATTCGCGCGCGCATGGGCGACGATTATGCGGAGGCGCTCTGGGCCGCGCATCCGAAGATGAACGATAGCGCGGATTTCGTCATGTATTGGTGGGATCGCGCGGCGGAACTTCTGACGCGCAAGGGCACACGGCTGAAGCGCTTCGGTTTCGTGACGACCAACAGCATCACGCAAGTCTTCCAGCGCCGCATCATCGAGCGGCACATGCGCGCGAAAGAGCCTGTTTCGCTCGTCATGGCCGTGGCCGATCATCCGTGGACCAAGGCGACGGCGGATGCGGCAGCCCTGCGCATCGCCATGAGCGTGGTGGAGGCGGGCGAGAAGGATGGGGTTTTGTGGGAGGTGGTTTCGGAGGCGGGGCTTGAGACCGATGAACCTCAAATCGTGTTGCGCGATCTAAAGGGGAAGATCAATCCAGATTTGTCGGTGGGAGCGGATGTGACTGTCACCGGAGCCTTGCTCGCGAATGATTTTCTTTGCTCGCCAGGCGTCAAATTGCATGGCGATGGATTTATCGTCAAACGTTCAGAAGCTGAACATCTGGGCCTTGGTAAACGCGCGGGTCTTGAAAATCACATGCGGGAGTACCGGAACGGGCGTGATCTAATGGGCTCGGCGCGCGGCGTTTTGGTGGCCGATTTATTCGGTCTTTCGTCTGCCGACCTTCGTAAGAAATTTCCGGAACTCTACCAGCACATAGTCGAGTACGTGAAAGAGTCGAAGGATTCCGATGGGCGTCCCAACGGTCGCGACATCAACAGTCGTAAGTTCTATCGCGATAATTGGTGGATATTCGGGGAGCCACGAAAAGATTTGCGCGCAGCGCTCGAAGGTTTGTCCCGGTACATCGCGACCGTCGAGACGGCCAAGCATCGCGTCTTCCAGTTTCTCGACGCAAGCATTCTGCCGGACAACATGCTTGTCTGCACAGCGACGCAGGACGCCTTCCATCTCGGCGTTCTCTCTTCACGCATCCATGTGACTTGGTCATTGAGAGCCGGCGGGTGGCTCGGTGTCGGCAACGATCCTCGCTACACCAAATCCCGCTGCTTCGAT
>JANXTB010000384.1 GCA_025356415.1 Hyphomicrobiales bacterium
CCACCACGTCGAGCCGCAGCGCGGTCAGGTGGTCGGCTTGCGCGGGGAGGTTGTCGAAAGCATGCGCGCTGGTCGCCAGCAGCCGGTCGCAAGGCGCGTCCGGTTTCCGGGCGCCAGTCGGGACGATCTCGAACAGGGGCGCGAGCACGACCTCATGGCCGATAGCCTCCAGCCGCGCCGCGCTGCGCTTTGCATCCGCCTCGGGTCGCGTGAGGAGGATGCGCATGGCTCAATGCGCCAGAATATCCGCCGGCGCGCGCGCAAGCAGGTCCTGCCCGGCCTGCACGCCGAGCCGCTCGGCCTCTTCGGCGGCGCCCGTGAGCCGTGTCTCGTAGGTTTCCGAACCGTCAACGCGCATGATGAGGCCGCGGAATGAGACCCTTTCTCCATCCACCTTGGCGAGCCCGGCGATGGGCGTCCGGCAGGAGCCGTCGAGCACCCGCAGGAAAGCGCGCTCCAGCGTCAGCGCGTAGCCGGTTGCGGAATGCAGGATGGCGCCGAGGCGCACATGCGTCTCGTGGTCGTCGCTGCGCACCGTGATGCCGATGGCGCCTTGGCCGACGGCGGGCAGGAAATCCTCTTCGCTGAGAATTTCCGTCACGTGGCTGGTGAGGCCGAGGCGCTTCAGCCCGGCGAGCGCCAGCAGCGTCGCGTCGCATTCGCCCGATTGCAGCTTGGCGAGCCGCGTCTGCACGTTTCCGCGCAGCAGGCCGACGCGCAAGTCGGGCCGGATTTTCTTCACGAGCGCCTGCCGCCGTAACGACGCCGTGCCGACGAGCGCGCCGTGGGGCAGCTCGCGCAGGCTTTTGGCGCGCGGCGAAATGAACACGTCGCGGACGTCTTCGCGCGGCAGGAAACCGGCGATTTCCAGCCCGTCCGGGAGGAGAGTCGGCAAATCCTTCGACGAGTGGACTGCGATGTCGACCTCGCCCGCGAGCTGGGCCAGGTCGATTTCCTTGGTGAACAGGCCCTTGCCGCCGGCCTCCGAGAGGGCGCGATCCACGATCTGGTCGCCCATCACCTTGATGACGACGATCTCGATCCGCTCCTCGGGGAGCCCATGCGCGGCGGCGAGCAGGCGTCGGGTCTCATAGGCCTGGGCGAGCGCCAGCGGACTGCCGCGCGTGCCGATTTTCAACCAAGCCTTGTCCCCCATGCGCCCCTCGGAATTTGCAACTTCTTGGGCCGCGACTATACGGTGTCGCGCAGGGCTGCGAAAGTCCGGCTCATCTCCTCTCGCCGAATCACGGGTTCATGCGCGTCCTCGGAATTGAAACCACCTGCGATGAGACCGCGGCGTCGGTCGTCAGCCTTTCGGGACGCGGCGCCGGCGAGATTCTCTCCAATGAAGTGATGAGCCAGATCGCCGAGCACGCGGCCTATGGCGGCGTCGTGCCCGAAATCGCCGCGCGCGCCCATGTCGACGTGCTCGATCGCCTCGTGGAGCGCGCCCTCGCGCATGCGGGCGTGAAGCTGGCCGATCTCGATGGCGTCGCGGCGGCGGCGGGACCTGGGTTGATCGGCGGCGTCATCGTGGGGCTGACCTTCGGCAAGGCGCTGGCGCTGGCGGCTGGCAAGCCCTTCATGGCGGTCAATCATCTGGAAGCCCACGCGCTCACCGCGCGGCTGACCGATGGCATCAAGTTTCCCTATCTCCTCCTGCTGGTGTCCGGCGGTCATACGCAGCTCATCGCGGTGCGCGGCGTCGGCGATTACCGGCGCCTCGGCACGACCATCGACGACGCCATCGGCGAGGCTTTCGACAAGGTCGCCAAGATGCTCGGCTTGCCTTATCCCGGCGGCCCGCAGGTCGAGAAACAGGCTTTGAATGGCGATCCGCAGCGCTTCGCTTTTCCGCGCCCGCTGCTGCGCCGCCCCGGCGCCGATTTCTCGCTGTCGGGCCTGAAGACCGCCGTGCGGCTGGAGGCCGAGCGCATTGCGCCCTTGCGCCCCGCCGATGTCGCCGACATTTGCGCCTCGTTTCAGGCGGCAATTGTCGATGTGATCATCGATCGCATTCGCAACGCCATGAAGGCGTTTCGCCAGCAGGAGGGCGATCCCACCGCGCTGGTGGTCGCCGGCGGCGTCGCCGCCAATGGCGCGATTCGTCGCGCCCTGACGCGTTTTTGCGGCGAGGGCGGGCTGCATCTTGTCACGCCGCCTCCCGTGCTTTGCACCGACAATGGCGCGATGATCGCGTGGGCGGGAATCGAGCGCTTGCGGTGCGGCTTGACGGACGGCCTGGATTTCGCCGCGCGACCGCGCTGGCCGCTCGACGCCGACGCCGAGCGCGTTCACAACGGCAAGGCGTGATGATCAATCTGGCGAAAGCGCAAAGGATCGCGGTGCTGGGCGCGGGCGCCTGGGGCACGGCGCTCGCCAATGCCGCCGCGGCGCGCGCGGGTCGCCACGTCGTGTTGTGGGCGCGCGATGCGGCCCATGTCGCGGAAATGTCGGCCGAGCGCGAAAACCGCCGACGCCTGCCGGGCGTCATGCTGTCGAAGAAGGTTGAGCCGCAGGCTGATCTCGCAACCGCCGTCGAAGGCGCGCAGATCATTCTCGCTGTCGCGCCCGCGCAGGCGATGCGCGATCTCATGATGCGGCTCGAAGGGCTGATCGCCACGGATATTCCCGTCGTCGTCTGCGCCAAAGGCATCGAGCGCGGCACGGATCTCCTGATGAGCGACGTGGTCGCGGAATGCCTTCCCGGCCAGCGCGTCGCCATTCTGTCGGGCCCGAGTTTCGCCGACGATGTCGCGCGCGGATTGCCCACCGCGGTGACGCTCGCATCCACAGACGAAGCGCTCGCCAAGGCGCTCGCCGCAGCGCTCGGCACGCAGATCCTGCGGCTCTATCATTCGACGGATGTGCGCGGCGTCGAGATTGGCGGCGCGACGAAGAACGTACTGGCGATCGCCTGCGGCATGGCGAGCGGCCGGGGCCTTGGCGCCAGCGCCGGCGCCGCGTTGATCGCGCGTGGTTTCGCGGAATTGTCACGGTTCGCGGTGGCGCGCGGCGCGCGGGCCGAAACGCTGATGGGGCTGTCGGGCCTCGGCGATCTCGTGCTCACCTGCTCGTCCGCGCAATCGCGCAATTTCTCGTTCGGGCTGGCGCTCGGGCGTGGTGAGAAAGCCCCGGAAAAGCTGGCGGAAGGCGCGCATACTGCGCCCGTGCTGCTCGAACTCGCGATGCAATCGCGCATCGACATGCCGATCGCGCGCGCCGTCGCCGACATTCTGAGCGGCGCGATCAGCGTCGACCAGGCGGTCGGCATCCTGCTCGCGCGTCCCCAGAAAGCCGAAGGCTGATGCTTGTCGCGCCCGCGCTCGCACCCTAGCTTGCGGGCGAGTTTGAATCGGGCATGACGGACGGGGATGACGAAAATGGCGCATTGGCTCGTGAAGAGCGAACCCTTCAAATGGTCTTGGGACGATCAGGTCAAGGCGGGCGCCAAGGGCACGCATTGGAACGGCGTCCGCAACCATCTCGCCAAGCAGCAGCTGATGGCGATGAAGATTGGCGAGCAGGCGTTTTTCTACCATTCCAACGAGGGCAAGGAGGTCGTGGGAATCGTCGAGGTCATCAAGACCTTCTATCCCGATCCCACCGACGAGAGCGGCAAGTTCGGCATGGTCGATTTCAAGGCCGTGAAGCCGCTGAAAAAGCCCGTCACGCTGGCGCAGGTGAAGCAGACGCCGGAACTCGCAAAAATGTCGCTGGTGACGTCGATGCGGCTTTCGGTTCAGCCGGTCACGGATGAGGAATGGAAACTCGTCTGCAAGATGGGCGGGCTGTAAGCCCGAATCATCACCCGATCAAATCGATCAGCGCCGGAATCAGTGGCGCGTCGGCGGGCGGCATCGGGTAGTCGCGTAGCTCGCGCGGGCGCACCCATTTCAGCGCCTGATTCTCGCGCGACATCACGAAACCATCCCAGCGGCGGCAGACGTAGAGCGGCATCAGCAGGTGGAAGTCGGGATAGGCGTAGCTCGCGAAGGTGAGCGGCGCGAGGCAGGCTTCCTTGACGGTGATCCCCAGCTCTTCGTGCAATTCGCGAATCAGCGAATCTTCCGGACGCTCGCCGGCGTCGATCTTGCCGCCCGGGAATTCCCAAAGCCCGGCGAGCGCCTTGCCCTCGGGTCGTTGGGCGATCAGCACGCGATTGTCGGCATCGATCAGGGCGGCGGCGACGACGAGAAGGATTTTCAAGGACGAGCCTCAGCGGGAGGGAGGGCGGCGCGCCGCCTTGTCCTTCCGCTAGACGCTCCCGGTGTCGCGCGCAAGCTTCAGGCGGAGGCGACGCGCTTGCGAAGATTGGGTTCGGCAACCCGGCGCAGCACGGGCGCGGGCTGGATCTCGTAGCGTTGGCGCTCGCTGCGAAGGCGCCAGTCGTTCCACGTGTCGTTGAGCTCCTGCAATTCGCGCTCGAGCTCCTCGCGCGATTCGCTGATGGCGAGGACCTGGGTGAAGGGACGCGTCTGCACCAGGGCCAGCATCCGCGCGACGGGCGCGGCTTCCGACGATGGGATGGCTCCCGCGGGACGGGTCCGCGTGAGGCGGACGGGGCGGGCCTCGACGCCACGGGGCGCGGGCACGAAAATCGACATCACAGCGGCGCCGAGGAAAAGCGCTCCGATACCACGCGTCATGAATGCGGTCTCCAGCCTGGCCGGAAAAGGGTGTCGAGTCCGGCTCGCAGAAATTTCGTGAAGTACTGGAACAATTTACACGAATCATGCGTTAGCGAAGCCGTCAAAATGTCACAGCGTCGGCAAATCCGACGCAGCGCTTGGGCGCGGCTCAGGATTTCCGCTGCGTCGAAATAGTCCGAAAGCCTGATCTCGGGCGGGCCCGATGCGGTTGCGCGGCTAAAACGCATGTGTTAGTTCACCGGCGTCTTCGGGGCGCAGGTTTGGCTTGGCGAGTTTTCTTGCCTGTCATGTCTTGGCCGCCCCGTTCCCTGACAAGCTCGTTGCATGGGTTCCGCGGCGTCGTCGCGATCCGGACCCTTGCCGCAAGCCGTGCCTGACGCCAGTCCAGAGGCTTTCCGCGTGGCTAAAGACGAAACAATTGTATCCGGAATGGCGGGGCGCTACGCCTCCGCTCTTTTCGCGCTGGCGCAGGAACAAGGCGCGACCGGGCTGGTCGCCGCTGAACTTTCGCGTTTCAGCGCCATGCTGAACGAGAGCGCGGATCTGGCGCGTCTTGTTCGCAGCCCCGCATTTTCGGCCGAAGATCAGGTCAAGGCGCTCGGCGCCGTCCTCGACGCTTCCGGCATCGGCGGCCTCACCGCCAAATTCCTCAAGCTCGTCGCATCCAAGCGCCGCCTGTTTGCGACGCCCACGATGATCGCCGATTTCGGCAAGCTGCATGACGCCGCCCGCGGCGTCTCGCGCGCTGAAGTCACGGTCGCCGAGCCGCTATCGCCCGCCAACCTCGAAGCCCTGCGCGCTGCGCTGCGCGAGGCGGCCGGCTCGTCCTCCGTCGAGATGAACGTGAAGGTTGATCCTGCGATCATCGGCGGCCTCATCGTCAAGCTCGGGTCTCGCATGGTCGATGGCTCGCTCAAGACCAAACTCAATTCGATCCGCACACGCATGAAAGAGGTCGGCTGATGGATATCCGCGCCGCTGAAATTTCCGCGATCCTGAAGAACGAGATCGCGAACTTCGGTAACGAAGCTCAGGTTACCGAGGTGGGCCAGGTGCTCTCCGTCGGCGACGGTATTGCCCGCGTATACGGTCTGGACAATGTCCAGGCCGGCGAGATGGTCGAGTTCGAGAACGGCGTGCGCGGCATGGCCCTCAACCTCGAATCCGACAATGTCGGCGTCGTGATCTTCGGGTCCGACCGCGAGCTCAAGGAAGGCCAGACGGTCAAGCGCACAGGCGCCATCGTGGACGTGCCGGTCGGCAAGGGCCTGCTCGGCCGCGTCGTCGACGCGCTCGGCAATCCCATCGACGGCAAGGGCCCGATCGTCACCGACCAGCGCGCGCGCGTCGACGTGAAGGCGCCGGGCATCATTCCCCGCAAGTCGGTGCATGAGCCGATGGCGACCGGCCTCAAGGCGATCGACGCTCTGATTCCGGTCGGCCGCGGCCAGCGCGAGCTGATCATCGGCGACCGCCAGACCGGCAAGACCGCGATCGCGCTCGACACCATCCTGAACCAGAAGCCGCTCAACGCGCAGCCGGACGAAAACATCAAGCTGTATTGCGTCTATGTCGCGATCGGCCAGAAGCGTTCCACCGTCGCG
>JANXTB010000017.1 GCA_025356415.1 Hyphomicrobiales bacterium
AACTCGGGCGAAACATCGACGATGCGCGCCGCGAGCGCCTGCACTTCCTTCGCCGCGCGATGCGTGATCGACAGATTGCGCTTCCTGGCTTCAGCCAGGAACGTCTCATCCTTCATCATCGCCTCGAACGCCTGAATCAGCGCGGCCACGCGATCGGCGGGCACATTCGGGCCAACGGCAAGCGCGCGCGCATGCGGCGTGCCTGACGCCAGGAACTCGGCGATATCGCGCGCCTCGCCGCTCGACAATTCAATCAGTGTCGGCACATCGGGAAGTTCAGGCATGCGCGTCAGCGTGAATTGCACCGGGATGATGACCTTGCGGCTGCGCAGCCATTCGGAATTGCCGCCGGAAATATTCTCCCACGCCACCGCCCAACCGGCGATCTCGCCGCGCTCCATCGCCATGTTGAGTTCGCCGCCGGTCGGGAAGCCGGAGATGACGCGGAACTTCGCGCCGAGCGCGTCCTTCAAAAGCGACGCCCATTGATAGGACAGGTGCGAGCGGCCCATCGATCCAAGCACCACCGGCTCGCGTTTCAACTCGTCGATCGTCGTGCCCGGCGACGTATGCCAGATCGCGAGCATCTGGCTGATCTGGTCGTAGGCGCCAAGCCATTGCAGCTTCTTTGATTGAAAACGCACGCCGTCGTTCTGCAGCTTCTCGATCAGCGGCAAGGGATGAGCGAGAAGGATCTTGCTGCCGTCCTGTGGCGCAGTGTTGTAAATGTAATTGCCCGCGATGGCGCCGCCCGCGCCTGGCATGTGCTCGACGATCATGTTCGGCTGGCCGGGAATGAATCTCGGGAGATGGGCGGCGATCAGACGACCATACAGGTCGTAGCTGCCGCCCGGCCCGGTGCCCATGACCAGCGAAATATTGCGGCCCTTGTAGAAGGCCTCGGGCGTCTGCGCCTGCGCGGCGCCGGCCAATCCGAGCACGGCCGCCACCGCGAGCATCAATCTGCGCATGTTCCGCTCCCTCACATTCCTTGTTGCGGGAATTTAGGCGGAAGCGGCGCCAAATGGAAAGCGGCTCAGTTCGGTTCAACCGATCGTCTTGTCCCAGCGCAGGATTTCGATGCGGTCGTAGACGCCGTTCACGATGTAGGGATCCTGCGCGGTGAAGCGCACGACCTCGCTGACATCGTCAGCCTCGAACACCACGAGCGCGCCGGCCTTGCGGCCCGAGCCGTCGGTCGCAAACAGCGGGCCTGATTGC
The DNA here is from genome assembly GCA_025356415.1 of Hyphomicrobiales bacterium. Lineage (GTDB taxonomy): Bacteria > Pseudomonadota > Alphaproteobacteria > Rhizobiales > Beijerinckiaceae > Terripilifer. Next base: position 1,222 of record JANXTB010000017.1, read on the forward strand.
ACGATGCGCGCAAGGCCTGAGCGCAGATGCGCGCGATGCGCCTCGAAATGCGCCTTGCGCTCGGCATCCTTGCCGGGCGCGTCGTATGCCATGCGGACGATCTGCATAATCTCTCCCCTGTTGGAGAGAGATTAGCACGATCACCAGCCGATGAAGGTCGAGGGCTTCGGCGGGCGGCCCCTGTCCGACGCGATCTGCGCGGCGCGGATAACGCAACGCTCGCTGGGCGCCTCGCCGCATTGCGCATTCCGGGTGCAATCGCCGCAGACGAAATTATCCGAACGGCGGCGCGTGAAGATCGCCTTCACGAGGTCGGGGAAGATTTGCTTCACGTTCATGGCTCGCTCCTGAGGCGTCAATTTCAAAGTTAATTATCCCACAAGTTGGGATTTCGACCTTGATCTGCGTCAGGCCAGAACCTTCGAAATCGCCGCGTCGCAGCCCATGATTTCCTGCGTGAGCTGTCCGAGCCGCGCCTTCACCAGTTTGTCCGAACGCTTCGGCGCCATCTGCCACGCGTCACGCCCGCCATTCGGGCGGTTCTCGCGCCACCATTCCTTCGACCGTTTCGGATAGGTCGCGTCGTCGACCTGGAACATCTCAGTCGTGTATTCGGCGGCGAACCCGTTCGGCTCGATAAAGAACGAGAAAATGTTGTTGCCCGGACCCGAATGGCGCCCGACGCCCCACTCGAGATTATGCCCCTTGGTGCGCATGTGGCCGGACGCGTACATCAGAGAATCGAGGTCGGGAAGCTCGAACGCCATGTGATGCAGGCCCGGCCCGTCGGCCTTGGCGAGCGCGACAGAATGGTGGTCCTTCGAGCAGCGCAGGAAGTTGATTCCGTCCGTCTCGTCGGACAGCTTGAAGCCCAGAAGATCCATCCAGAACGAGCGCAATTGCGGGTAATTCGCCGCGCGCAGCACAACGTGCGAAAACTTCTGCGGCCGCTTTCGATCATCGATGCGCGACGCGTGTTCTTCAACGCCGGATGAAATCTGCTGGACGATGCCGTCTGGCGTGCGAAACGAAAATCCGTAGCCGCCGCCCATCAGCGCATCCAGCGTCTCGGGCGCGTCGATCACGTCGGCCCCAAAGGCGATCGCCTTGGCGTAAAGCCCGTCCACCGCCGCTTTGTCGGGCGCCGCCAGCCGCACGGCGAGCAGGCCCGGCTGCGGAGATTGGCTCAGCGTGAGGACATGATGTTCCGTGCCGGTGGCGCGCAACCAAGCGGACGGCCCCATGCGTCCGACTTCCGCCAAACCCCAGCTGTCTCGGTAAAAGTCGAGGCTCTCGTCGAGATCGCGGACGGCGAGCGTCACGCCCCGGATACCTGTCACGCGCGGCTCAGTCATTGTCTCTCTCCCTGACATTTCGGGAGATTTTCTCAGGATGCGGGATCAGCGCCTTGATTTGGAGCAAGCCCGATGTGCACGGCCAGCCAGACGGTGGGCTCGCCCGCAGCGGTCCACTCGACCCGATGGCGCTGGCGCGCGGGCAGGAACACCCAGTCGCCGGGCGAGAGCCTGCGCTGCCCGCTCTCTCCTTCGATCAGCAGGCCCGCACCGCCCGAGAGGAGCACCACCCATTCATCCCACGCCTGATCGAACCATTCGCCCGGCGGCGTCGCCTGCCCGGTGGACACGATCCGCTCGATGCGGACGCCGCCCGCACGCACCAGGTCCTCAAGCCGCTCCGCGCCAAGCGGCCCGTCCGGCAAGTCTGAAAACAGGGATCCTGAACTCGCCATAACCAACGCACCTTGTCAGACGCCCGCGATCAGCTAGCCTTCGCGGCAGAGCCGTAAAGGCCGGTGAAAAGGGAGGGGCCGATGGGCGCCGCATCCAAATGGGCATGCCGCATGGTTCTGTGCGGCGCAAGTCTTCTCGCGACATCGCTCACGCCAGCGTCCGCGCAAGAGGATGGCAAGGCCTATTACGCCGGCAAGACGGTGCGCATGATCGTCGGCTCCGGGCCGGGCGGCGGCTACGACGTGTTCTCGCGCATGATCGCGCCCTACTTTTCGAAGGTGATCGGCACGACCGTCGTGGTGGAAAACCGTCCCGGCGCGGGCGGCCTGAGCTCCATGAACTTCCTCTACACCGCCCCGCCCGACGGGCTCTCGCTCTCGCTCGCCAATGGTTCGGGCGCGGCTTTCGCGCAGCTCACCAACCAGTCCGGCGTGCGCTACGACCTGACGAAATTCCACTATCTCGCAACAGTCGGCGCGCCGCCGTCGGTCTGGCTGGTCGATCCGAACTCCCCAACCAAGACCATCGCGCAGGCGCTGGCGCGGACGGGAAAATGGCGCTGGGCCGCGTCAGGCGTCAGCTCGGGTCTCGCCATCGGCGCGGCCTTCACCTGTGTCGCGCTGCATATGGATTGCCAGGTCGTCGCCGGATATAGCGGCAGCAACCAGGCGGCTCTCGCGCTGACGCGTGGCGAGATGGACGCCATGTTCCAGGCCGAATCCTCCGCCGGGCATTTCGTGAAATCGGGAGAAGCGGTGGCGCTCGCCACCATGTCTCGCACGCGCTCGCGGCTCTTCCCCGATCATCCGACCATTTTCGAAGCCGCTCAACTGACGCCCGATCAGGCTTGGTATTTCGATTTCTACGACACGATCAGCAATCTCGGCCGCGTCATGATCGTGCCGCCCTCGACCCCGCCCGCGCGCCTCGCCTATCTGCAGGCGGCGATGAAAGCGACGCTTCACAATCCGCAATTGATCGCCGATGGCGAACGCGCCGAGCGCTATGTCGAATATCTCGATCCCGACAGCACGCTCGCCAATGCGCGCAAAGTCATCAGCGAGCCCACAGCCGACCAGAAGCGCCGCGTGCTCGACATCATCGCGGGCATTTCGGGCGAGGAAGTAAAATGAAAATCTGCCGCTTCAATCAGGATCGCCTCGGCATCGTTGAAGGCGACACGATCCTCGACGTCACAGCCGCGCTCGACGCCATTCCCGCGCTGCGCTGGCCAGCGCCGATGGGCGACCGCCTGATCTTGCATTGGGACGCGGTCAGCGCCCGCATCGCCGAGATACGCAACACGGCGCCGCGCGTGCCGCTCGCTTCGGTTGACCTGAAAAGCCCCGTCGCCAACCCGTCAAAGATCATCGGCATCGCGCGCAACCGCCGCAAGCTCGCGGAGGAAAACATCGATCTTGGGGGAAGCTCCACAAACGCGCGGCAGGACGGCGATGGCATCCAGATGTTCATCAAGGCGAACAGCGCGCTCGTCGGCCCCTCGGAGGGGGTCACGCTGCGCTTCCCCGAGCGGCGCACCGACCCGGAGGCGGAACTCACCATCGTCATCGGCAAGACCGGCTCTGACATTTCGGTGGCGCAGGCCATGGAGCATGTTTTCGGCTATTGCATCGGCCTCGACATGACGCTGCGCGGCAAGGAGAGCCAGTGCTCGCGCAAGTCGATCGATTCCTACGCCGTGCTTGGGCCCTGGATCGTCACGCGCGATGAAATCGCCGATCCTGACTCGCTCGACACCGGGCTCGCCATCAATGACAGGCAGATCCAGCGCGCCAACACGCGCGATCTCGCCTTCAACATCCGCGAGCTCGTCGCACACGCCTCGAATTTCTACACGCTCCACCCCGGCGACGTGATCATGGTGGGAACGCCAGTCGGCTTCGAGCAGGTGCACCCCGGCGATACGATGACTGCGACATTCCAGGGCATCGGACGGATGGATGTCGTGGTGCGCGGCTGATCACATTCAGCGCTGTGCCGAAATACAGCGAGCGTCGAAATTTTCAAAGGCAGCGCTCGAGCTCTAGTCCTGCCCGCACTTAAAAGGAAAAAACTGATACGCACTTTGGCTTTAACTTCCCCTTAGCAAGGGATGACTATGCATGAACGGTCGAGGGGGAGACCGGGAATGGGCGCGCGCTTTCTTATACCGATCGGGAGCATTGGCCTGATCGCGTTCATTGGCTGCGCCCTCTGGATTCAAGACAACCTCGATCACGACCGCACGATAGCCTCGGCCATCACGCGCAACGAAAACTTGGCTGTGGCGCTGCAGGAATACACATCCCGCACATTGCAAAGCGCCGACCTCGTCAGCCGGTATGTGTCCGCAGAAACTTCCGCGACCGGCCCGCAAGACGCGCTGAACCATCTCGTCGAAGGCCGCGTCTTTACCGACAGCCTGTTTGAAGGCGTCGGCATCATCAATGAAAACGGCGCGCTGATCGCCGCCTCGCGCAAGGGCCTATGGCCCAGTTTGAATTTTTCCGGACAGGATTATTTCGAGCGCCATCAGCAAGCCAAAACCAATCGGCTCTTTGTCGGAAAGCCCACGGCGCCTGAGCTCTTCGGACAGACCGTGGTCCCGCTGACACGACGGATCAACAAGGCTGACGGCTCGTTTGGCGGCGTCGTCATCGTACAACTCGCGCCCGCCCGATTCACCGAGATCTACAAGAGCGTTCA
>JANXTB010000037.1 GCA_025356415.1 Hyphomicrobiales bacterium
CATCACCGGCGTGCTCTCAGGCACGCTGCCGATGCTGACCGAAGCCTTGAAGCTGCGCGCGCCACAAGCCCGCGATCGCATCGAGGCGCGGCGCAAGCGCCTTGCCGAAACGCGCGCCAACCAGCGCGCGCGCTGGGCCGACATTCTCGAAAAGGGCCGCAATCAGGACCCGCTGCATCCGGCGTGGATCACGCATTGCGTCAATGAGGTGAAGAGCGACGACACCATTCTGGTGAAAGAATCGCCTCTTACGTGGGAACATCTCGATCTCACCGTGCCGGGCACGTTCTTCTCTGCCGGCGCGGCGGGCGGACTTGGCTGGGGCCTCGGCACGGCGCTCGGCATGCAGATCGCGGCTCCCAAGCGCAAGGTCATCTGCACGGTCGGCGACGGCGCTTACATGTTCGGCAATCCGGTGCCCGCGCATTATGTAGCGCGCGCCGAGAAGCTGCCTATCCTGACCATCGTCTTCAACAACCAGATGTGGGGCGCCGTGAAGCGCAACACGCACGAGGTTTATCCGACCGGCTATGCGGCGAAATCAAACCGCGAACCGCTGACCTATTTCGACCATGAGATCGCATTCGAAAAAGCCGTGCAGACGTCAGGCGGCTATGGCGAGCGCGTCGCCAATCCGGCCGAAATGCCCCACGCGATGCGGCGCGCGATGGAGGCCGTCGAAAGCGGCAACCAGGCGCTGCTCAACGTGATCTGTTCAGGCCCGTGAGCGCTCACACCGTCCAGTAAAAGATGAAGGCGAAGAAGAACGGCGCGGCGAACATGCAATATCTCACGAGGTGCGTGAACATCAGGTAAGTCTTCACACGCTCCTCAAAATCGGGGTCGGGGTTCGCTGGTTCGAGTACGAGCTTGCGTTCTTCCGGGGTCATGGCGTCGCCTCCGCTCCAGGCAGTCCAGTTTGATACAAACGCATCAGAAAAACGCGGGTTTCCTGGACGGTTCTTCTTGCCAAGAGCCCGCGTGATATGCAGCTTGGTAACGGGTTCGGGGCCGGGGGGCGTCCGGACGCAAGCAGGTCGCACAAGAGCCTGCACGGTAAGAAATTGGGGAAGGAACACACATGAAATACGCAAGGCTTGCGCTGATGACGGCGCTGCTCGCGGCGTCATGCGCCCAGGCGCAGGCTGATCCAGCTGATTTTTATCGCGGCAAGACCATCAGCCTTGTTGTCGGCTACGGCCCGGGCGGCGGCTACGATCTCTTCGCCCGCCTGCTCGCCCGCTTCATGCCCAACCACATGCCGGGCAAGCCTTCCGTCGTCGTGCAGAACATGCCCGGCGCAGCCTCGTTGCGCGCCACCAATTATCTCGCCGTGACCGCGCCAAAGGACGGCACCGTCATCGCCGCCTTCGATCGCAACATGCCGCTGATCGCCGTCATCGGCGGCAACCCCAATGTGCAATTCGACCCGCTGAAGCTGACATGGCTCGGCACACTCTCGGATTCCACGGAGGATTCCTTCACGCTGTTCATGCGAAAGCGCGCGGATGTGAAATCGATCGACGACCTGCGCCGCCCCGGCGGCCCGCAGATCACGGTCGGCGTCACCAGCGCCGGCGCGACCGATCACGATGTGACCGTCCTGCTGAAGGATGTGCTCGGCCTCAACATCAAGCTCGTGCCGGGCTATCAGGATTCCAACACCATCGGGCTCGCTGTCGAGAATGGTGAGCTTGATGGGCAGTTCGTGAATTACATCAGCACGAAAATCGGCAAGCCTGCATGGGCCGACCCGAAGGGCAAGATGCAGATCCTCATGCAATTCGCCCGCAAGACGCGCCATCCCGAACTGCCGGATGTGCCTACTGCGCTTGAGCTTTCGAAAAGCGAAACCGCGACGCAGATGATCGAGATGGCGGAAATTCCCTATCTGGTCGCGCGCCCCTATGCGGCGCCTCCGGGCATTCCCGCTGACCGCGCCGAGGCCCTGCAGACCGCCTTCATGGCGAGCGCGCGCGATCCGGAATTCGCCAAGGAAGCCGCCAAGATCAATCTCGAACTGACGCCGCTCGATGCGAAGCAGACGCTCGCTGTCGTTCAGCGTCTGGCGGATATTCCGCAAGCGCAGCGCGACAAGCTGCGCGACATCATGTACGGCGCGCCAAAAAACTAAGAAGGAAAAAAGACCATGCGCCTCGGCATCTGGACCCCTGCCCCGCAGACCATCCGCCCGGACCCGCTCACCAAGCCGCTGCACGATGCGCTCACCACGCATGGCGGCGGCCCTGATGGCAGTTTCGAATATGCGGTGAAGGTGCTCAACCGCGCCGAAGAACTCGGCTTCGACATCACGCTGATCGCGCAGCGCTGGTTCGGCCCCGATCTCGATTCATGGATCTATGCGGCCGCACTGGCGCCGGTCGTGCGCAAGATGGAGATCATGGCGGCGGTGCATCCCGGCATCGCCGATCCGCGCATCATGGCGAAACTTGGCGCCTCGATCGACCGCATCAGCGGCGGACGTTTCTGCGTCAACATCGTCAACGGCACGCGTCCGCAAGAACATAATATGTATGGCAAGTGGGTGGAGTCGGACGGCGGCCGCTACAGGCAGATGCAGGAATTCATCCAGGTGATGAAACGCCTGTGGACTGAGGAATCCGTCACGTTCAACGGCGACTTCTACCATATCGACGGCGTGAAAATGCCGACGCGCTCGGTGCGCGCGCCGCACCCGCCATTCTACGCAGCGAGCCGCGCCGATGAGGGCATGAATGTCGTCGCGCAGGAGTGCGAGTGTTGGTTCGTCAATTACGACAAGGACCGCGCCAATTACGAGCAGAGCCTGAAACGCATCGAGGATGAAGTCGGACAGATGGAAACGCGCGTGAAGGCGCTCGGCCGCAAGATGCAATATGGCATCAACGCCATCGTCATCATCGGCGAAACGGAAGAAGAAGCACAGGCGAAAGCCGACGAGCACATGCGTGTGGCGGCGCTGTCGCCGGTCGGCGTATCGGGCGTCGGCGCCAATTTGGTTGGAACGCCGAAAACCATCGTCGAGCGCATGAAGCGCTACGAGGCGATGGGCGTCGGTCTCTTCATGTTGCACTTCTGGCCGATGCATGACGGGCTTGAGGAATTCGGCGCCAAGATCCTGCCGGAACTCAAGCTCGGCTAGTTATCATCTCGGCGGCATGGGTCCGAGCAGCCTCATGTATTCTCTCTCGGGGATTCCGTAGCAACCCGATGTCAGCGATTCCAGCATTGGCCTGTCCTTGAGAATGACCAGGCTCCGGCTGGACTTGATCGCGCCAAGCCCTTCAAGCACATGCAGCGCATTGGTCACGCCCGAGCGGCGGACCGACAGCATGACAGCCAGCCTGTCGTGCGCGAGTGGAATGGGAGCCTCGTCGATGCGATCAAACAGCATCAGCAACAAGCGCGCGAGCCGCTCTTCCACATTGAACGTTCCGTGCGACAAAGCCGTGAAAGAGATTTGCGTGACCCAGGCTTGTTGATAGCGGACCATCAAGCGGAGCGCGTCGTTACGATCCCTGATCCAGTCTGCATAATCTTCAGCGCGCACCGAAAACGCTTCGCCCGGAATTTGCACGAGAACGCTCAGGGCGGAAGCATCGCCCTTTTCCATCACGTGATCCGTGACTCCTTCCCTGCCGATCAGGCCGACTTCGATCGAGTCCAGCTCGGACACGCACGCCTTCACCGAGCAGACCCCGCTTTCGATGAAGTATAATTCCTTGATCGCTTCACCGGGTCCAGACAATTGCTGTCTGTCGACGAAGCTTACCGGCCTCAGCAAAGGTTTCAGCGCCTCGAAATCACGCGGCGTCATCCGACGCAAGAGGTGGTTTCTGATCGTGTGAGCCATCTTGGTGATCCTTGGCAGGATCGAAGCAC
>JANXTB010000061.1 GCA_025356415.1 Hyphomicrobiales bacterium
AACTCGCCCGAAAGCGCCGCCGTCTTGCCCAGTTCGGTGGTGCACACCGGCGTGAAATCCTTCGGATGCGAGAAGAGCACGCACCAGGAATCGCCGATCCAGTTATGAAACTTGATCGGGCCGTCCGTTGTTTCGGCTTCAAAATCAGGAGCAATGTCGCCAAGCTTCAACATGGTACGTCTCCATGGCAAGGTGACGTTCTGTTCAGGACGCCATGCGGGGACGAAAATCGTCCGTCGGCAAGCCTGCCGCGCTTTCTCTGTCGCGGCTTTTGACCGTCGGGAGCGCTACAGAAGCAGGTTCTTACCACTCTGCCTCCTTGTCAAGGACGCCCGTCTTGCCGCCCTCCATGGCTTGCAGCCAATTGCATTCCTGAAGACGTTTCGAGACGTAGCGCTGGTCCGGCCTGACGAGCGAGAACTCCCATGCCGGACGTGGCGGCTCTTGGTCGGATGGGCCCATATAGGTCCAGAGCACGCCGCCCTGCTCGATTAACGGATAGGAAGTCAGCTTGATCTTCTTTGCGTAACCGCTCTACGCGGGCTCAGAGGGGACTTCCACACACTGGCCCGACGTGTCAAATTTCCAGCCATGGTAGGGGCAGCGCAAACCGTATTCCTCGTTGCGGCCGAACCAGAGCGAGACGCCACGATGCGCACAGAACTCGTCGATGAGCCCGAGCTTTCCCTCACTGTCGCGAAACGCCACCAGCCGCTCGGACAGGATCTTCACGCGCACGGGCGGGCAATCGGGCTCCGGCAATTCATTCGCCAGGAGGATGGGCAACCAGTAGCGGCGGAACAACTCGCCCATCGGCGCGCCTGCGCCTGTTTGTGTGAGAAGATCGTTCTGTTCCTTGCGCAGCATGGGACCTCCCGTATTCTTCCTTACTTCCGCGGATTGGCTTCCGCTCAGCTACGTGATGAATCCGAGGCTAGCGGAAGATGCGTCGATCTGGAACCGTCGCAGACCTGCCAGCGCCTTCTATTTATTGCAGCGCCTTCCAGGTGATCTACATGGCGGAGGGAGAGGACTGGGATCGATCATTCTCCAGGACGGGGTCGAACCGTGAAGCGTGCGGGTAGTTTCAAGCCGACGATCTGGCGTGAGGCGCCGCGACCTGGACAGGCGGCGCATTCGTAAACAGAGCCAAACGTGACCCGGCCAGCCAAAGTGTGAAACCGAGATTGGAGCAATGAGCGATGGAATTGTTCGGCCACCCCTTCTCTTCCTACACTTGGAAAGCCCTGATCGCGTTTTACGAAAACGGCACATCGTTCGAGTTCCGAAACGTCGATCCGGCCACGCCGGACAATGGTGGCGAGCTGAAACGTCGATGGCCGGTAGCCAAGTTCCCGCTTCTCGTGGACGGCCAAACCCAAGTCATGGAAGCAACCAGCATCATCGAGTACCTCGACGCGGTCCATCCCGGTCCGATGCGGTTCATCCCGGGCGAGACGCGCGCCGCGCACGAGGTCCGGATGCTCGATCGCATCTTCGACAATTACGTCATGAACGTGATGCAAGAGATCGTGAATGACCGCCTGCGTCCAACCGACAGAAAGGACCCTGCAGGCGTTGCTGTTGCAAATGGGAGGCTTGAGACGATCTACGCGTGGCTGGAGGAGCGATTCTCGTGTCGCGAATGGGCTTGCTCCGGCGGCTTCTCGATGGCCGACTGCGCTGCCGCGCCTAGTCTTTTCTATGCTGACTGGGTCCATCCCAATGATGGCCGGTATCCCGCCCTTGCCGCCTATCGTGCCCGCCTGCTTGCAAGGCCGTCAGTGGCGAAGGCGGTCGATGGCGGGCGCCCCTACCGTCATTACTTTCCGGGCGGCGCACCGGACCGCGATTGAAGGAGCAAACCATGGACGATTGTCTCAGCCTCATCGACGCGCATCTTTAGTTTCTCATAAAGTAAATAGCAGAGGCCATTCCGAGAACAAGCACGCACGTAAAGATCAGGGCTTGAGCGCGCTAATGAGGCTCAACTCGTCGAGTTTCCGGAACATGGAAGGGAGGTCGCTGCGTATGGCCGCCGTAATCAACATGGAAGGCGCGTTCATGTTTGGATCGACCAATGCTTCATAGACAACATGCGTGCCACTTCCCTGCGGGGTGAGGGTCCAGGCGCCCTCGGACTTCCGCATGTCCCCGCTGACAAGTTTGTAAGTGAAACCGCGTATCGGCTGGTAATCGCTGCGGACGATCGTGCGGACGCGGGCCAGGAACGGTGGGTTGGCGACATTCTCCCGCACGTCCCAGCGCCCGGCTGAATCCCGGCTGAGAATCCGGCAGCTCTCAAGATGCGGCACGAAGCTTTTGGCTCGCGCGCAATCTGTCAGCGCCGCCCATACCTGGCGCGGTGGCGACGACAGCAAGGCCTCTACATGAATACGATATCCCTCGGCCGCTTTCGCGACCACAATATTGGGAGCAACCTCGGCGCGCGTGGCGCCGATGAGCATGAGGGAGGACGCGAGCGCGAGGGCGAACCGAAACAAGATCATCCGAAAAGTGTGCGCTGGATCGATGACATTTGCATGATCGTCAAATCAAGGCGCGCCCGCCTGCACCCGCACAAGCGTCACTGAACTGTCATGAATTCTAACTAATCGAAATAATCTTTCACCTGCCCGGGACGCTCACATGTCGATCGTGGATTCGGCCACCGCCATGCTTGGCGATTCCAATGATCAACGAGGGCTGGTCTTTGCTTTCCAGTTTTCACCAGAAGGGCGGGGTTCTTACGACATCTTCCCTGACGCTGCGGAGTCCGTTTCTGACGACGGATTCTGGTGGGTCCATGTGCACCTGACGGACGTCCGCTGCCGCAAATGGATTGAAGATCAGGCCTGGATCACCGAAGAAGCCCGCGAAATTTTGCTCTCCTATGAATCGCACGATCGTATCGAGATGGATGACGGCCAACTTGCCGGCGTCTTCGTCGATGCGAAGCTTGATTTTGATGGGCGCTCGGAGGAAATGGCGGAACTGCGATTTGTCGTGGCGGACCGCATTCTGCTGACGGGACGGCGGCGCTCGCTACTCTCCGTTGAGAACACCCGCATCGCCATCGAGCGCGGCAAGAAGATCGAGTCCTCGCTCGAACTCCTCGAGGAAATCGTCGATCGGGAAGCCGATTACATGGCAAGAGCCGCGAGCGATCTCGGCCATGCGGTCGACGCCATCGAAGACAAGATCATGACCGGCTATGTGAAGGATGCGCGCGCCGAGACACCGCGCGTTCGCCGCCGCGCCATCACGCTTCATCGCCAGATGTCGCGTCTGCTTGTGCTGTTTCGGCGTGTGGAACGTGCGCCCGCCTCGCGCATGCCAGCCGACATGCGCGACGCTGCGGGCCGCATCGCGCAAAGACTCGAGTCCATCTATCAGGAAGTGCACGCCTCCCAGGATCGCGCGCGGCTCCTGCAGGATGAAGTTTCCGCCCATCTCGCCAATGAAACGAACCGGCAGCTTTACGTGCTCTCGATGCTGACAGCCCTGTTCTTGCCGGCGACGCTGGTAACGGGCTTCTTCGGCATGAACACGAAAGGCCTTCCCTTTGGTGATGACGATCTGGGTTTCTGGTACGCATTCGGCGCCGCGGCCATTGCAGCCGCCGCGACTTACGTCATCCTGCAGCTGGCCTTGCGCCGACGCGGCGCGGATTAGACACGGGTGGTCCGGCGAAGCGCCGCCACGAAGGCGTAACCGCGATAGAGCGGAACGAAGTCGCATGCGAGACCGCGTTGCGCGGCGATCGTTCGCATGACGCTCTCGGCCTCCGGACACGGCGTGACGTGAAACAGCGCCAGCCATCTGTGCAGCACGCGCCGGAACCAAAGTGGCAAGCCGCTCTGGTCGCCGAAGTCTGCGATCAGCACGGCCCCGCCGGGCGGCAGCGACGCCGCCGCCCTGTCGAGCGCGGCCGTCCAGTCGGGGATCATCGACAGCGTGTAGGAAAAATACACGCGATGAAAGACGCATCCGAAGATCTTGTCTGGCTCGCAGGTCGTCGCATCCGCCTGCGCCAGGCGCGCCCCGCCCCGCAGAGACTTTTCCGCCTTGACAAGCATGACCTGCGAGATGTCGAGGCCGTGCAGATGCGCGGCGGGCCAGCGCGCGCTCGTCTTGACGAGATTGCGGCCCGTGCCGCATCCGATTTCCAGAACATTGGATCCATGCGGCGGCGCCAATGCGTCGATCAGCTGATCGCGGCCGAGCAGATAATAGCGGCGCGTCACATCGTAAAGGCCGGTCTGCCAGGAGTAGATGCGATCCATCATCAACGCGGCATCGCTCATGCGCCAGCTCCCGCAAAACGATAGAGATGGAACGCGCCATAGATCGCCGAGCGATCGCGCGCGTGCAATGCCGCCGAGCGGCCGTCATCTCGCCGCCAGAAACGCAAGATGTCATCGGAGACGCGACCGGGTAGCAGCATCTCGTCGGCCGCCGTGCGGAAGATCACGCGTGCGCCAGGCCGCGCCGTGCGGGTGATCTGCGTCCAGAGCGCGTTCAGTGTCGCGTCGTCCATCCAGTCCTGCGCGTCTAGCAACACATAACAATCGGCGCTGCCTGCGGGCTGGGTGGCGAGAAATTCCGTCATCGAGACCTGCAAGACGTCGACCTTGTCGGCGTTGACGCGCACGATGTCGAAATTCCCGCGCTCCAGATAGGGCGGAGTCGGCGCGTTCGCCTCGGCGCCATAGCGGCGACCGAAGGCCTGCCAGGCGAAGTAATTATCAGCCATCGAAAAACCGCAGGCGAGCTTTTCGACACGCGCCCGCAAGGCGCCGATCATGCCGTCTGGATGATCGGCGGCCAGCGCGCGATATTGCGCGGGCGGAATGCCGAGCCCGTACAGCGAGGCAGGCTGACTGGCGAGAAAGCGCACCAGCGGCTTGCTGAAGAGCGGCAGGATTTCACGCTCGTAGATCGCGCGTTGATCTTCGATCGTCCGAGCGATCAGCATGGCGCGCAAGTCGCAGCCATGCAGGCGCGCGACGAGATGCGCCGCGCCAATGAACACACCAAGCAAGCCGAAATGGTAGAAGCCGCGCGCAAAACGCGTGATGCGTCGGCGTCCCGACCATTCACGCGCCTCCCAATAGCGACGCGTGTCCGCATCCAGATGCGGCGCGAGGCAGTCGTCGTAAGCGGCGGTGTTGCGTTTGTCGTGAGCGTTGGCGAAGAACAGCCGGAAGGCTGCATGATTTGGCAGGCGCTGCGCCGCCGTCAGCTTCAGCCGGTTCAGCGCGACATGCGTTGCATTGAGATCGACAGCGGTGACCTTGGCGGGCTGCACCACGAGGTAACTTGCGACATTGCAGCCGCCCGAAGCGATGGCGACGACATGGTCGGTCTTGCGGATGCACAGGGCGTCCATGTCGACGACGGGATCTTCCCAGATCTGCGGATAGACGAGCCCGCTGAACAGGAACGTGAACAGACGCTCAAGCGCGCCCTCCGATGACAGAAGCCTGCTGCGATGGACCGCAGCCGCCAATTGCGCGCGCGAGCCGCGGGTCTCTATGCTTGACGAATCCACCGGCGCCTCCTCGTTTCGAGGCGGGTAGCATCGCAGGATGACAGTCGCGTGTCGGTGACGACCGTCATCCTTGTGCAATGACGAACGGAGCAGCCGGCTATTCCGCCGCCACCCGCATCGACTCGTGTTCGGCGAAGGCGCGCACCCACATGGCGCAGGCGCCCGAGCGCACCACGTCATCGACCGTGAATTCGACCACGGGCACTGGCAGATCCTGCGAGCGCACCATGTCGATCGCCGTGCGCAGGCCCGAGCTGCGCTCAAGATCGCATTGCGCCACATCGCCATTGACGACCGTCAGGCAGTTTTCGCCGATGCGCGTCAGGAACATTTTCATTTCCTGCGGCGTCGCATTCTGCGCCTCATCGAGGAGCACGAACGCATCTTTCCAGGATCGTCCGCGCATCGTCTCGAACGGCGCGACTTCAATGTCGCCGTTCTTTACCGCGAGATCGAAGACAGCGGCGCCGAGACGCTCGCGCATGACGTCCGTCACCGGCACGGCCCAGGGCGCGAATTTCTGCTCTAACGTGCCCGGGAAAAAGCCGAGCGAGCGGCCGCAGGGTACGTTCGGGCGCGTCAAGATGATCCGGGTCACGACGCCTGAGCGGAACAGGTCGGCCGCATAGGTCGCCGCCAGATACGTTTTGCCGGTGCCCGCCGGCCCGAGCACGAACACCTGCTCGGCGCTGCGCAAATAGCCCAGATATTCGGCCTGCCGGGAATTCATCGCCACAATCGGCGGCGGGTTTCGCTCGGTTCGAAACTTCTGTCTCTTGTCCAGCTGGATGACCGTCGTGGCCTCGAAATCACGATGACGCCGCTTGCTCTTCAACATGCTTTTGGCCATGCAGCAGACCCCATGCTTCGCGAGCCGGTCGGACCATCCGGCCGGCTCCTGCGATTCGACAAACGTGGGAAAGCTCGCGGCGTGGCGCTCGTGGAGGAGGATTTCGAAAGATCGACCGATCCGTCATGAGGCCCGCAAGGCAAACGCGAGAGATGTCATGATGGAGCGTGATTCTCGTGACGAATTCAAGACCGTTTGTGCGGTGCGTCAGAGACCGTTGCGGTTTCGTCACATTGTTAGGGGATATTTAACCATGTTGATTCGATTCGCTCCGATGGAGGTCGCCCATGGCGTTCGCACACCAAGCCTTCGAAAGAAATCCATTCGACATTGATGAAGGCTTGGCGATCCTCACCGAGATGATCGTCAGCGAGATAGGACCGCCCACGGCGCTGGTGCGAGGCGAAGCGCGCGCGGCCGCCGTGGCGCGCGTCGAGCGGTTGCTCGCAACATTGATGTCCGACGAGGCGGCGCAAGACGCACGGGCAGCGCCGGTGCACGATCACGAAAGCGACATTCAGTTCGGCCGCACCGACGCGGAATTCCTTTTCGCGGAGAACCGCCGGCGCGCCTGAGCCTCAGTCGTATTTTTCGAGGAAGGCTTCGATCGGCAATTGCCGGAAGTCGGCGAGGCGCGCGCGCAGCGTCTCGTGGTCCCAGTTCCACCAACCGAGCCGCTGCAATCTTTCGCCGACGGCGGCGGGAAAGCGGCGGCCGATCTCCTTCGCCGAAACGCCGCCGACAATCGTGTAGGGCGCGACATCCTTGCTGACGACGGCGCCCGCGGCGATGACGGCGCCATCGCCCACTCTCCGCCCCGCCAGCACCACGACGCCATGGCCGATCCAGACATCGTTGCCGATGGTGACGTGATGCTCGCGGCGCCAGTTGAAGAAATCCGCCTCGTCCTGCTCGCCTTCAAAATAAGCGCTGGCGCGGTAGGAGAAATGCGCTTGCGACGCGCGCCACATCGGGTGATTGCCCGGATTGATGCGCACCTGCGCGGCGATCGAACAGAAGCGGCCGATTGTCGTGTAAATGACATCTCCGTCGTTCACGATGTACGAATAGTCGCCCATCGTCGTCTCGACGATCTTGGTGCGTGCGCCGACTTCCGTATACCGGCCAAGTTGTGACTCGCGCACGAGCGCAGTCGCATCGATGACGGGTTCAACACCGAGTTTCTTGCCAGCCATGATGTCCAATCCTTCTTCCGCCGGCCCCGATCAGGCGCGGCTTGTTCTTGTTGTCGGGCCATCCGGCGCCGGCAAGGACGCGCTGATCGAGCGCGCGCGTCTTGCCTTTTCGGGCGATCCCCGTTTCGTGTTCGCCCGCCGCGTTGTCACGCGCCCGGCAGCCGCCGAGGATCACGACACGCTCGATGAGCGCGCTTTCACGGAAGCTGAGGCGCAAGGCGCCTGGTTGCTGGCGTGGCGCGCGCATGGACTCTGCTACGCCCTGCCCGGCGCTTTGCGCGATGATCTCGCACGTGGCCGCGTGGTCATCGCCAATGTCTCGCGCGGCGTCATTCTCGAAGCCGAAGCTTTGGGCGTCCCCGTCACGGTGCTGCATGTGACCGCCGATCCCGCAATCCTCGCCGCGCGCATCGGCGCGCGTGGACGCGAAAGCCCGGCAGACATCCGCGCCCGCATCAGCCGCGCGCAGGCCATGAGCATCGGCGCCGCGCAGATGATCGAAATCCGCAACGAAGGCTCGCTCGGTCATGGCGCCGAACTTTTCATAGAGGCGATCAGGCGCGCGGCTGAGTACGTAGAGGCGCGCGCCGAATGATCCGGAACGGCGCGTCGCGGCGCTCCTGACGAAATAGCGCGACGGAGTCGATGGCGACCTGGCCTTCGCCAACCTGCGCATCATAGAGCGCCGTGAGCGCAGCCATAACGGAAGGCTGCACGGCCTCGTCCAGCGCGCCCGTCAGCGTCATGTGAAAACGGAACTCGTCGAAAACGTAAGGATAGCCCCAGCGCCGCAGGTTTTCCTTCTGCCGGTCCGACAACGGCGATTGCAGGCGACGCGCGATATCGCTCTCGCTGAGCGGTGCGCGTAACGTCTCGAGCGCCTCGACAGCACGCGCGGCGAGATCCTGCAAAGCCTCGCTCGGCGCTGAGGGCACGAGCGCGATGAAGCGCGACTGCAAGGCGACGCGCAACCCAGGCAATGCGAAAGGTTGCTGCAAGGACGCGAACGCGTCGACCGCCGTGAAAAGCTCAGCCTCGCTGGCGCCAACCGCCAGATGGAACGGCGCCTTCAGCGTGGCGTGAAAGCCATACCGGCGCGGCTCGTCGGTGAGCGCGGCCCAGACGTTGGGCGCGAAGCCCCGCATCTGCGGAACCTCACTCGTCTCGCCCGTTGCGGCGTCATAACCAATACAGCTGCTGCCGAAGCGCCAGAGCTCGCTTGCCGGATCGGGCGCCAAATAAAGCGCGTAGCGTGGACCGGCGTCGTTCATCAAAAAGCCCGTTCTCCGGCTGACCACAAGGTGCGCACCACCGGCGTCTGGCCGATCAGGCCGAAGCGCAGGATGTCGGCGCGCAAGCCGGGGCGCAAGCGTCCGCGATCTTCGATCCGCAGCATATCGGCCATGTTGCGCGTGACCATCGCCATCGCCTTGGGCAACGCGACCTGGTGGTCGAAGTGCAGGCGCATCACCGCTTGCAGCAGCGAGCTCGGCACGTAATCAGAAGACAGGCCATCGAGCAGCCCGTCGAGCGTCAGCTCGGTCGCGGAAACGCCGCCCGAATGGGAACCGCCGCGCACGATATTGGGCGCGCCCGCAACCGTGCTCATGCCGCGCTCGCGTGCATAGCGCGCCGCCTCCGGAGTTGTCGGAAATTCCGAAATGCCGGCGCCGGCGTCGACGCCGAGATCCACATCGGCCAGCGTCGTGTCGTCGTGAGTGGCAAGCGGAATGCCGCGCTCTTTCAACATGGCGACGACAACTGGCCAATTCTTGGCGAACAGCGCGGGCCCGGTCGCGATCCGCACCGCGACATCGGTGTCGAATTGCTCCGCCGTCTTTTCGCCCGAGCCCAGATTATAGGTGCGCAAATGTTCGATGTTGCGCCATTGGCGCTGGCCGGGCGTGTGGTCCATCAGCGATGCGAGCCGGACAATCGGCTTGTCGAGATGCGGCTCTAAATCTTCGACAATGTTCTCCGCCGGCACTTCGCAGCGCAGGTGCAGGCGATGATCGACGCGGAAGGCGCCATTTGCGCTGCCCTGCTCGATCGCCGAGATCATCAGCGGGAAAATCGTGCGGCGATAATCCTTCGATCCGTAGATCGAGCCGCAGCAGATGGAATCGTAGACCGTCGTCACGCCAGCCGCCGCCATCTGGGCATCATGCGCGATAGCGCCCGCAAGCGCGTCCGGCCAGAAGACCTTGGGCCGCGGCACGAAATGCTTTTCCATATTGTCGGTGTGCATTTCGATGAGGCCGGGCGCGATATAATCTCCGCCGACGTCGATCGCGCCGGGCAGCTGCGAACAGCCGCTCTGAACATCCTTGATCGTCGCGCTATCGAAAACGAGCGTGCCGGTCACGACCTCATGGTCGAGAATGAGCCTGGCGTTTGTGAGAATGATTTCGGTCATGCCGCCTCTGCTGCGGTGAAGGAATGAATGTCGATCCACCGCGTCGCCGCCCGTTCGCGCACGGTCTCGTCGTGGAAAATGCCGACCAGCGCCGAACCGGCGCGCCGCGCCTCGTCGATAAGCGAGATCACGACATCGCGGTTCTGCGCATCGAGCGAAGCAGTCGGCTCATCGAGCAGCATCACGGGCGTGATCGCGATGAAGCTGCGCGCGATGTTGACGCGCTGCTGTTCGCCGCCCGAAAATGTCGCGGGAGCGAGCGCCCACAGACGCTGCGGAATGTTGAGCCGCGCCAGCATGTCTTGCGCGCGCTTCTGCGCGGTAGAAAAATCGACGCCGCGCGCGATCAGCGGCGCCGCGACAATATCAAGCGCCGAAACGCGGGGAATGACGCGCAGGAACTGGCTCACATAAGAGAGCGTCAGGCGGCGCACTTCGAGAACCTCGCGCGGATCGGCGCTCGCAATATCCACAAATCGATCATGATGCCGGACGAGGATTTCACCCTGCGTGCATTTGTAATTTCCGTAGAGAAGACGCAGCAGCGTCGATTTTCCGGCGCCCGATGGTCCGTGCAGGACGAGGCATTCTCCCGCCTTCACCGCGAAGGATACGTGGTCGAGAACCGCCAGCCGCGCGCCGCCCTGGTTGTGCAGGACGAATTCCTTGGCGACACTGTTGACGCGAACGAGGTCTGTCATGCTGCTCTCCTCACACCAGAACCGCGGATGTCAGTAATTGCGTATAGGCATGCTGGGGATCGTCGAGCACCTGGTCGGTGAGCCCCTGCTCCACGACATGCCCGTCCTTCATCACCATCAGCCGGTCGGTCAGCAAACGCGCCACGGCCAGATCATGCGTCACGATGACGGCGGCGATATCGAGATCGCGCACGAGATTGCGCAAAAGATCGAGAAGTTTCGCCTGCACGGAAACATCGAGCCCGCCGGTCGGCTCATCCATGAAGACGAGGCGCGGACCCGACACGAGCACGCGTGCGATCTGCAGACGCTGTTGCATGCCGCCGGAAAAGTGCCGTGGCAAATCGTCCATCCGCTCGGGGCTGATCTCGACGCGTCGCAGCCAATCGACGGCGACGTCGCGGATGCGGCCATAATGACGCTCGCCTCGATCCATCAATCTTTCGCCGACATTGCCGCCGGCTGAAACATCCATGCGCAGGCCGTCGCGCGGGTTTTGATGCACGATGCCGAGCGCGCGCCGCATCAGCGCGCGACGCCTGGGCTCGGGCAGAGCATGCACATCGACGGCGCCGTCCTCGTCCTGAAAGATCACGCGGCCCGATGTCGGCGCGTCGAGCCCGGCGAGACAGCGCAGCAGGGTCGATTTGCCCGAGCCGGATTCGCCCACTATGCCGAGCACCTCGCCCGGCCACAGACGAAAGCCAACATTGCGGCAGCCGATCCGCTCACCGTACATGCGCGTGACGGCGTCACATTCGAGAACGGGCGACGGCGCCAGCGCGGCTGCGTCACGCAACATATCCATGCCGCTCATAAGGGCGCTCCTTCGGGTCCGATGTGACCTTGCGCGCGGCGCTCCTCGCAATGATCCGTGTCAGAGCAAACGAACATGCGCTTGCCGTGATCATCGACGATGACCTCGTCGAGGTAGGAATCTCGCGCGTTGCACAAGGCGCAGGGCTGCGTCCATTTCTGGACCTCGAACGGATGATCCTCGAAATCGAGGCTCTTCACCTTGGTGAACGGCGGGATCGCATAAATGCGCTTCTCGCGACCGGCGCCGAACAATTGAAGCGCCGGCATGAGGTCCATTTTTGGATTATCAAACTTGGGGATCGGCGTCGGCGACGAAACATAGCGATCGTTCACCATCACCGGATAGGAATAGGTGGTGGCGACATGGCCGAAGCGCGCGATGTCCTCGTAGAGGCGTACCTGCATCAGGCCGTATTCCTCCCACGCATGCATATTGCGTGTTTCGACTTCGGAAGATTCGAGCTTCCGCAAGGGCTCGGGCTGCGGCACCTGATAGACGAGGATCTGGTCGGCGCGCAAAGGCTGTTCAGGAATGCGATGGCGCGTCTGAATGATCGACGCCTCGGCGACTTTCGTCGTTACTTTCACGCCCGTGACGCGCTGGAAAAAGGCGCGGATCGACACAGCATTGGTCGTGTCGTCAGCCCCTTGATCGATGACCTTCAGGCAATCGGCGGGCCCGAGCAAAGCCGCGGTGATCTGGATTCCGCCTGTGCCCCAGCCGCGCGCCAACGGCATTTCGCGCGAGCCGAACGGAACCTGATAGCCCGGAATGGCGACAGCCTTCAGCAGCGCACGGCGTATCATCCGCTTCGTCTGCTCGTCGAGGTAAGCATAGTTATAATTGGGATCGTGCGCGTTCATGCCTCGACCTCGATCTTTGGCGCCTTGGCGCGGCGCTCGTCCTGCTCACGGCGGATCTTGCGGATGAGCTCGAGCTCGCCCTGGAAATCCACGTAATGCGGCAGCTTCAAATGTTCGACGAAGCCGGAGGCTTCGATCGTGTCGCAATGGTAGAGAACGAATTCTTCCTGCTGCGCGGGATAGGCGCAGGCCTCGCCCAGATCGCGCGTCTTCAGCGCACGATCGACGATGGCCATCGACATGGCCTTGCGCTCGCTCTGCCCGAACGCCAGCCCGTAGCCGCGCGTAAATTGCGGCGGCGCTTCGGACGAGCCCGTGAACTGGTTGATCATCTGGCACTCGGTCAAGGTGACGTCGCCGATATCGACCTCGAAGCCGAGCTCCTCGGGCGCGAACATCACTGAGACTTCACCCATGCGGATTTCGCCCGCAAAAGGATGATTGCCGCCAAAGCCGCGCTGCACCGAATAGGCAAGCCCGAGCAGAAAGCCTTCGTCGCCGCGCGACAGCATTTGTAGACGCGCGTCGCGGCCTGCGGGAAATACAGCCGCATCGCGCGTCACGTCGGTCGGCGCGGGATCTCCAGATGGCGGCGCCTCCGTCTCCATCAGGCCCTCAGCGCCTAAAAGATCGAGCACGCGCGGCATGTGGGCCGCAAGCGCGCAATCGCACTCGCGCGGCTGCGGCGCAGCGCCTTCTGCTTCAAGCGCAAAATCGAACAGGCGATGCGTGTAGTCATAAGTGGGTCCAAGCACCTGCCCGCCGGGAAGATCCTTGAAGGCGGCGGAGATGCGCCGGCGGATCGCCATGTGCGCCGTATCCACCGGCTCGGATGAACCGAAGCGCGGAAGCGTCGTGCGATAGGCGCGCATGAGGAAGGCCGCTTCAACAGCATCCCCCTGGCTCTGCTTGAGCGCCAGTGCGGCGAGATCTTCGTCGTAGAGCGAGCCTTCGTTCATCACGCGCGCGGTGGCGAGCTTCATCTGCTCGCGAATTTGCGCGACTTGCAATTCAGGAACATTCGGATCGCCGCGCCGCGCCTGCGCCACGAGATCGTGAGTTGCGGCGATCGCTGCTTCGCCGCCCTTGACCGCGACATACATCAGCGCGTCTCCTTGATGATGCGCGTAGAGCGCGGCAGGCCGAGAAGCTGGTCGCCCGCCAGCAGAAGAAAATCCACACCGCGCGGATAGAGGCGATGGTTCTCCTGCGCTTGCGCGGTGAAGTTGTCGGGCAGCCCTCGTGGCGCAATGCTCACGCGGCTCTCGATTCCCGGACCCTCGAGCGTCAACGGTTCACCGCCAACCAACGCTTCGCAAAGCACGAGCAGCGTGGTTGAACGATCGGGATAGCGCGCGTCGCCCTGTGCAAAGTCTTCGAACGCAGGCGCATCGCACCCCAGCGGCAACACGCCGAAGGACGCCAGAGCAGGATCGCTCGTTGTGGGGGCGCTGGAATGAAACGCCAGCCAGCGCGCTATCGCGGATTGACGCAATGATGCGTCGAGCCACACGGGCGTGTCGTGGTCGCATAAAGCCAGAAGTAACGCGAACGCCTCGCGCGGGGCGCCATCGGGACCGCGCACGCCCACGTCCGGAACGGTCTGAACGAGACCCGGTCGCGACATGGCGTCGAGCATCACGCGAAAGATTTTTTGCGGCCCGAGAACGGGATCGCTGAAACCGCTGCCTGGCAAGAAGGGCGCATTCATCAACCCTCTCCGCGAACCATCGTAAAAAATTCGACCTTGGTGGCGGCCACGCGCCGGCTCGCATCGTCCGTGCGGCGCTGTTGCGCGTCAGCCAGCGGCGTGACGACTTGCGTCATCAACACGTCTCTGCGCGCATCGTCCTGCAGCAGCGCGTCGAGCCGTGCGCAGAGCAGCGCCTTGGCCTTGTCGCGGCCCAGCGCATAAGCAAAGCCGAGCCGCGCACCGTCACGCACCACGCAGCGCGTCAGCGTCGCCTCGCCTGCATTGAAGCGCCGCCCGCCGCCGCCTGCCCGGCCCTCGACCATCAGCGTGCCGATTTCAGCAGGCTTCACGATCTCGACCTGTGGAAGGTCGATGCCGGATGTGAGTGATGTGAGCTCCGCGAGCGAGGCTCGCGCCAGCACCGACATCCAATGTTGCCGGGTCGTTTGAATTGATCGTGTTTTGAGATCGTGCACGTGCGCCATCCATCTGTCGTAAAACCTGTCTAGACAGGTTCCGTGACGGAGAGATGACATGGACGATAAAACAAACGGCGGTGCGGACACCTCGACCGCGTGGCGACGGATCTCCGACGATCTCGCCGCCTGTTTGATGCGCGGCGACTATGAGACCGGATCAGCGCTGCCGCCCGCACAGGATCTCGCCCGCCGCTATGGCGTGCATCGGCATACCGTACGGCAAGCCTGTCTGCATTTGCAGGACATCGGCCTGATCACGATCCGGCGCGGGGCCGGCGCTTATTTCACCGGCGGCCGCCTGCCCTACCGCATTGGCAAGCGCGTGCGCCTGCGCGAGAATCTGCGGGACGCATCCATTACCAGTCGCATGATCGACGCGGAAATCGGTGCATGTGAGGCCTTGTTCGCGCGCGAGCTCGGGCTCGAACCCGCTGCCCCTGTCTGGCGCATACGGCTCGTCAATCACGGCGGCGCACTCGCATTGTCCACCAGTCTCCACATTGCTTGCGCCACACGCTTCCCGGATCTTCCCTCGCGGCTCGCCGCAGCGGACCACTCGGTCACAGCCGCTTTCGCGAGCTATGGCGTCTTCGACTACACGCGGCGCTCCACCCACATCACGGCGCGCCGCGCGCAAGCGCACGAAGCCGATTGGCTCGACATCGCCTGCAACGATCCCGTGCTCGTGACGCGATCGATCGACATCACGGTGGACGGCGCGTCATTGCAAATCGTCGAGGGCGTTTTCCGCGCGGATCGGATCGAAATCCGTGTCGACATGGAATGATCAGACGGGCTTCGCCCCGATGATCATGCGACGAAGCTGCGATGAGCCGTAGTCAATCAGCGCGACGACCACGAGCACCATGCCGACGATGAACGACACGTGTTGCCATTCAAGCGTCCGGATCTGTTCGGAGAGATGCAAGCCAATGCCTCCCGCGCCAACGATGCCGATGATTGTCGCGGAACGCGTGTTTGACTCAAAATAATAGAGCACTTGTCCCGCGATGACCGGCAAGGCTTGCGGGAGAGCGCCATAGCGAAACTCCTGCGCCGCCGTGCCGCCAGTCGATCGGATCCCTTCGACGGGGCGTGGATCCACGGCTTCAATCGCTTCGGCAAACAGTTTTCCAAACGTACCGAAATCCGATGTCGCAATCGCAAGCACGCCGGCAAACGGACCAAGCCCCACGACGCCAATCCAGATCAGCGCCCAGATCAGCGTATCGACGCCACGGATCGTGTCGAAGCTGCGGCGAAGGAGGAATCGCGTCGCCCACGCCGGCAGCACGTTGCGTGACGCCAGGACAGAAAAAGGAAGGGCGAGAAACGCGCCGATCATGGTTCCGAGCAACGCAATCGACAGAGTCTCTCCCAGCGCCGACAGGTATACAAGAAACATGTCGCCTGCGCGCGGCGGCATCATCAACATGGAAAATTCACCAAGCCTGAACAGGCCAGCATAGAAACGAATGAAGTTGAACTCCGCCTCGAAGAGCCCGAACGCGAGCATGGCGAAGCCAAACAAGAGCAAGCCCGTGATCTTTCGGCGCTCCCAGACGCCATAGCGCATTGCGCCGGGATGCCGGTCGCTCACATCCTGCAGATGACGTTTCTCAAACAATGGCGCCATCTCAACCCACCCGATTCAGGAATCGCAGCAAGCGGCTGGTGAGCATGTCGAGGACAAAGACGGTGCCGATGATCATCGCCAGCAGGGCGCTGACATCGCTGTAATAGAACTTTCTAACTGAGGACAGCAGTTGCTCGCCGATGCCGCCGGCGCCGACGAAGCCCATCACGGACGCCTCGCGGAAGTTGATTTCCATGCGCAGCAATGTATTCGTGGCGAAGCCGGACCATGCTTGCGGCAGCACCGCATAGGCAATTGTCTGGATCTTTCCGCCCCCTGTGGATTGCAACCCCTCGACAGGTTTCATGTCGATATTCTCGACCGTCTCTGTGTAGAGTTTTCCCAGCGCGCCGAGCGTATGGACGGTGAGGGCGAGCAGGCCCGCCATCGGCCCAAGCCCGAAAGCCAACACGAAGACCAGCGCGAAGACGACGGTCGGCACCGTGCGGCAGAATTCCAGAAAACGGCGCGCCGCCCAGCGCGTCATCGGGCCGCTCAAGTTCGAGGCCGCGGAAAAGCAGATCGCAAAGGCGAACAGGGCGCCCAGCGCCGTACCCGTATAGGCGATGAGCAAGGTTTCGCCGATGAGACGCAACCACTTGCCAAAGCCCCAGAACCAGTCTGCGGGATCGGTCCAGACCGGCTGTCCATTATCCAGCGTGAACAGGCGCCCGAAATAGCTCGTGAACGCGCCGATCTTTTCCCACAGCAGCAGCGGGTCGAAGCGCACCCACCAAGCTGCGACGGCAATCGAGGCGAGAAAGATGGCGGCCCAGAAGACGGTCCGAACCCGGCGCGCGGCGCGCGCATGACGATACGCGTCGAGCAAGGGCGCGAGCTGGCGGTCAGGCAGCGAGTAAAGGGTGAGGCTCATGGGAAACGGTCGGGCGCTGTCGCGCCCGGCCTGCTCTCGTCAGGACTTCTTGCGACGCAGCGTGTCGACGAACTTCACAAGATCGACGACCGGCTTCCAGTCTTCGGTCTTTGCCGCAGCCCAGCCTTCGCGATCGAGCTTGCCGTCATAGATCTTGTCGGCGGCGGCCTTGTCGCGTTCGCGGAGATGGAAGAAAGCGTCCGCGATCTTCGCCTTCAGGTCAGCGGGCATTTCTGTAAGGTAAGCCAGCGGGCCGTTGAGGATCGGGTCGGACTTCAGGATGATCCGGAAGTCCTCGTATT
>JANXTB010000101.1 GCA_025356415.1 Hyphomicrobiales bacterium
CCCGAAGGTCGGCACCGTGACCATGGACGTGAAGGCCGCCGTCGCCGCCTCGAAGGGCGGAGCCGTCGAGTTCCGCGTCGAGAAGGCCGGCATCATCCAGGGCTCGGTTGGCAAGGCCTCGTTCGGCCAGGACCAGCTCATCGAGAACATCAAGGCATTCGTGGATGCGGTCGCCAAGGCGAAGCCGCAGGGCGCCAAAGGCACCTACATCCAGCGCGTCGCCCTGTCGTCGACGATGGGCCCGGGCGTCAAGGTCGATCCGGCCACGGTCGCCTCGTCGGGCATTTAAGCTTCTGCTTTCCGGCCCCGTTTCGGCGGGGCCGGGAGACAAACAAGAAAACGCGAAAAGTTCCAATCGGCACTTGGCACGGGGAATGTAAGCGGTTAGATAGGCGGTCGGGGTCGGCAAGGTGAGCGACCCCAAGCCAAAATTGAGATTCCCCCGGGCTTGGCTCGTGTCCTGCGGTTTTCCGCGTCGGGCGAGGCAAGGGGGTGGAAAGGCCGGCGGACCCGGGGAGAAATCCTCGTGTTCTTCCGGCTTTGTCCTGTCCGAGACTGCTGGTGTCCGCTTGCGGACTTAATGACTGAAAGCTCCGCCGGTTCCGGTGGGTCTCAGGTGCCAGCATAGACGGGGAAGACCAGGTTTTTAGGGACCGCGCGGCCTAGGCTGGCGGCTCCGATCGAGTTTGGTTCGAACCTTCTGTCCGGTAGCGATAAGACTCGCTCCGGGGACAGGCACTCGCCGCCGATGTCGTGCTCTCGAGCATACATTGGCTTGTGCAACCGGCGGAACGCTTTTGTTTCGCTAACCGGAGAGAGCACTGTGGACAGAGCTGAAAAGAAAGAGCTCGTCGCGGAGTTGGGCGGCGTCTTTCACAAGACGTCGGTCGTCGTCGTGGCCCACTACTCCGGCCTGACTGTCGCCCAGCTGCAGAAACTGCGCAAGCAGATGCGTGAAGCTGGCGCAACCGTCCAGGTCGCCAAGAACCGTCTCGCCAAAATCGCTCTCGAAGGCACGGACGTCGCTTCTATCAGTCCCCTTCTCAAGGGACCGACCCTGATCGCCTATTCGGACGATCCGGTGGCGGCGCCGAAGGTCGCCGTGGCATTCGCGAAGGATCACGACAAGCTTGTGATTCTCGGCGGCGCCATGGGCACGACCGCCCTGAATGTGGATGGCGTCAAGTCGCTCGCGACCCTGCCTTCCCTCGACGAACTGCGCGCCAAGATCGTGGGCCTTATCCAGGCTCCTGCGACCAAGATCGCCCAGCTCTCCACCGCGCCGGCCGCCAAGCTCGCGCGTGTGTTCGGGGCATATGCCAATCGAGACGCTGCCTGACCGGCGCTTCTTAAATCGAACCAAACTCATCCATTCCAAGGAAACTGACCAATGGCAAATCTCGAAAAGATCGTCGAAGAACTCTCGACGCTGACGGTTCTCGAAGCCGCTGACCTAGCCAAGATGCTCGAAGAAAAGTGGGGCGTCTCCGCCGCTGCCGCCGTCGCCGTTGCTGGCCCGGCTGCTGGCCCGGCCGCCGCTGTTGAAGAGCAGACGGAGTTCACGGTCATTCTCGCCGCCGCTGGCGACAAGAAGATCGAAGTCATCAAGGAAGTCCGCGCGATCACGGGTCTCGGCCTGAAGGAAGCCAAGGACCTCGTTGAAGGCGCTCCGAAGGCCGTCAAGGAAGCCGTCAACAAGGACGAAGCTCAGAAGATCAAGGCTGCCCTCGAGAAGGTCGGCGCGAAGGTCGAGCTCAAGTAATTGGCTGTTGGCCGCTTGATGCGGACCCGCCTCTGAATCAGGGCGGTCCCGGAGGTTTCCTCCGGGACCGTCTATCCGTGCCGGAACAGACCCCTCGGGGGTCCCCGGGACGCCGCGGCGGTTGCGCCGTAACAAGTTTCGGACCGAACGGTCCATTTTTGCGCGTCCGCCCCGGGCGCGCGCGGCGAGAGGCCCCTACGGCCCGCCGATTTTTGAGGTGCGAGGAGCGACATGGCGCAGACGTTCACCGGCCGAAAGCGTGTCCGCAAATTCTTCGGTCACATCCGTGAAGTGGCCGAGATGCCGAACCTCATCGAGGTTCAGAAGGCGTCTTACGACCAGTTCCTGATGGTTGACGAACCGAAGGGCGGCCGTCTGGACGAGGGCCTGCAATCGGTTTTCAAATCGGTCTTCCCGATTGGCGACTTTTCCAACACGGCTTTGCTCGAATTCGTGAAATACGAATTCGAACAGCCGAAGTATGACGTCGACGAATGCCGCCAGCGCGGCATGACGTTCGCGGCGCCGCTGAAAGTCACGCTCCGCCTGATCGTGTTCGATGTGGATCCGGACACCGGCGCCAAGTCCGTCAAGGACATCAAGGAGCAGGACGTCTACATGGGCGACATGCCGTTCATGACCATGAACGGCACGTTCGTGGTCAACGGCACCGAGCGCGTCATCGTCTCGCAGATGCACCGTTCGCCGGGCGTGTTCTTCGATCACGACAAGGGCAAGACCCATTCGTCGGGCAAGCTGCTGTTCGCCGCACGCGTGATTCCGTATCGCGGTTCGTGGCTCGACATCGAATTCGACGCCAAGGACATCGTGTTCGCGCGTATCGATCGCCGCCGTAAGATTCCGGTGACGTCGCTGATGTTCGCGCTGGGTCTGGACGGCGAGGAAATTCTCTCGACCTTCTACAAGAAGATCCAGTTCAAGAAGATCAAGGAAGGCTGGCGTGTGCCGTTCGACGCCACGCGTTTCCGTGGCTAC
>JANXTB010000102.1 GCA_025356415.1 Hyphomicrobiales bacterium
AACTCGATCTCACGCAATTCCGCTGGATCGGCGCCATGCTGCGCGACGTGCGCGTCTGCTACGCGTGGGGGGCGACCGGCGTGCGCACGTGGGACGACCTGGTCAAGCGCAAGGAATTCCTGATCGGCGCGACGGCGCGCGGCGCCAACGCCTATGTGAACGGCCTCATTCTGCGCAAAGTGATGGATGCGCCGGTTCGCCAGATCGCCGGATATCCGGGCAGCAACGAGCAGCGCATGGCGGTGGAGCGCGGCGAGCTGGAAGGCAATTGCGCCTCATGGAGCGCGCTCCCGGTTGAATGGATGACGGGCAAGAAGGTCAACGTCTTCACGCGCTTTTCGACAAAGCGTCCGGCCGACATGCCCGAGAGCGTTCCCTACATCGGCGACCTCACGGGCGACGTGCAGAAGAAAGAGCTCATCGCCGTGCTCAACGCGCCCGGTGAACTCGGCCGTCCTTTCGTGCTCGCCAAACAAGTTCCCGACGAGCAACTGACGATCCTGCGCAAGGCCTTTGAAGAGACGCTGCAGGACGCGGCTTTTCTCGAAGAAATGAAAAAGCAGACTCTCCCGCTGGACCCCGTGACCGGCGAAGAGGCCGAGGAAATCGTGCGGCAGATCTATGCGACGAAACCAGCCGTGCTCAAGAAGGTCGTCGAACTGCTCGAATGAACGATCGCGTCAGAACCGGAGGCTAAGCCCCACCACGGGTCCGTGCTGGAGCATGTCGAATGCGTAGCGGCTGGTGCCCGAGCCTTTCGTGTAATCAACGTACAGCGCGCGATAGCCGATGACACCCGAATACGTGACGCCGTTCTTGACGGCGAAATCGTATCCGTATGCGGCGATCGCCTGCCATGAGAACCGGCTTCCCACGCCAAACCCGCCGACATCCGCCCGCAGGGTAAATTGCTGGCCCGGGGCGATTTCATAGCGCAGACGTCCGCCAACCATTGGATCGACCCAGGTGACTGAGCCCGATTTAGCGATGGCCCGCGAACCAGCGACGACAAGATCGCCGAGATCCACTGTCGCGGCGAGATCCACCGAGAGATTTGCTTGCTGATACCAATAGCGGCCACCGGCCAGCACGTCGAAGGCCAGCGCGCCGGAGCGGGCCAGTTCGTACGCCGCGCCGAATTCGATGATCGCCATCTGGAAATCCAGCCCGAGGCTGGCGCCGACGGTCCCGACGACGCCGGATGCCGGGGAACGCGTGCGGGTCGTATCCCCGCCGAGGCCGACCTTTGTCCAGACCGCGTCGCCGATCAGCGCCCAGCGGCCGTAGCGCGCTTCGAAATCAGCCATCAGTCCGACGAGCGTGTCGGACTTCTCGACGAGATCGACAAAGCTCGCATCGACATCGACACTACGCCCGCGCACCGTCTGCGTGCCCTTCAACGCCGTGAGCCAGCCATATGGCGTAACGCGGAAGGTCCAGCCCTGCTCGACTTCAGCGACGCGCGTCGGCTGCAGATCGGCGGCCTGCGCGGCGCTCATGAATAACGGCAAAGCAATCATCGCCGTGAACAATTGAGCGCGCGAAGGGAGAAATCTCGTCATTTGATAAGCCCGTTATCCGTAAGCATGCGCGCACAGTAGGCCTTCAATCGCGACCGATTCCAATTGTGGCAATATAGAAAACTTGGCACTGTTGCTTTTGAGTCCGTCCGAATGCGGACAGAGAAGCCGCTACGACCCTGAAGCGCCGGCGCGCGGCGCAGGGTCGATTTTCGTGTCCTTCTCAGCGAGAGCCTGCTGCGCGCGCAATTGCTCCATCCGATGCTGGATGAGTGACTGCACATGCGCCAGCCAGAACGGGCGCTCGCTGTCGCCCTCTTCCGCCAAGGCTCCTTTGGCATAGTCGCGGACGGACGCGTCGATGATCCGGTCGAGAGCCGCCTGCACCTTCTCGAGATCGGCCGGGATCTTGGCCTTGACGATCCTGTCCATGAGCGCGGGCAATTCATGGATGCGTTTGTCGCTCTCCGGCGGACGCCGCACGCCCATCCAGACCAGGACGCCCGTGACCGACGAACCGATCATGCTGAAGGCGAACAGCGCGAGCCAGATCTGGTCGCTGTAGGTCTCGAGCCATGTCTGGGCATTGTCGTCCAGAAAGGCCTTGGCGCCATCATGCGGCATGAACCGGCGCGTCTCGTCGGTCGGCGGCGCCTCGATTGCGAAAGGCGCGCCTTCGCTGGCGTAGTTCTTGAGTTGCGTGGCGAGCAGCACCTTCGTCAGGCCAGCGACCGCGCGATCCTGCACGAAACGCGAGGCGACCAGCTCATATGTGATCGAGACGGTTTCAACCGCCTCCGCCGGGCGCTGCGGGATTCCACCGAACACGCCGGCCGGGATCGTCATCGACTTCAGATACGGGAACCGCAGCACCAGCGCCTCGGGCGCCGGAAGCCCGATGAACGAGATCGGCGTTTTCATCGCTGTGAGCTCGCCGATGAGATCGCGAATGAGCCGCCCGCCGGGAGGCGCAAGAAAGATCAGAGCATCCGCCCTACCCTGCAGCAACAGCGCTTTGGCGTCCGCCATCGAGGCGTCTGTCAGAGAGGATTCCGCCACGCCGAAATGCGCGAGCACACGTTCGACCAAAGGCCGGTTTGATTCCGCGCCGCTCATCACGCTGACGATATTTTTCCCCCGCAGGGCGGCGAACGTTTTCACCTTGTCCGAGCGCCCGAGGATGACCATCGCCCGGTGATGCAGGATCACGACGCTGCGCGCGCTTTGGGACGTGGAGTCGTCGCTGCGCAGGACGGCCAGATCGACCTTGCGCTGATCGAGCGCGGCGCTCGCGTCTTGCGAGCCGTCGACGATCACCGGAACCAGCCGGAAATCCTCACCACCGGCCTCAAGCGCTTCAGACAGAGCGGCGATGAACCGTGTCTGCTCCGACCCTTGCGGCCCCACCGCGACGCGAAACGAAGTGGGCGCAGCCCAGTAATGCCAGGCGGCGACCGATACAGCGCTGAGAGCCAGAAAGATCGCGAGCGGCCGCAGGAAGCGGCGCCAGCCATCGCCGCCTTCCCGCGCTTTCCGAACGGTCCTGCTCATCATCGATCCGATCCGCCGGACCTTCGATCTATTCCGCATGACGCTTTCCGCCCAAGACGACAGGCCAATGCAGCGCCAGAATAGGACGGCTTCAGGAGACTTGATAGTCTATTGCGCTAGTGAGCCTGCCTCGCCCTCAGGCCCCGATCTCGCCGGGCGCGAGGAGACGGCAGTTTCCGGCGTTCTTGATGAACTTGAAGTTCAGGTCGCTCGGCTGCCACTCGGCCTCGATGCGCTTGCACTCGAGACGCGCCGCCTCGATCGTCTGGAAGCAATATTTGTAGGTCCGGCCGGAGAGCCTGTGGCGGATCAGGTACTGGTTCTTCGTGTCTTGGGATACGTTGAGGACGTCGTGAACGGGATGAAATGCCACCTGCATGTTCCGGAAATTAGAGAAATGGGATCGAAAGCATGGGTGGTCTTCGCACGTCGCGGCGCGACCGCCTAACGTAAAGCGGCGCCACCGGAAATCGCCTGTGGGCGCCGCACGCGAAAGCTGTCGCCGGCCACATGGCCAGCTTCGCAATGTTCTCAGTTTTTGAAAGGAAGTGGCGCGACCTAGGGGAGTCGAACCCCTCTTTGCTGCGTGAAAGGCAGCCGTCCTAACCGATAGACGAAGGTCGCGCAGTGCCGAGCGCTCAAGAAGAGCAAGGCCGGTTGGACGGGCGGAGGTATAGATGGGCGCGGCGCCTGTTGCAACCCACCGGCGACGCTTTTTCTGCTCGCAAACAAAGCTTTTTAGCGCGAGCCCTGCAGCGGCGTCGCCACATCGATGATGCGCATCTGCACGCGCTCATTGCCGCCCCAGCGATCCAGCGACAAAGTGCCGGCAAGATGCACGGCGTTGCCGACGCCTTTCTGCAAAGCCTGCCCGAGCGGGGATTCGGAGGCGCGAAACGCGATCGCGTCGATGCCCGAGCCGTCCCCGGCCACCGCGCGCACCTTTATGTGACCTTTGCCGACGGGCGTCGCGCGCGCAATGCGATGCGCGGGAAGGACGAAGACCGGTTCCGGATTGCCCTGCCCGAACGGCCCCGCCTGCTCGAGCATGCGCATGAGGTCCGGCGTGGCGCCAGCCGCGGTGACGGCGGCGTCGATGGACAACGAATCGTTGGCGCGTGCGCGAGCGACGATCTCGCCCAGCCGCTCTTCCAGATAGGCGCGGAAATCAACCAGCCTGTCGCGCGCGATGGTGAGGCCCGCCGCCATGGCGTGCCCGCCGCCCTTGATGAGCAGCCCCTCATCGACCGCAGCACGCACCACACGGCCGAGATCGACGCCGGGGATGGAGCGCGCCGAGCCCGTACCGGTAGCGCCGTTCATCGCGATGGCGAAGGCGGGGCGGCGGAATTTTTCCTTCAACCGCGCCGCGACCAGTCCGACGATGCCCGGATGCCAGCCGTCGCCCGCCGTGACGACGCAGGCGCCCTGCTCTTCCAGGCCAAGCGAGGCCATGGCCTCGGCTTCGGCCTCCGCCAGCGTCGCAATTTCGATGGCCTGCCGCTCGGTATTCAATCGGTCGAGTTCAACGGCGATGCGCGACGCTTCATCCTCATCGCGCATCATCAACAGCTTTGCGCCGAGCGCTGCGTCGCCGATGCGTCCGCCCGCATTGATGCGCGGGCCGATGAGAAAACCCAGATGATACGGGCGCGGCGGACCATCGGCGCGCGCGACATCGAAGAGATGGCGCAGACCGGGACGTCCGCGCGCGCGCATCACCGCAAGGCCCTTGGCGACAAAGGCACGGTTGAGTCCTTTCAGCGCGACGACGTCGGCGATTGTTGCGAGCGCAACGAGATCGAGTTCCGCGAGAAGATCCGGCGCGGGGCGTTGTGCGTTCCAGAAACCCCTCTGCCGCAGCGCTCTGTTGAGAGCGACGATCACCATGTAAACGACGCCTGCGGCGCAGAGA
Organism: Hyphomicrobiales bacterium; assembly: GCA_025356415.1. GTDB lineage: Bacteria > Pseudomonadota > Alphaproteobacteria > Rhizobiales > Beijerinckiaceae > Terripilifer. Next base: position 4,987 of record JANXTB010000102.1, read on the forward strand.
TGACCGAGCCCGGACAGATCGTCGAGCCGGTTCGGATTGACGATGGCATGCGCGGGCGGCAGCTCTTCGGGCGCCTGATGATGGTCGATCACCAGCGTATCAACCCCGAGCTTCTGCGCTTCCGCGATCGGTTCGAAACTCGTCGTGCCGCAATCGACGGTGACGAGCAGCTTGGCGCCGGCGGCGGCCAGCGCGCGAATGGCTTCGACATTCGGGCCGTAGCCTTCGAACAGCCGGTCGGGAATATGGATGATGAACAGGCAGCCGCAGGCCTGCAGGAAGGTCGCGAGCAGCGCTGACGAACAGGCGCCGTCGACGTCGTAGTCGCCGAAGATCGCGACCGTGTCGCCCTTCTCGATCGCCGCCACGAGACGCGCGACCAGCGCCTCCATGCCGACCAAGACGTTGGGGTCAGGCATCAGGGCGCGGATGGTGGGGTCGAGAAAGGCTTCGCAATCATCGGCATGCACGCCGCGCCCGGCAAGCACGCGCGCCAGCAAGTCGGGATGCCCGTGCAGCTGAGCAATGGCCTGCGCATGGCCCTGCGCCTCCAGATCGAGACGGTCGCGCCAGGGCCGCCCCAGCGCGGAATTTTCGATGCCAAGAAACAGCCGGCGCGGAAGCGTGCCGGGCTTGGGATCGGGCGCAAGGAGGGTGGGACTCATGGCCCCATCATCGCACAGGCGACGCTGAAGCGTGAGCGCGCGACGTCTGGATAGTGGGGATGGATTGTGGCGGGGGGCTGCTCGTCCTTCTCCCGCTCGGCAGGAGAAGATGTCACGCGCAGCGTGACGGATGCGGGCGTTTCAGTCTGGGAGGTGGGCGCAATGGCAGGCGCCCTCACCCGTCAGGCCTCGCCTGCCACCCTCTCCCGCCAGCGCGGGAGAGGGGCGCACGCGATGCCCATTTCTACTAGTCCATACGGAACTTGCCCATCTGGCGATGCTCCGCCTGGATGCGGCGGACGGTGCCGGTGACCGAGCGGTAGATCACCGTCTCGGTCTCGATGACCTCGCGGCCGAACTTCACGCCCTTGAGCAGCGGGCCGTCGGTGACGCCGGTCGCGCAGACGATCACGTCGCCGGAGGCCAGATCCGTCATGTCATATTTCTTGTTCGGGTCCGTGATGCCCATCTTCAGGGCGCGTTCGCGCTTTTCCTCGGTGTCGAGGATGAGACGACCCTGCATCTGGCCGCCGACGCAGCGCAGCGCGCCCGCCGCCAACACGCCTTCGGGCGCGCCGCCGGTGCCGAAGTAGATGTCGACGCCAGTCATTTCAGACTGCGCCGTGAAGATCACGCCGGCGACGTCGCCGTCCGTGATGAAGCGGATGCTCGCGCCGACCTTGCGGCAGGCGTCGACGAGGTTCTGATGGCGCGGACGATCGAGGATCAACGCGGTGATCTCACCCGGCTTCACGCCCTTGGCTCGAGCCAGCGAGAGCAGGTTTTCTTCCGGCGACATGTCGAGGTCGATGGTGCCCTTGGCGTAGCCCGGGCCGATGGCGATCTTGTCCATGTAGACGTCGGGCGCGTAGAGCAGCGAGCCGGCAGGCGCCATCGCCATCACGGCGATCGAGCCCGGCAGGTCCTTGGCGCAAAGCGTCGTGCCTTCCAGCGGATCGACGGCAATGTCGACCTTCGGGCCGGTGGTGGTGCCGACGCGTTCGCCGATGAAGAGCATCGGCGCTTCGTCGCGCTCGCCCTCGCCGATGACGATCGTGCCGTCGATCGGCAGGCGGTTGAGTTCGCGGCGCATGGCGTCGACGGCGGCCTGGTCGGCGGCCTTCTCGTCACCCCGGCCACGCAGATGGGCGGCGGCGACAGCCGCGCGCTCGGTCACGCGGACCAGTTCGAGGGTCAGGATACGCTCGATGATATCCTGCTGCTGAATGACGAGATCGGTCATGGGGAGTCCTTCATGGGCCTCTGAGAGAAATTATTCGCGCTCGATGCGGATGACTTGCGGCGGACCCGCAATATAGCCGTCCGCGACAACAGCCTCCAGCGCCTCGCGTATTGTCGCTTCGGAAGTCGCATATGTGATTAATACCACCGGCACAGGCTGAGGCTGGGCCGGAACCGGCTCGCCCTTTTTGGGGGGCGTGTGACGCTGCATGATGCTTTCGAGCGAAATGTGGCGCTCGGCCATGCGGGTCGCGATAGCCGCCGCTGCGCCCGGGCGGTCATGCACGGTCAGGCGGATGTAATAGCCGCCCTCGTGGCGCTGCACAGGAATGCGCGCGGCCTTCTCGAGCGCGCTGGTCGGCAAGCCGAACGGCGCGCTGCGGATGCCCTTGGCGATGTCGGCGATATCGGCCACCACGGCGGAGGCCGTGGCCATGCCGCCCGCGCCGGGGCCGACCAGCGTCAGCTCCTTCACCGCATCGGCGTCGATGGTGACCGCATTGGTGACGCCCATCACCTCGGCGATAGAGGATGATCTCGGCACCATGGTCGGATGGACGCGCTGCTCGATGCCCTTGGAGGTGCGCTGCGCCACACCGAGCAACTTGATGCGATAGCCAAGTTCTTCAGCCGATTTGAGATCAGCCAGCGTGATCGACTGGATGCCCTCGACGTGAATGGCGTCGGCGTCCACCGCCGTGCCGAACGCAAGCGCGGTCAGGATTGCGAGCTTGTGGGCGGTGTCGAAGCCGCCGATGTCGAAGGTCGGATCGGCTGAAGAACTTGGCTATCGCATCAAGTTG
>JANXTB010000149.1 GCA_025356415.1 Hyphomicrobiales bacterium
ATCCCGTCGACGTAAATGGTGACTTGCGTTACGCCAATATTGTCGAAGGCGTTGGCCGAAACCGATACTGTTCCCGAAACTACCCCGCCATTTAACGGCGTTTGAATCGATACAACCGGCGGTTGGGTATCCTGAACCGTTGCTGTCCAAATCGACACATTGACTGACGCGGAACCCACGTTCCCCGCCGCATCGTAACCTTTGACCATCAGCGTGTGGATGCCATTGGGCCAGGCTGTCGGGTTGAATGGAAATGAGAACGGGGACAAGGCGCCCGTGGTGCTCAACAGCCCGTCCACGTAAAATTCGATTTTTGTGATGCCGGTATTGTCGGTTGCCGTGCCCTGAACCTGGATCCCGACGCCATGGCCAAGACGCTGCGGCAAGCTCTCGACTATCTATATCGGACCAGCAAGATCGGCACGCGCTGCGATGTGCCGTTCATTGCAGGGTACGCACTGGGCGACGAACGCCTTATCTACATCGACCGATCTGTGCCGCAATTTAAGACTTTTCGCGATGTCGAGGTGCCGGTCCACAAACTCCTGAACGCGCATGAGCGGGTTGAAAAAGCTGTGCTCGACGAATTCGGAGCGACGTACCCGCACGCACATCAAATTGCTCTCAGGCTTGAAAAAGTTTTCGCCGAGGCCATCGGGGCTCCGTGGAAGGAATACGATGCATATTGGGGACCCGTCGCAGAAAGCGTCTACGATCGCCACTTCACGAGAGTTCCGCGAGACCTGGAGATGACGCCCTATCTCTCATTTACAGACGCCGCTTCGGTCGCGACGGTCAAGGAAATGCGGGCCTCGTACATCGAACCTGGGACGTGCTTTGATGATCAAGCCGAAAAGTCTGGCAGATAAGGGAAGAGCCAAACCGAAGCACATATGCAGCCGTCTCCGGTGGTCATCCGCCGACATCGATTTATTTGGAACACCCGCAGGTGTTCAGGCGCTTTCGAGAAGAAGCGCGAAGGCTGAGACGCTTTGGTGGTTACTTTAGCGGAAACGCCAGTCCGCTCAAATCGAGGCTGTCGGCGCGCCTTCGCCGGCCGATCCTCCGATCACAAACCCGGCTATGAAGATACGGATGCCGACGCGGCAGCGCGCCCCTATTCGCCGCGCAGGCGGCCGCGCTCGTCGTCTACGGCGTTGCGAACGCCCTCGCGGTCGCGCGCGGCGTTTGGTTCGCTAGTTCGCGCGTTCCAGTCCCCGCTTGAGGCTTTCGAGGACTTCGGGCGAGGTCGCATAGACGGCGTCGACCTTCGCCTTCATGTCGGCGCCTGATGTCGCATTGACGTCCACGCGCATCTTGGCGGCGTCGGCCTTGAGCTCTTCGCTCTCGAGAGCAGCCATGAAGCCGCGCCGCAGGATGTCGAGCCGGTCCGCCGCCACGCCGGGCGGCGCCGCGTAAGGGCGGGCGAGATCGTTCTGTGCATAGAGAACCTGCAGCACCTGCCGTTCGGCGTCGGTGCGCGCGAGCGCATAGACGAGCGGCACGCCGGCGGCGTTGAGTTCGGGATCGCCGTTCACGTCCTCCTGCGCGAAGATCGTCGCGAAGGCGTTCTCGGCCGGCAGATCCGGGTATTGCACCTTCAGCGTCGACCAGCCGATGCCGCAGATGCCCTGCACCTCGCCTCGCTCGATCGCGGCGCCGACCTCGCGCGTGCCCTGGTATCCCGGGATGAGTTTGAACTTCACGCCGAGCAGGTTCTTCTCGACCATCGGAAAGTCCACGACCTGGCTGCCGCCGCTCGTACCGCCAAGCGTCAACTCGCGCGTACGCAGATCCTCGATTTTGTTGAAGCCGGCGTCCTTACGCACCATGCAGACGGAAGCCTCGATCTTCGCGTTGCCGACATAGCCGAACTTGCTCGGATCGATGGGGCGCGGGCCCGAGGTCAGCAGCGGATCGATAAGCACGCTCGGGAAGAACGTCGCGATGAAAGTGCCGTCCTTGGGCGCATTGTTCACGAGGTGTCGCGCGACAATCTGGCCGCCGGCGCCCGGCATATTCGAGACCACGATCTTCGGCTTGCCGGGAATGTGTTCGCCGAGGTGGCGCGAGATCAGCCGCGCATAGGTATCGAGCCCGCCGCCAGCCGCGGCGCCGACGCCGATGGTCAGCGTCTTGTTCTGGAAGAACGCCTCCTGCGCGTGCGCGCCGCCAGCGCATGCGAGTGACAGCGCGACGAGCGCGCCGCGTGAATGCGGGACCATGACGTTCCTCCGTGTATTGTTGTCAGCCGATGAAGGCCGAAATCCTGTCGAGCGCCTCGGTGCGCCCGCGTTCGGGGCGATCGAGGATCAAGTAGTGCGTCGTGTTTTCGGGCTCCCAGACGACGACATCCTCGGCGTTCGTGAGATCGTCGCGCAGCGCGGCCACGTCCTCGGGACGCGAGAAGTAATCGAGCGCCGGCCTCAGGATCATGACCTTGCAGGTCACCTGGTTTGCGTGCACGAGTTTCTGCCCGCGGCCGATGTAGAAACTGTCCTCGAGCATGCCGTTGGGACATCGGAAGGTGATCGGATCGCGCTCGCGCGAGGTCGGGTCGCCGTCGATGAGGGCCTGCACGAAAGCCTGCGCGACGGCCGGGTCGCGCCAGGCGTCCTTGTCCGCGATCGGGATCGACTGGTCCCACTTGTCGAGCAGCATGTCGAGCTTGTTGTAGGCGTAGCCGCCGAATTTGTTGACGTTGAAGCGTCCGGGCCGGTCGGGATCCTCGAGCGGCGCATTTCGGTAGCGCGGGAAGTCCGTGCCGCCGCCGTAGATCGCATTGTACAGGATGATGTGGCTGACCTTCTCGGGCCAGAGCGCCGCATACATGATGAGGATGGTCGCGCCGACGCCCCAGCCCATCAGCGCGACCCTCTCAGCCCCGGTGGCGGCGCGCAACGCGTCGACCGCGGCGTCCACGTCGCGCGTGATCTCAAGCCCGCGCGCGAGCGGGCGCGATTCTTCGGGCGGGCGCGACATGGCCTCGGGCCGGTCGGAACGCCCATAGCCGCGCGCGTCGGGGATGAAACACACATGTCCTCGCGCAGCCATGTCGGCGGCGAAGGAGCCGTTCGGCACGGACAAATCATATTCGGAAAGGCCCGGGATGCGCGTGCCGTGCAGCAGCACGAGCGGCGTGCGCATGGCCGCGTCGCCAGCTTCGGGCCTGACCTCGCGGATCGCGATGTTCACCTTGTCGATCGTCTGCACCTTGAAGTCGCGGCGTGCGATGTCGGCCATCAGGATCTCTCTTGCGCGAGCGTATGCATCATTCGAAGTAGAGTTTCAGCGCCGTGCGATCCATCGCGCGCCGTTGCGAGGGGTCGGGAACGTTGGCGGCGAAGTCCGCGAGCGTTTGGCGGTAGGTCATGCGGTCCTCGAAGGCGGCGAAGGGCCAGTCGCTGCCCCAGACGAGCCGCTCCGGCCCGGCATGCGCTAGCAGCGCGCCCGCGAGATCTCGCGCCAGGTCCGGCCTCGCGATGCGGAAGGCGGCGGAGAGTTTCACCCAGGTTCGCCCAGCCTCGACGGCGCCCAGCACGGCCTGGAACTCGGGCGCGTCGACGCCGCGCTTCGGATCGGGCCGCCCGAAATGATCGATCACGAGTCGCGGTCCGGCCGCGAGGATCGGCTCGATGAAGCTCGCGATGCGCGGGCCTTCGTCGTGCAGATGAATGTGCCAGCCGAGGTCGGCGGCGCGGCGCATCAGGCGACGATAGGGATAGCTGGCGAGATCGGGCGGCGCCGCGACATTGCGGAACTGGAAGCGGATGCCGACGACGCCGTCGTCCTTCATCCGCTGCATGGCGTAGGGATCGATGTTCGGGTCCACGATCACGGTCGTGCGCAGCCGCTTGTGGCGGCGCACGGCATCGAGCGCGTAGTCGTTGTAGTCGCCATAGATGCTCGCCGCCGCCAGCACGGCGAAATGCACGCCATGCGCATCGAGCGTCGCGACATAATCCTCGATCGTCGCATCGTGGGGGGGAAGATGCCACGCTGAATCGCTCGCCGGCATGGCGCGCGTATAGACATGCGCGTGGCAGTCGACTAGAGGCTCGGCGGATTCGGCAGGCGAACTCATGGTTCCGAGAAGTCCTTGTCCGCAAGCCATTTCGCAATGACCTCGGCGATCTCGCGATTGTTGCGGTCCATCATCATCATGTGCGAATTGCCCTTGATGCCGATTTTCGGCAGCTCGATCACGTCCGGCTTGCCGCCAGCGGCTCGAACCGCGTCGAGATAGGCGAAGACGTTCTTGCTGTAGGCGACCCAGCGTGGATCCTGATCGATGTAGTCGCCGAAGATCGTGACGATCGGCACGTTCTTAACATCGGCCGCGTGGTCCGTCGGGCCGGCGCTCGCAGGCTCAACGGCGATCAGCGCCTTCACCTTGTCGGGCCGCGCTTCAGCCGCGCGGAAGCCGAAGAAGCCGCCCTGGCTGTGCGCGATGATCACACAGGGGCACACCTGATCGATCAGCGCGATATAGGCGGTCAGAACGGCGTCGTCCGTGGTGAGCCAGCGCGGCACGATCTGCTTGGTGAAATTGTCGAAGGCCTCGATCGGGAACTGGTTTCCGGGCAGCAATTTGCGCTTGGCCGGATCGGCGTCGAAGGAGCCGGGACCGGGCCCGATCCGGAATCGCTCCCAGGGGTCGGTCTGCGTCAGAAACACGGGTGAGGAGGGCCAGATATCGGGCGACGGGAAGCCGGAGCGTCCGCGTTCGACGGCGTCCGTGATGTAGACGTCCCAGCCCTTGCGCAGGAACATGTCGCGCCAGCCTTCGCGACCATCGGGCGTGGTCTCATAGGTCGCGCCGGTCAGTCCACCGCCGTGCCACATCAGGATCGGCAGCTTGCCCTTGCGGTTCTGGACGAGAAAATATTGTGCGTACATCTGCTCGACCATGTAGCGGCCGTTCGGATCGAGCTTCGACGTCGGGCCGCCGGGAACGCGCACGATGTCGCGCACAGGCTGGCCGCTCAATTCGACGATGCGCCCGCCGGGATGAAACGATCCCATGTCGCGCAAAACAATCGGGTCGGCTGCTTGAGCTTGAACGCAGAACGCGGCGCAAAATAATCCGACCGCAAGCGTCTTGATCAGCGCCTTCATGAACGTCCTCCCATGGATACGGCCCGTTTGCGGGCCATTGGTGTCTAGTCTGCGCCGCGAAGGCCGGCGCAGAATGGATCAGGGCGGCCCTGCAGCGCAAGCGTTCGTTCCAGCGAGCGCTCTTTGTCGTCATGCCAAAGAAGTCGCCTGCGAAAAAGAGGTCGAGCATTCCAAAGGATCTTGAGCCGGAATTCTTCGTAGGCCTATGCCGCGACCACCGGCATCAAACTGCGAGCCGATATGACGATAATTCTGAACTCTGCGTTGTCGCTCGTCGCTTCGACGGACCGGGTCACGCTCATGCTGCAAAATTCCGCAAGTTGCTGTTATCGGATGCCACCATCCGGCCTCTCGTGCCGATGGTCTGCTTTGCGCCAACAGCGGACAAATTGGTCTTTTTGGGAAAGACCGCAGTGACGTGCTAGGCTGCATGTGTTCCCGTGGTCCGGCGCGTGTGGGCCGGTTCATAATGTTCGGTCCGAGAAAGCTATGGATCCGAAGACGTGCATCGTTGTAGGAGCGCCTGTCCAGGACGGAGCCAGCATGGCTGGTTGCGAAATGGGACCGAGCGCGCTTCGCATCGCCGGCGCGCTGACTGAATTGCGCAGTTTGGGCTATGCGGTGCAGGACAGGGGCAATGTTGCGCCGGCGCCAGCGCGCCAGATCCGTCATCCAAATACGAGCATAAAGGCGCTCCCGGAAACGATTGCGTGGACAGAGGCGCTCGCCGAAGCGGCTTACAATGCAAGCGGCGAGGGCGTCGCGATTTTTCTCGGGGGCGATCATAGCCTGTCAGCCGGGACCATGACTGGCGTGGCCCGCCAGGCGGCCGAACAAAAGCGCGAGCTTTACGTCCTTTGGCTCGACTCTCATCCAGACCTGCATTCACTGGACACGACGACGAGCGGCAATCTGCACGGCGTGCCGATGGCCTATGCCCTCGGCTTTCCTGGATTCGCGAGTTACTTTCCACCTGTCCGCGCCCCTCTCGTGCAGTCGAACGTGTGCATGATGGGACTGCGCAGCCTCGATCCGCCCGAACGCGAGCTGCTGCGCCACACGCGTATCGGCGCGCACGACATGCGCGCCATCGACGAGCATGGCGTTGTTCCGCTGCTCAAGCGATTCCTCGCGCAGGTAGCCGAGCATGACGGCATAATCCATGTCAGTCTGGATGTCGACTTTCTCGATCCTGAAATCGCGCCCGGCGTCGGCACTACGGTGCCCGGCGGCGCGACGTTCCGCGAGGCGCATCTGATCATGGAAATGCTGCACGATTCCGGACGGGTGCGCAGCGTCGATCTCGTCGAGCTCAACCCGTTTCTCGACGAGCGCGGACGCACCGCTCTTCTCATGGTCGATCTGCTCGCCAGCCTAATGGGCCGGCGCGTGCTGGATCGGCCGACTTTGAATTACGGCTATCGAAGGAGGTCTGGATCGCCATGAGTTCGAAGCTCAATGTCGTGCCCTTCGTCAGCGTGGATCATATGATGAAGCTCGTCCTGGCCATCGGGGTCGAGCGTTTCCTCCTGGAGCTGGCCGCGTTCATTGAAGCCGATCTGCGCCGCTGGAGTGAATTCGAGAAATCGGTGCGCTTGGCTTCTCACAGCCACGAGGGCGTGATCGAGCTCATGCCGACGACCGACGGCGCGTTTTACTCGTTCAAATACGTCAACGGCCATCCGGAAAACGTCCGCACGGGACGCCAGACTGTCACCGCTTTCGGCGTGCTTGCGGAAGTGGGCTCCGGCTACCCTGTTCTCCTCAGCGAGATGACGATCCTCACTGCGCTGCGCACGGCGGCGACTTCTGCGCTTGCCGCATCCCGCTTGGCGCCGGAGAACGCGGCATGCATGGCGCTGATTGGCAATGGCTCCCAGGCTGAATTCCAGGCGCTGGCTTTCAAGGCGCTGCTGGGCGTCAGGTGTCTGCGCCTGTTCGACATCGACCGCTCGGCGAGCCACAAATGCGTGCGTAATCTTGCCGACCTCGGTTTTGACTTGACGGTCTGCGCATCCGTCGAGGAGTGCCTGGAAGGTGCTTCGCTCGTCACCACGATCACCGCAGATAAAAGAAAGGCGACAATTCTTACGGACAATCTGGTCGGCGACGGCGTGCATATAAACGCTGTCGGCGGCGACTGTCCGGGCAAGACGGAGCTGCACCCCGACATTCTGAAGCGATCGGATGTTTTCGTGGAGTATGCGCCGCAAACGCGGGTCGAGGGCGAGTGCCAACAACTGCCGCCTGATCATCCCGTCACCGAATTGTGGCGTGTCATCAGCGGGGATGCGCCTGGTCGGACCAGCGCGCGGCAGGTCACGATTTTCGACTCCGTGGGCTTCGCCATCGAGGATTTTTCAGCGTTGCGATACGCCCGGCGGCTTCTGCAAGACCTTCCGTTTTACGAAGAACTCGATCTCCTCGCCGATCCGGACGATCCACGCGATCTCTTTGGAATGATCCGGCGCGCTGGAGCATCGGCGGTGACCGCCTAAAATTGTTAGCTGTGCGCGAGAAACAAAACTCAAACCGCGATGCGGAAGCGAAATGCGCAATCATTCCAGAATTATTGGGTGGGGTTCGTGGACGGCGAACACCCGACAAATCCGCCGACGATTGATAAGCTAAGTGGGATGCGCAGCGCGCCATCTGACGATCGATTGAGAATTCGAAGGCACAGCACCAGCGGGCAGGGGCCCGTTACACGCGCCTCTAGTCGGTCGAGGGTAATCCACCAGCACTGTACAAAAAAGCTGATCGTGACGGTAGGCTCTTCCAATTACCTGACCGCCACAACTTACTCAGCGTTTGCTGGCGTGGATTATGACCGATCCGGTCAAGACAGTAGGGGGAGTTGCGTGTATCTCTCCTGAGTTTTTGGAGATCCAGTCTTTGGCAAGGCGAACACTTTCATCGGCGCCTGCCTTGTCCTGACAGACCGTGATCGATACGCCGCCGTCCCCATCGTTGCTGCGAGCAAGCGTATAGCTCTCGAAGCCTTTGATAGAGCGCATCATCTCCTCAATGCCGGTCTTATTCGTTTCTAGTAACGAGAATAAGTCTTTCGAGTCTTTCCCCGAATAGATTCTGACCACGACATCCATGACGGCCTCCAGTTCTGCATGTGCGTCACAAGGGACGCGCAGTTGGAAGAGCGGCAATCCTAACCTGCGGCTCTGATCCTGTCCATCCAGACTGCTGGTCTCGTCCCGCCGGGAAACAGCTAAACCGGCCCATCGCGCCGGATTGCAATTACGCGGAAGCAACCGGTGCTGCTGAATGAGCGCGCGGGTTGAACTGCCGGAGGTTCCGCCTCGGATCCAGACGCAGAAACGCAAAAAAAACGCCTCGCGTACCCGGCGGGGTAACGGAGGCGTTTCTCAGGCCCGTTCGCATGCGGTTGTGTGAACAAAAGGGCTGATACAGCAAACTGCAACAGCTCAAATTTGCGAAGGCCAACTTCGTTCGTTTCACGTTCCTGGAGGAACGCTTGATGGGAGCACAGCATAGATCAACGGGCAATGTTACTAATTGTATAGTACGCTTTCAGTCCCAGAGTGGGTGCGGCCTTGCTTCATGGGCGATAGCGAAGTGCGTCGACCACCAGGCTGAACGCACGAGCCGGTTGCCGCCGCGTCGGATAGTAAAGGTGGTAACCAGACGACCGTGGCGTCCAGTCGGCCAAAACTCTCCTCAGGCGGCGATTGGCAATGTCTTCGCTGACGGGCACGATGACGCCCGAGACCCGGTTCGATCCAGCGACCGATTTCCGGCACAAGTTTCCCCGCTTCTCCGCGGAGAACATCCGGGCCAACCAGCCGGTCCTTGACATCGTGCGCTGCAAGGCAGCCGAGATGGGCGCAACCCCGGCGCAGGTGTCGCTGGCCTGGTTGCTGGGTCGAAGGCCTTTTATTGTCCCGATCCCCGGCGCTCGGAACCCAGACCACCTGGCCGAAAATCATGGCGCTCTGGATCTGGCTCTGACGGCGGACGACCTTCGCGAGATGGAAGCCGCATTCGCGTCGCTGACCGTGCACGGCGCGAGCATGGACGCCGACAACATGACGATCGTTCAGCGCTGATAGCGCGAGATCGCCTAAGCAAAATATGATTGGTCACCGGTGCTGGTCCGGGCGATGGGCTTGCGCAGGTCAAGGGATGCCGGCGGATCGGCGCGGAGCGAGTGCTATCGCGGACGAGCGTGGACGACCTCGCCAACGCAGCCGAAGACGCGCGTGAACCGCCAGAGCGTCGGGCCCTGCGCGCAATTCGTCGCCGCCGCGGAGGCGGTGATCGCTGCGAGCCAGCGCCGGCCGGAAACAGTCATCGCGGATGATCGCGCGCGCTGATCTCACGAAGTCGTTGTCACGAGGCGATTGAGAGTCTCGCGCAGTTCCGCAGCCTGCGCAGCGCCAAAGCTGCTTTCAAACTTCGTCTGCGCCTCGGCCCACTTGCGCTCGGCTTTTTTCAACCGCGTCCTGCCGGCTGCGGTGAGGACAAGGTTGCGTGTGCGCGCATCCTCGCCGGCCTCGACCTTGAGCAATCCATCACGCTCGAGCGGACCGATGGCGCGACCCATTGTGGTGCGATCCATCACCATGGATTTAGCCAGCACGGAGATCGGCTGCGGACCGCCTTTTCTCAACTTCATCAGAATCGAGAACTGCGTCGTGCGCAGGCCCGTGCTGGATAGATGTGCGTCGTAAAGCTGGCTGATGTGCCGCGCCGCCTGTCGCAGGGCGAGGCAATTGCAGCCGATATCGTTCTGCGCGTTCGTCATCATTCGTCTCCAATCGGCGTGCCCGATCGATTGCTCTTGCCAATAAGAGCATATGCGCTTATTTAGTGCAACAAATGAGCGCATATGCGCGTATCTCGCAGGAGAAACCGATGGACGAGCGCACACGCCTTTTGCTCAAGGCACCGATCCTGAGCACGATTGTCAGGCTCTCTGTGCCAAACGTCGTGGTCATGGTCGTGCAGGCGTCTATCGGTCTGATCGAGACCTACTTCGTCTCCAAGCTCGGGCTCGATGCCCTTGCGGGCATGGCGCTCGTTTTTCCACTCTTCATGCTGTTGCAGATGGTTTCCGCAGGGGCCATGGGTGGCGGCATCCTGTCGGCCATCTCGCGCGCGCTCGGGGCCGGACGCTCCGACGACGCTAATGAACTTGTCTGGTCAGCCGTAGCGATCACGCTCGTGCTCGGCGCAGGGACGACTGCGATCGCGCTTGTGTTCGGCCCTGTGCTTTATGCGATCATGGGCGGCGAGGGCGGCTCGCTTTCCGCCGCAGTCACATACGCGAGCGTCGTTTTCGGCGGCGCCATTCCATTATGGCTGTTCAATTCACTCGCGGCGGTCATCCGCGGGACCGGCAACATGTTCTTTCCCGCGCTCGTCATCTCCGTCGGCGCGGTCGTGCTGATTCCGCTGTCTCCGGTCCTGATCTTCGGCTTTGGCCCGATTCCGGCGCTGGGCATTTCCGGCGGCGCAACCGCTGTCGTTCTGTATTACGTCATCGGCTCTGTTGTATTCGCCAATTACATCTGGCGGGGCAGGGGCGTCTTGAAGCCGGCACTGATGCCGCCAAGACTGACTTGGGCTCCCTTTCGAGACATCCTGCGCATCGGCGCGGCCTCATCGATTGCGAGCGTTTCCACCAATCTCACGATCGTAGTCGCGACTGGACTTGCTGGCGTTATCGGACCGGCCGCCGTGGCGGGCTATGGAACGGGTGTCCGTCTGGAATATCTTTTGGTGCCGCTGGTGTTCGGTGTCGGTGCGCCTGTCGCCGCCATGGTCGGCACCAGCATAGGCGCCGGTGACCGGAGGCGCGCCCTGCGCGTCGCCTGGGCTGGAGCAGGCATCGCGGGCGCCTTGACGGAACTCATCGGACTTGCGGCGGCGGCCTTTCCCTCAGCCTGGCTCGGCCTCTTTGGAAACGACCCGGAAATGATTCATTTTGGCTCCAGTTACCTGCAGATCGTGGGACCATTTTACGGGTTCTTCGGCGCCGGCCTTGCCTTGTATTTTGCGTCTCAAGGAGCCGGACGGGTCGGCTGGCCCATGCTGATAGCGGTGCTGCGCGTTGTGATTGCCGGCGGTGGGGGTTGGTTGATTGTGCGAATGCTGGGCGGAAGCGCATCGCTCTTCACGATGCAGGCGATCGCGATTGTTTTCTACGGCGTGGCGAACGTCGTGGCGATTAAAGCTTGGTCAGGTCCGCCTCGTCCGACGGCGGAGTGATAGCGCTGACCGGAGAATATTTTAACCCAGCGTCGCTCCCTCCGCCAGCATCCCAATCAGACACTTCTCCGCTCCAAGCATTTCCACAAGAATACCCGCCAAAAGTCTCGCCATTTTCTGTAAGCTCCTGATTGTTTGTTTGCCCCGAATAGCGCTCTGGCTTTCTTTGGACCGGCTGTTTCTCTGAAGCTCCGCACTTCGTGGGCGCATCACGGATTGTGAATACGCTGTGCCCGTGAAATCTTGAACGTCCAGCTGTTGCGCTTGCGTTTCGGGAGCCCGCCACCAGGACCACGCTCCACGTCAGGACTGCAATTACTATTTACGCGCCACCGCCTTTGCTCAGATAATTCCAGAGTGCGTCCGCCGTATGATTTCGGCACTCCAGTGAGCGGAAAAGCCTGATCTCGATCTCGACATCGAACAGCTCGGGACCCGCGCGAACAAGGCGACCGCGCTCGATGTCTTCGCCTGCCAGAGTTCGCGGAAGCCACGCGACGCCGTGTCCGTCGCGCGCCATGCTCATGAGCGTCGCGG
>JANXTB010000195.1 GCA_025356415.1 Hyphomicrobiales bacterium
GCGCCCGCAAGCGCGCGGCCTCGTGATCAGGTCTCAGAGCTTGAACAGCTTCTGCGCGTTGGTGCGGCCGATCTTCTCGCGATCATTCTCGCTGATGCTCGCCGAATTGAACCAGTCAGACGCATGATCGACGTTCTCGAACGGCCAGTCCGTCGAGAACAGGATGCGATCGGCGCCAATTTCCAGCATCGCGTCGATCAGCGTCTGCGTCCTGAAATTGCCTGAAGTCGTCAGGTAGAAGTTTTCGCGGAAATAATCAGCGATCTTGCGCTTCGCCGGATATTTCGGCGGCGCCTTGACCCATGCATTCCGATTGTCGATGCGCCACATGCTATAGGGAAGCCCCTCTCCCATGTGCCCCAGAATGATGTTCAGCTTGGGATATTTATCGAACAGGCCCGAGCCCATCAGGCGCAACGCATGAACCGCCGTCTCCTGGCCGAAAGCCCAGGTCGGGCCCATCAACCAGCCATGCCCTTCGTAGATTTGCGACATGCTCGGCAACGGATTGCGCGGGTGCAGATAGAACGGCGTGTCGAGCTTTTCGCACTCGCCCCAGAAGTCCCAATATTGCTTGAGGTCGTAATAGACCGCCGTGTCAGGCTGGTCGATTTGCGAGAAGCCGTTGACGAGCGCGCCCTTGAAGCCAAGGTCGGTCACGCAACGCTGAAGTTCACGCGTCGCCAGATCGGGGTCCTGCATTGGCAAGGCGGCGAACGCCTGGAAACGGTCCGGCTGTTTGGCGACCTGCTCAGCCAGAAAGTCATTGGCGCGCTGAGCAATCTCCTGAGCCTTTTTGCGATCCGGAATGGCCTGCACCGCAGGCGCATTCAGCGACAGGATCATCATCTCGAGGCCGTTCTGATCCATTTCGCGAAGCCGCGTTTCATGGATGTCGAGCAGGCGATGGCTGAGCTCCGCCCAATAGGATTCCGGCACGAAGCCAGCCGAATCCTGTAATGTTTCCTGAATGGCGAAATGCTCTTCGAGCGCGATCTTGCCTTGCATGCTCTCCTCCCGTCTGAGTGCGGATATTCCCTTAAGCGGGACCTCGCATTTTTTTACCTTAGTGAATTTGTTTTCATTTGCAAATAAATTTTCCCAAGCTCATACTTATGGAAAGCTGCACAAGACCGCGCCGGAGGAACCATGTCTCAAGACCCGAACAGACCTGTCAGTCCCGTCGAAACCGCGTTCCGGCAAGCCATGCGCCGCTTCGCCTCCACGGTGACGGTGATCACCGGCGGCAATGCTGCGCGCCGCCACGGCATGACAGCCACTGCCGTTACATCGCTGGCGATGAACCCGCCTTCGCTTCTCGTCTGCCTCAATCGCGAAACGTTGCTGAACGACATCATGATCGATGCGCGGCATTTCTGCGTGAATGTTCTGCAAGCCGAGCAGGAGGATATCTCCGCCGCCTTCGCGGGCAAGTTCTCCGCGCAGGAGCGGTTTGGCGTCGGCGACTGGGACCACACGGAAACCGGCCTCCCGTTTCTGCGAACAGCGGAGGTCAATATTTTCTGCCGCAAGTCGGCGGCCCTGCCCTACGGGAGCCACACGATTCTCATCGGTGAGGTGGAAGACGTCCGCCTCAACGAGGGCCCCGGCCCGCTCGTCTACCATGACGGCCGTTATTGCGCGCCCGGCGCCGTCGGAAAGGATGTCACCTGATGCAACCGTTTACATACCAGGGCCTTCCGGTGCGCGTCCGCTTTGGGGCAGGCGCCCTTGCGAACCTCGCGGAGGAGGCCGCGGCGCTTGGCATTCGCAAGGCCCTGCTGATTTCCACGCCGGCGCAGGCTGCGGCCGCGCATGATTTCGCCAGCAACCACAAGGCGACGATTGGCGCGGTGTTCACAGACGCGCAAATGCACACGCCCACCGATGTGACTGAGCGCGCGCTCGAGATCGTCAAGAGCGCGGGATGCGACGGAATGATCGCGCTTGGCGGCGGATCGACCATCGGCCTCGGCAAGGCCATCGCGCTGCGCACCGACCTTCCGCAAATCGCGATTCCGACGACTTACGCCGGATCGGAAGCGACACCCATTCTTGGCGAAACGAAAGACGGGCTGAAGACGACAATCCGTGATCTGCGCGTGCTGCCGGAAGTCATTCTCTACGACGTAGATCTCACGCTTACACTGCCGCCTGCGCTGTCGATGACCAGCGGCCTGAATGCGATCGCGCATGCAGCAGAAGCGCTTTATGCGCGTGACGGAAACCCCCTCATAAGCCTGCTCGCCCAAGATGGCATCCGCGCCATGGCGGCCGCACTGCCCGCCATCCATCGCGATCCGCATGACGCTGAAGCGCGCGCCAAGGCTTTGTATGGCGCCTGGGCCTGCGGCACGTGCCTTGGCTCCGTCGGCATGGCGCTGCATCACAAGCTCTGCCACACGCTGGGCGGCAGCTTCAACCTGCCGCACGCGGAGACGCACGCAATTCTGCTGCCCCACTCCATCGCCTACAACAAGGCGGCGGCGCCCGAGGCCATGCAGCGTATTGCAGAAGCGCTTGGCGCGCAGGACGCGGCCGACGGTCTGTTCGCGCTGTCGCGCCAGACCGGCGCTCCCTCTTCGCTTCTAGCCATTGGCATGCGCGCTGAGGACATCGAACATGCGGCCGATCTGGCCGTCGCCAATCCATACTGGAGTCCGCGCCCCGTGGAGCGCGACGCGATTGGCAAGCTGTTACGAAATGCGTTGCAGGGGCTGCCGCCTGAGCTGGTTTGATCGAATGATGGAATGGAGGAAAAGCAATGCGTGATTTCGACGAGACGAACATCACCGACGCCGTGGTCGAAAGCTTTTCTGGAACGCCGGATCCGCGCTTGCGTCAGGTCGTCACCAGCCTCGTGCATCACTTGCACGACTTCATCCGCGACGTCGACCTGACGTTCGACGAGTGGAGTACGGCGATCGATTTCCTGACGCGAACCGGTCACATGTGCACCGGGACACGACAGGAGTTCATCCTGTTGTCGGATGTGCTCGGCGCCTCCATGCTCGTCGACGCGATCAACCACCGCATGCCGGGCAGCGCGACGCAGACGACGGTGCTCGGCCCGTTCTTCGTGGAAGACGCGCCGGTCTATCCGCTCGGCGCCGACATATCCGGCAGGATGACGGGCGAGCCGCTCTTCGTCACAGGCTCCGTTCATTCGGAAGACGGGCGCCCTCTCGCCGGCGCCGCCATCGACGTCTGGCATGCGGACGACGGCGGTTTCTACGACGTGCAGCAGATCGAAAAGCTCGGCGGTCTCGCGGGTCGCGCCCGCTTCTATGCCGATGAGCGCGGCGACTTCCACTTCTGGTCCATCGTCCCGAAATTCTACCCCATTCCCGACGACGGCCCGGTCGGCCAATTGCTCAATGCGACAGGGCGCCATCCCAACCGCCCCGCACATGTGCACTTCCTCATCGCGGCGCCAGGACACGAGACGTTGGTCACGCACGTCTTCGCGGCTGACAGCGAATGGCTCGACTCCGATGCGGTTTTCGGCGTCAAGAACACGCTGATCGCGGAATTCGCACACAGGCCCGCTGGCGTCGCCAAAGACGGACAAAAGGCGGAGCAGCCATATCGTCACCTGGATTATCATTTCGGGCTGAAGGCGAGCGCCGAGGGCGCCTCATCAAGCGGGCCGCGCGCAACCATCCGGCTTCCGGCGTGAAGATGCTTAAGCACGGGCTCGCCCTGGAGGCTGTGCGGTGATGAAAACCAATCTGCTCCGGCTTCGGATCGGCGACCCCGTTCCCTCAAATCTCCGCGGTGGGATTGTCGCCATCGGTAATTTTGATGGCGTCCACCGCGGACATCAGGCGTTGCTCGCGCATGCCGCCGCACTCGGCGCCCAGATGAAGCGACCTGTGCTCGCGCTGACATTCAGCCCGCATCCACGCGTATTTTTCGGGAAGACGGATGGCTGGTTTCCGTTGACAGACGACCACGAGAAGGATGCGCTTTTAAGAGCTTACGGCGCGCACGCAACGCTGTTCCTCGAGTTCGAGCGCAACGTTGCGTCACTGTCCGGTGAAGGTTTCGTCGCCGATGTGCTGCAAGGCATGCTGGCGCTCACGCATGTCGTCATTGGCCACGATTTTCGGTTCGGATCGGACCTCAGGTCGGCCGCTCGCCTTGCGGAATTTGGAAGCGAGCGCGGGTTCGGCGTGACGATCGTCGAGGCTGTCATGTTCAACGAGCGCCGGATCTCATCCACGGGCTTGCGCCGCTTGACGCAGACCGGCGACGACGAGGAAGTGTCTGCGCTGGTGGGCCGACCGGAGATCGCGGGTTCAAGGGCGGCCGAAGGAAGGCGTGCGTCCTGATATTAGCGAAATGGCCAGATAAGCCCTCGGCCGGCATTCGGGATGATAGAATTCCGGCCAGTCGTCTGCGCCGCCACATGGGCTTGCCAAGACGCGGCAGCAGGGCATAGATCTATCGCAGTTTGGGTTTATCTGGAGAATCCTGGATGAACACATCTGCCGCCCGGTTCGCGCCCGCGGTCGCGCGCAACCGCGACCCGATCCTTGCCGTGCTGCGCCGGGTATTGCCCGCGCGGGGGACGGTGCTGGAGATCGCGAGTGGAAGCGGCGAACACGCGGCCTATTTTGCCGCCGCCCTGCCGCACCTGTTCTGGCAACCGGCCGACATCGACCCGGACGCACTCGCCAGCATCTCGGCGCATCGCGCGGCGACAGACGCGCCGAACCTGCTTCATCCGATCGAACTCGACGCCGCCTCACCGGAATGGCCGGAGACGCGGGCCGACGCAATCGTGTCGATCAACATGATCCACATTGCCCCGTGGGCTGCCGCGGCAGGCCTGATGGCAGGCGCGGCCCGTCTGCTGGCTCCGGGCGGCGTGCTTTATCTCTACGGACCGTTCATGGAGGACGGTCGCCATACCGCTCCGAGCAATGCGGCGTTCGACGCGAGCCTGCGCGCCCGCGATCCGGAATGGGGCGTGCGCGACACCGCCGACGTCCGCAACCTCGCCGAACACAGCGGATTTGACTTCGTCGAGCGCGTCGCCATGCCGGCCAACAATCTAAGTCTCGTCTTCCGGCGACGCGCGACATAACCAGGGACTGCCGCCTTGGCCTTGTCCTGTTTCGCCGAAGCGCTTGTCGTGACCTCCCCGAGCTCGCCTGTCGGGGGGGCAGGCCGGCAGCGCCTTGTGTCTCGGCGACCGTCTGCGCGCCAGAAAAAAACGCGCAATTTCGCGCGAAGCATCCGGTCCGGCAGGATCTGTGTAGGATCCGGTGACTTTCCCGCCCGACCATGCATGCCCACTTCCGTGGATCATCCAGCTCTCTAGAAGCACCTTGCCATCGCCGTTGCGATAAACTGAACGTGTGAAATTACGGCCGCCGTCTGAACGCCCTGTGACTTCGCGGACATCAAGCGGAATGTCGCTGGATCGCTGGAGCCTGCTGACAAAACCAGTCGCATTTGCAGGATGAACAGTTCCGTCCTGATCACCATGGAAGACTATAGTGGGCAGAGGCGCAGTCTTTGATCTGAGAACGTCACTTTCGGCGTTGACGCCATTTTTCATTGCAGAATGCGCCTGAACAAGCGTGCTGATGTTACCGTGAGCAATCCCCGAGTGCACCCCGATGGCGACAAAAAGATCGGGATAAGCCGCGCCGACAATTGCCGCAGCGGCGCCCCCTGCGGAGATGCCCGCAATGTAGACGCGCGCCGCATTGGCCTTGCAGAGAGTTACGACATGACGCGTCAGCCCCGCTATCAATGCTGGCTCGCCCATCCCACGCCGTTGATTGACCGTACGATGCCAGTTCCAGCACCGCGCCAGATTCGCAGACGCAGCTTGTTCGGGGTAAAGAACCAAAAACCCGAGTTCATTTGCGAGAGCGTTCATATCGGTCCCCGCTGCGAAGTCGGACGCTGTCTGCTTGCAACCATGCAACATCACAACGAGTGGCAAGCGACGGCGCGTCGAACCATGAGGCGTGTATAGCTTGTATGACAACCAGCCTTGCGCATCCTTGAATATCTCGTTGACGAAAGAACCTGGTTGCGGCCTGAGCGGTTTGGACGCCTTCTTTGGCAAGCGAGTCTTGGCGCGTTTCGAGGGCGGCTTGGCGCGTTTCGAGGGCGGCTTGGCGCGCTTCACTTGCGACGGTGCGGATGCGTGCAAGAAAGCAACGAGCTGTGAGTGTCCCTTTCTTGCGCGACGGGTTGCTTTCATCATTGCTCTAAATGGATTTTTCAATTTGGTTCCCCTGAGCGCACAGCGCCGTAAAAGCTGTTCAACGATCCGGGAACTGGAAGGATCCGCAACTGGACGATGGAGATCGGCGGCGATCTGGAACTCGTGACGGCGGTCTTCCAACTGGCAGATAACGCTCTGGTGAGGTGATCGCTACTCTGCGGCCATCCAGACCCGCCAAGCACCACGGCACGTGCTGGCGCATTCCTGCACAAGCTCAGTTGGAACTCTCCCTGACGTCTGCTCCTGGAGCAAAGCGGACATTAGCGCCCGTCGGGTACGCAACCCGGATTCGGACGTAGTGAATTTCCGCCTGTTCGTAAAACGATGAAACACGAGGCATGGTCACCGCGAAAGACCTTAGGGCGTTGACGACGACGGCTCTGCTCGTGAACAGGAGACACGGACCTCTGATCGAGCAAGCCACGAGGTCGCGGCGATACCGCGTCACTAACCGCGCAGTAAGCATAGATCGCAACGTCATAGTAACTAATAATCTAATAGCTTGTACTTGTTGATATATTTGAAATTAATCCCGGAGACATTAGCAGCAACACCAAGGGGAAAGCTGCATTCATGTCCCTCCATCCGAAGGTCAACGAAGCACCGCGCGCCGTCGCCGAGCAGCCCGATCCTTTGAGCCGGCTGCGGACGCTCGAGCGCGAGTTCACGACGGCCCTGCAGCCCGAGGCTGCCCCCGCCACGTCGCGACCCGCGGTCAAAAAGACCATCAAGATCGCGATCGGTGTCGCCATGCTCGCCGCGTTCGGCGTCGTGCCGGCCCGCACCATGCTCGCGCCATCAAGCGTCGACGCCGTGGTCAACCGGCGCGTCACCATTCTGCGCGCGCCCATCGATGGCGTCCTCGAAGGTTCGATCGTCAACGGTGGAGGGCCGCTCGTGATCGCCAACGAGCGCGCCGACACCGGACGTCTTGACGACTACCGGAGCCGCCTGTCGCGCGCCGCCGCCCAGCGGAAGGCCGCCGGCAGCCGCCTCGGCGAGCAAGAGCAGGCGCTGGCGCGTCTGCAGCAGCAGAGCGACTCCTTTCAGCGCGGCCGGGTCGAGCAGCTGACCGCCCGCATCGCCGATCTGCGGGCGCAGTCCGCCGTCGCGGCGGCGCGGCGCGATGAAGCGCAGCAAACTTATTCGCGCGCCGTTGCGCTGGCAAAAACAAACTCGCTGTCGGCTGCGGAACTTGGTCGCGTAACGCGCGACCGCACCGTCGCAGACGAAACCGCCATCAGTGCGCAGCAGCAGCTCGCAGCGGCCGCCGTCGAACTCGCTGCGGCGCGCGACGGGGTCTTCATCGGCGACAGTTACAATGACCGCCCGAGTTCCATGCAGGCCGCCGACGAAGCGCGCCGACGCATCGCCGACCTGAAAGCCGAAATCGAGGTCCTCGACGGCGAGATCGCCAGTCTGGAGCGGGACGCCGCTGATGAAGCCGGCCGCTGGCGGAAGCGCTCGCAGGCGGTGCTGCAGCCGCCCGCCAACGCCCGACTCTGGGAAGTTCTGGCCACCCCCGGCGAGCAAGTTCGTGCGGGCCAAGACCTCGCCTGCTACGTCGATTGCGCCCACACGGTCGTGACCGCCGCCGTGACGGAGAATGTCTACAACAAGCTGACGGCCGGCCAGGCCGCACGCTTCATCCCGACAGATGGCGGCGCCGAACTTGTCGGGCGGGTGACAGATTTGACGGGGTCGGCCGGCGTCGCCGGCAATCTCGCGATCGGACCTAGCGCCTTCGGACAAAGGGGCCCCTACCGGGTCAATGTGGACTTGTCGTCGGCCGGGGCCGACTGCGCAGTCGGGCGAACCGGTCGCGTGCTGTTCGGCGACAACGGGTAAGCGGGCCGATGCTGGCGGATTTCGCCCACACACTTACCCCAGCCCTCGTCGCCTGCGGCGCCGGCTTGGTGATTTTTCCGTGGCTGTCGCCGACCAGCACAGTCGCGCGAATTTTCGCGCTCGGCGTCGCCGCGACGCTTCTGGTCGTGTATATGGCGTGGCGCATTACGGCCAGTCTGCCGCCCGCCGGCCTGACGGCGGATTTCATCATCGGCATTGTTTTCCTGGCGATGGAAGTGGCGTCGCTGCTGGCGGCTCTCCTGCTTCTGTTTTTCCTGAGCCGCACCTCCAACCGAACGCCGGAAGTCGAACGCAACCGCGCCTGGCTGGCGTCGTTGCCGCCGCCCCTCGTCGACGTCTTCATCTGCACCTATAATGAGGAGCGCAGCATCGTCGAGCGGACGATGATCGGCGCGCGCGCGATGGATTACGCCAACTTCCGGGTGTGGGTTCTCGACGACGGACGGCGTGAGTGGTTGCGCGACTTGAGCGCAGAACTCGGCTGCCGTTACCTGACCCGACCCGACAATGCGCATGCGAAGGCCGGCAACATCAATCACGCGCTGTCGCATGTCGCCGCCCTGCCGGAGCGACCAGCGTTCATCTCGATCCTCGACGCCGACTTCGTGCCGCGTCCGCAATTTCTGGCGCGCGCGCTGTGCCTGTTTCGCGAACCCGATACCGCCATCGTGCAGACGCCGCAGCATTTCATCAACCCGGATCCGATCCAGATCAACCTGTCGGCGGCGCATGCGTGGCCCGACGACCAGCGCTTCTTCTTCGACGTCATTTTGGCGAGCAAGGACGCTTGGGGCGCGGCGTTCTGCTGCGGCACGTCATCGGTGATCCGGCTCGAGCATCTTGAAAAAATCGGCGGCTTCCCGACCGACTCGGTGACCGAAGATTATCTGCTGACGCTGCGCTTGAAGGAGCGCGGGTTCAGGACGGTTTACCTGAACGAGCCGCTGACGCTCGGTTTAGCGCCCGAGGGCGTCAAGGAATATCTTACACAACGCGGTCGGTGGTGCCTTGGCCTCATGCAGATCGCGCGCGGCCGCAGCGGTCCCTTGTCGAAAAGTTCGCGGCTGACGTTCATCGACCGGCTCTCGCTGATCGACGCGTTTCTCGGCTGGACTGCGGTCTATTACGCAAAAGCGTTCGGTCTCGTCATTCCAGCGCTTTATCTCCTGCTCGGCATTCGCTGCGTGGCCGCCGACCTTGGCGAGCTTCTAGCATTCTTCCTGCCCTATTTCGTCTGGCAGACGATGACGATGGCGTGGATCTCGCGCGGTCGCGCGATGGCGGTGATGAGCGACGTGACGCAGCTGATTGCGCTGCCGACGATCTTGCGCGCCGCTGTCGTTGGCCTCGTGCAGCCGGCTGGGCAGAAGTTTCATGTCACCGCGAAGGGCGGCGACCGCAGCCAGAGCTTCATCGAATGGTCGCTGTTCAAGATTTACGCGGCCCTCCTGCTCATCAATGTCGCCGGGCTCGTCGTGACCACCCAATCGTTCTGGGGAACCGGCCCGGCGCCGGAAGACTCGCTGGCTTTCGCATGGAGTTGGTTCAACACGATCATCTTGACCATCGTCTGCTTCGTCTGCATCGAGAAACCGCGCCACCGCAAGGCCGAGCGGTTCCAGACGTCCGGCGTGCTGCCGCTGGAATTCGACGGCTCTCGACAGTCGTTTCAGCTCGCCGACATTTCGATCACGGGCGCGCGCTTGATCGGATGTCCGCCCGCAGCCGCCGGCGCGCGGGGCGTCTGCCAATTGGACGGCGGGCTGATTCCCTGTTCGATCGCCCGCGCGGTCGATGGCGGCTTTACCATTACCTTTGATGAAAGCCTGGCGGCGCGCATTCAGGCTGTCCGCAACTTCTACCAACATGATTACGTCAAACCGTTCGGCGACATCGGCGCAGTGGGAGTCACCCGCGCGCTTGTTCGACGACTGGTCGAATAAGGGGAATCAACCACTGTAACAGCCATCCAGCGCGCGTCGCGATCTGGAAGCCGGAGTGAGATGATGAAAGCGACATCCGACAAGCGTGCATCCCCCCGCGTCCGCGTTCTGCAAAGCGGTCAAATCTGCGAAGGCGACGGCGTCTCCACGGAGTGCCGCATCGTCAACCTATCGGATGGCGGCGCGCTGCTCGATACGAGCGACGCAGTCCCACTGCCGACCTTCTTCCCTCTCAAAGTCCGCGACCGGACGCATTCAGCCGAGGTCCGCTGGCGCCGCGGCCGCCAGGTCGGCGTTCGGTTTTTCAGGGAATCGACACAGGAAGCCGAGCTGACAGCCTTCGAGCAAGCCCGAGATCTGCATCTCGCCCGCACCGAAAACAAACGGCTCAAAATCCAGGTGGATGCGCTCCTCAGGCGGTTTGTCGAGCTCGGTTGCGCGGTAGAAAGCGACCTCTGATTTTCTTTGGCAACCAAGCCGCGATAGCTGGCAAGAAAAGCGATAGATCTTCGGGTTTCGATCGCGTCAATTGTCAGAAAGATAGCCGCCAACGCAGCACTCCGATTGTCCGCTTATGGCGCAAAGCGGACTTCTCCCCTTTGTCATCCGGGGACGATACGCAGGGTCCGCGTCGTCATTATTTCCACGTCCGGCAGAAGCTCTGCGACAGATATCAGTTGTCACGGTCGCCGGAGAGAAGGCTGCGGATGCGCTGCACAACGGGTTCGGGCGCAGTTTGGATCTCGTTGATCAATTGGGCTATTTCGGGTCCGCTCACCGGGTTGATTTCGAGACCAATGCGTTTGGCCTCGGCAAGAAAGGCTTGGTCTTTCATACTTGCATCGAAGGCGTCCTGAAGGGCATGGACTCTGGCGAGCGGCACATCGGGTGGCAGTGCAATCGGGCGGGCCATCAGAAATTTCTTGCTGAGGAAGCGAAACATGTTTTGCGTGGCTTCGTCTGGCGCGAGTTCGATGGCCGTCGGCACTTCTGGTATTTCCCTCGTTCGCGTCGCGCCGAACTGGACATGAATCTTGACGCGGCCGTCGCGGACCCAATCGGGTTTCGTCACCAGCAAGTTGGTAAGGCCTGTGCTGTTGCCCTGCACTTCGCCGCGATCGATTGCGATGAAAATGTCGTTCTGCCCGTTGTAACCAGTTACAATTTCAGTCTTCGTGCCCAAGAGCTCGTTCAGCATGAAAGGAAGCGAAAAATTGTCGGCCGACCGGCCTGTCGCGCCCAGTATGACCTTGCGGGTTTTCAGGTCCTCGAATCTGCTGGCAGCCGACGCAAGGGTGAACAGGATCTGCGGCTCCTGAACGGGCGAACCGACCCAGCTAAACTTCTCGATGTCGAATGAGACATTGCCGCCGTCTCTCGATAGGAGCTTGAGCCTCGGCTCCAGCGGTATGTTGTTGTTTGGCATGCCCATCGCTGTGCCGTCGCGCGGCGCGCGCGCGTAGAGATAATTGGTCATGATCAGGCTCGTCGCGCCGGGCATGTTTTCGACAATGATGTTCGGATTGCCAGGAATATGGCGCGGCATGTGCGTCGCAAGCAGGCGCCCGGGAATGTCGTATCCGCCACCCGCCGCCGCGCCTATGATCAGCCGGATAGATTTGCCTCGGTAGAATTCGGCCACACTTTGCGCTTGAGCCGGCAAGGACGCGAGGAAAGCCACTGCCATAGCGCAGATACGATAACGGCCTTTCATTGCGCTGCCTCCTTTCCGGCCAGCGAAGCGAGTAAGCGGCCGTGACCCACGATTTGCTCATCGATGCCTAACTTCCGAAAAGCTTGAAAGAAGTTGGCGTGGGTATAGGCCACAGCCGTAACGCCCGTTTCACGCTCGATCGCTTCCACCGCCTGCGCGCCCTGCCACTGCGGACATGGAAGATAGACTGCATCGCAAGGGCCGGACGCCGCCAGGACATCTTTGGTAAATGCCAGGATCTCGGTGGGCGATTGCTTCTGGATGTCCTTGAACGGCATGTTGGTGCCTTCCGCGCGCACGACCTCGAAGCCGAACAACTCGAGGTAATTTTTCAGCGCGTCATTATGGCCCCGCGGATAGCACGACGCGATGGCGATGCGCTGCGCCTTCATATGGCGCAAGGCCTGCATTCCGGCGCGCACGCCAGTCGTTGCGGGAACACCCGAGGCCGATTCAATTTCGCTTACGATGGTCTCCTCGTAGCCTTTGCCGCGCGCCACCACGAGCGGGCCACCGCCATGGATGATGAAGTCCACGTTGCGTGAGCCTAGATATCCCGCCGCGCCCTTGACTTGAGCCAAGCCCTTTTCGAATTCGTCGGGACGCCAGTCGTCGATGCCGCAAGTCATTCCGACGAGGCCTACGCCGTCCGGGGCAAACCGATAGAATTCAAAGGGTAGAACCTCCATAACGGTCGGTGAAATATATCCAATTCTTGCGCGCCATCCGAACATCGGGGTCTCCTTTGGTCGTTTGACCATAACGTTTTTCGGCTGAGCTGCCTAAGAGAGCTTCCCAAACGGGCCATCGCGTACGATCTCTGCGCTCGTCCTCATGAGCTGTAGCAATGCGACGCCGTGCAAGATCAAATCCGTTGCGATTACCTCGTCCCTCATCCCCCTAACTTTAAGAGTTTTGATCGACGTCATGATGGCGATTTGCGCCGGCGTGAGTTCAGTCTGGTCAGCCAGGAGCCTGCACCGACCGTCATCGAATGCGACGGTGCACGTCGAGCCGTCAGCCTCGACCAGGCCCACCGTGGCGCGGCCGAACCACGTCTGAATGATCACTTGACCGACCGTGGGCAGGCCGCTCAGTTCGACGATACGAGCGACGGTTGATGCCTTCACGTTGCGCTCGCATCGCCGGACGAACTTGCTTCCGCAAAAGTTCACGCGGACGTTTATGCCGTGGGCGCTGGCCGTAACCACTTTAGCGACGGCGGAAGCAGCGCATCGACTTTCGCCGAAACCCTGTCCTGCTGGCGGTAGAGCGCCAGTCCCAGGCCGATCACCGCCAGCCCCACCGCGGTGAGCGCCATCGAAAACAGGATCGCGTCCTTGAATACGTTGTAGGCGAGGTAGCCGACGTAACCCGCGATCCCGAACGCGCCGAGCACCACGTAGATGCGCCGCCGCAGGAAGACCCCGAAGCACACGAGCCCGACGTTGATCAGGCAGTAAAGGAAGGGGCGGCCGGCGGCGGGGTGCGTGAGCCCGCCCCAGAACGCGAGCGCGCCGAAGAGATGGAGCCAGAACGCGAAGTCGGGCGCGCCAGGTTTTCGGCGAACATCGAGCGCCCAGGAGAGCGCGATCATCGCGATGCCGAAGATCATCGAGGTGATCCGGCGGGTCTCGAACTCGTTATAAGCGACGGGCGTGGCGGTGAACCACATCGCAAGGTCCATCGACATGAACCAGGCCGCGATGCTGCTCACGAGCAGGATGAAGGGAAACGGGAAAAACCGAAGCGCAACGGCGGAGGCGGCCATCGTGCCCAACTCCATCCAGAAAAAGCTTCCTCTCACCAGCCAATAGAAACCGCGGTACCGGCCCGGATCACCGCCTTCGGCCTGCCGCCAGAGATCGAGCGCGTCCTGGATGCCGTAAATCGTGAGTGGCGCCATGGCGACCGCGGCGGCGATGAGCAGGCCGCCCGGCGTCTTGAGGTCCTTCACGCTCCAGAAATAGCGACCGAGCACCGTGAGGCCAATGGCGTAGATCGCGCCGATGGCCGCCAGCGCCCAACCACCCAGCCGGTTGAAGGCCTCCGTCGTGAAAAGGCCCATCGCGCCCATGATCAGCAAGGCGCCCGCGTACCAGAGGACGTGCGTGAGGTCGAACTTCGGCGGGGCCGCGTGGATGATCGCCGCTGGGGCCGCCGGTTGGCGATCATGGAGGAAAGTTACGATGCGCTCGTGCTGCTCGCGCGAAATAAGACCAGCGTCGAACGCGGCGAGCAGGTCGGATTCCGTGGACATGGCCGTCACCTCTGCGCGTCCAGCGCACGCTGTCACCCGCCGTCTGAGCTTCGCCTCTTGTGCTCTCGCTCGTCAAGCGGCAGGCGTCCCGCGCTCGTCGCGTGTAGAGTGGCGTGATGGCAACCTTCCTTTTCGATGGCCCCGAGGACGCGGGCGTGACGATCTTGCTGGCGCATGGCGCCGGCGCTCCCATGGATTCCGCTGGCATGACCAAGCTCGCCGCGACGCTGGCCGGGGCCGGCTTTCGGGTGGCGAGGTTTGAGTTCGCCTATATGGCGGCGCGGCGCGAGGGCCATCGCAGGCCGCCGCCCAAGGCTGAAACGCTCATCCCGGAATATCGCGCGGCGATGGCGGCTTTGGGGGCTCGCGGAAAACTTATCATCGGCGGCAAGTCGATGGGCGGGCGCGTCGCGTCAATGGTCGCCGACGAACTGCATGCGGAAGGCGCCATCGCCGGGCTGCTGTGCCTCGGCTATCCGTTTCATCCGATGGGCAAGCCCGACTCGCTGCGCACCGCGCATCTGGCAACCTTGCGCACACCAACGCTGATCGTGCAGGGAACGCGCGACGCGTTTGGAACGCGCGAAGAAGTCGCGACCTACACTTTGTCGAAGCAGATCGAACTGCTCTGGCTTGAAGATGGCGATCACGATCTCAAGCCGCGCAAAAGCCTGTCGGGTTTTTCCGCGCAGGACCATCTGAACACGCTTGGCGCCCAGGTCGCCGCATGGGCGCGGCGGATCCAATAGGGGCGGAACGATCACGCGGCCCTGCGGTTTTCGGCGATCAAAACGAGGTCGCCCGATGAACGATATAAAGACACAGGCCGCGCCATTGCGCGATCCCACCAGCGCCTATCCCAAGCCCCCGTTCAAGGAACAGTCGCAGCCTTGGCCGGGGCTCGCATCCCAAATGCAGCCGCGCCCCGACCATGGCGAGGAAAGCTATCGCGGTTCGGGACGCCTTGCCGGTCGCAAGGCGCTGATCACCGGCGGCGATTCAGGCATGGGCCGCGCGGCGGCCATCGCGTATGCGCGCGAGGGCGCCGACGTGGTCATCAATTATCTCCCCGATGAAGAGCCCGATGCGCGCGAGGTGCTGGAGCTGATCCGCGCCGCGGGCCGCAAGGGCGCCGGCATTTCCGGCGATCTGCGTGAGGAAGCTTTCTGCACGCAGCTTGTGGAAGAGGCCGCGCGCGTGCTCGGCGGGCTCGACATTCTCGTTCTCAACGCAGCGCGGCAGCAGACGCGCGCGTCGATCCTCGACGTGACGTCTGAAGATTTCGACGCGACGATGAAGACCAATGTCTATGCGCCTTTCTGGATGATCAAGGCGGCGCTGCGGCATCTCAAACCCGGCAGCGCGATCATCGGCACGACATCCGAACAGGCCTACGATCCCTCGCCCGATCTCTACGATTATGCACAGACCAAAGCCGCGACGATGAATTACGTGAAATCGCTGGCCAAGCAGCTCGGGCCGAAAGGCATCCGCGTCAACGGCGTCGCGCCCGGCCCGATCTGGACGCCGCTGCAGGTATCGGGCGGCGCGACAATGGAGAAGCTGAAGCAGTTCGGCGGCCACACGCCGCTCGGCCGCCCCGGACAGCCGGTGGAGCTCGCCGGCATCTACGTGCAGCTTGCAGCGAGCGATGGGAGCTACGCGACAGGTCAGGTTTATGGCGCGGCTGGGGGAAGCGGGCAGCCGTAACGCTCGTCATTGCGAGGAGCGAAGCGACGCGGCAATCCATCCTCGTCGCCGAAGATGGATTGCTTCGCTGCGCTCGCACTGACGAGGTATCACCGCGACAGCAATTCCTTCGCGCGTTCCGTCACGGCCTTCGGCGTCGCCAGCGTCTTCTTCACTTCGTCGGCGAGTTTTTCCGGCGGCGCGTAGTCGAGATCGAGATTCGCTTTCTGCATTTCGGCGACCAGCTCAGGGTCTTTCGTCATCGCGAGGAACGACGCCTGCATGACTTTCATCGTCGCCGCCGGCACGGCGGGCGGGGCGATGAAGGCGCGACCGATGGCGCCGCCGCTGGCGTAGAGACGCAGCAACTGGCGGTCGGCTTCATTGTTTCCGAGTTCGCCGAGCGCCGGCACATCCGGCAGATCGGCTGCGCGTTCGGGCACGTCCTGCAGG
>JANXTB010000214.1 GCA_025356415.1 Hyphomicrobiales bacterium
CTTATTTTCCAATCTATTTCGAGCGCCTGCGCGCAGCATGGCGCAACTTCGCGCGCCGCATCGCCGAATATATGCCGAAGGGACTTTACGCCCGCTCGCTGCTGATCGTCATCGTGCCGATGGTCGTGCTGCAATCGGCCATCGCTTACTTCTTCATGGAGCGTCACTGGCAATTGGTGACTTTTCGCCTGTCGACCGCCGTCGTCCAGGACATCGCCTCCGTCGCAGATCTCTATCGCGCCAATCCGTCGCCCGACAATGTCGCGCTGTTGCAAAAGATCGCCGCGCAACGGCTGGGACTCGACGTGCAGTTCCTGCCCAAGGAACCGCTGCCGCCGGCCTTGCCGAAACCGTTCTTCTCGATCCTCGATGCGGCTCTGTCGCGTGAGATCTCCACGCAGTTGCGCCGGCCGTTCTGGGTCGACACGGTCGGTCGTTCGAGTCTTGTCGAAATCCGCATCCAGCTTGAAGATTCGATGATGCGCGTGGTGGCCAACCGCAATGCCGCCTATGCGTCGAATTCGCATATTTTCCTGGTGTGGATGCTCGGCACGTCGCTGGTGCTGCTCGCGGTGTCGATCGCTTTCTTGCGCAATCAGATCCGCCCCATCCTGCGGCTCGCGCAGGCGGCGCAGGATTTCGGCAAGGGGCGCGATGCGGAATGGCGCCCGCAAGGCGCGCGCGAAGTGCGCCAGGCAGGTTACGCTTTCATGGAAATGAAGCGTCGCGTCGAGCGCGCGATGGAGCAGCGCACAGCAATGCTGAATGGCGTGAGCCATGATCTGCGCACCGTGCTGACGCGTTTCAAGTTGTCGCTGGCTCTGCTTGGTGAAGGCCCCGAATTCGAGGCCATGCAAAAAGACATCGAGGAAATGCAGCGCATGCTGGAGGCCTATCTCGCCTTCGCGCGCGGCGATGCGGGGGAGGCTGCGGCGCCCACCGACATGCGCGCGCTGCTCGAAGAATTGAAAGCGGATTCCGAGCGGCAGGGGCATCCCGCGCAGATCGAAGTCTCGGGCGAGAGCACGGTGATCGTGCGGCCCGACGCTTTCAAAAGGTGCTTGGGAAATCTGGTGTCAAACGCGCTTCGCTATGGCGACAGGATCGAGATCAGCGCGTCATGCGACAAGCGCTTTCTCATCGTGCATGTGGATGACGACGGGCCGGGCATTCCAGCCAACGAGCGCGAGGATGTGTTCCGCCCGTTCTACCAGCGCGACGAGGCGCGCACGCTGGAGGAAGGTTTCGGAACGGGGCTTGGACTGGCGATCGCCCGCGACATCGCCCGCTCGCATGGCGGCGACATCCAGTTGGGACAAAGCCCGCTGGGCGGCTTGCGCGCCACTGTGCGCGTGCCGGTTTAAGTTCGTCATTGCGAGCGAAGCAAAGCTGTCCATCTAGCGACTGCCGTTAGATGGATTGCCGCGTCGCTTCGCTCCTCGCAATGACGATTACATCGTATGCGTGCGGCGTTCTTCCGGGTCGAGCGGGCCTTCATCGTCCCAGCCGCCGCTTGAGCGCGTCGGGCGCCGCGCGCGGGTTCTGTTAAACAGCGCGCGCGCCAATGTGCGCAGCGGCGCGGCGAGGCGGTTGACGTCCTCGACGCGGGCCACCAGCGTTTCGCCGCGCGTCAATTCGCGATCGAGCGCCGCCATGGTGCGCGCATAGGCTGGGTCATCGTCGTCGAACCAGACATCCAGAATGCGCATCCACGCCAGCACGAGGCCCTGCAGTTTCACGGCGCCGACCGCGCCTTCAGATGAAATGTCCGCGGCCTCCAGCATGAAGCGCATGGAATTCAGCGCGACCTGATTGAGCGCCGCTGCCGAGACCGGATCGCGCTTCGCCCATTCGACGATCGCGCGCAAAGCCTCGCGGCGGGGCGCCATTGCGTCGAGCCGGCGCATCAGCACGTCGAACAGACGCTCTTTGGCGGGCTCGGCCATCAGGTCGTTGGTCGTGCCGTCGAGCACCTGCTTGTCGATCATGCGCGAATAGGCGCCCAGCACCGCTCCCTTCGACGGGAAGGCGTCGCGGAAATCGGACAGCGTGACGTGGGCCTCAGCCGCGACGTCGGAGATCGAGATTTCCTCCCAGCGGCGCTCGGCGGCGAGGGTCATCAGCGCATCGACGATGGCCGCGCGCTTGTCCTTGGGCGAGGATTTTGGATGTTCGGGCCGGTCGGGCCCGAGATCAGCGTGATCGGGCGCGCCGAGCGCGGCTTCGGCTTCGGCGGCCGCCTTCAGCGGGTCGGACTTCAGCGGATCCGGCTGTTCGTTCAAATCGGCCATGGCGGCGCCCTCGTGTCGTGTGACCCCAACGGGCCTCACCAACCTATCTAGGACGGGGCGGCGGGACATCCAAGGGGCGCGTGACGTGAGGCCGCGTCAGCCGGACAATTCGCCAGCGCGCCGGAGCGCCGCCGCGACGGCCTCGCGCATCAGCGGGTCAAGCCCTTGCGCGCCCATCAGGACAGCAAGAGCAGCGGCAGTGGTGCCGCCCGGCGAGGTCACGTTTTCGCGGAGTTTGGCGGGCGCCAGCTCCGCGGACTGGCGCATCAGCTCGCCGGAGCCCTCGACGGTGGCGCGCGCGAGCCGGGCCGCGAGATCGGCGGGCAGCCCCGCCGCTTCACCGGCTTTCGCCAGGCATTCAGTAAGATAGAAAATATAGGCGGGCCCGGAGCCCGAGACGGCGGTGACGGCGTCGATCAGGCTTTCGCTGTCGAGCCATTCGACGGCGCCGACTGCGCCGAGCAGCGCATCCGTCATGGCGCGCTGGTGGGGCGTCACGGTCGCGCTGGCGGCGACGCCGGTGATCCCGCGCCCGATGGCGGCGGGCGTGTTGGGCATGGCGCGTACGATCGCGCCGGCAGCGGGCAGGCGCGCCGCGACATCGGCGATGCGCTTGCCCGCGAGAATGGAGATGACCAGCGTGCCCGGCCCGGTGAGAGCGCCAAGCGCCGGCGCCGCGCTGTCCAGCATCTGCGGTTTCACGGCGAGGATGAGAACTTCCGCCGCGCTGAGTTTTTCGGGCGGCGGGTTGAGGGCGATGCCGTTGGCCGCGCAGAGCGCCGCGAGTTCGGCATAAGGCGCCGGCTCGAGGATGGTGATCGCGTCGCCGCGCAGGCCCATGGCAAGCCAGCCCGACAGCATGGCTGACCCCATTCGTCCCGCGCCGACCAGAGTGAGCGACGCGGGAAGAGCCTTTGCGGTTTGCGACATCAGGCTTCGCCGACGGTCTCGAACATGGCGGACTCGAGCGCCTCACGCGCGGTCTTGCCCGCCCACATCACGAACTGGAACGATTGATAATAACGCTCGCAGGCCGTAACGGCTGCCTTGAGAACCGCCTCGCATTGCTGCGGCGTCGGTTCGGCGCCGCCCGACAGGATGATGGCGTGGCGGAAGATGACCACGTTCTCTGATTCCCACAGGCCGAAATGGCCGACCCAGAGCTGCTCGTTGATGAGCGACACCAGCGCGTGCACTTCAGCCCGGCGACGCTCGGCGATCTTCACATCGAAGGCGCAGGCGACGTGCAGGGATTCGACATTCGGCAGCCAGGTGAAGGCGACATGATAATCGGTCCAGCCGCCGCCGACCGATATCGAGATTTCGTCATCGTCTTCGCGGTCGAAACGCCAATCGTTGACGGAGGCAATTCGCTCGACCACATCGACCGGATGTTCGGTGCGTTCGAGTTCGACATGCATGGATGACATAGGCGGGAGCCTTGGGACCAAAGGAGCTAAACGCGGTGTGACTCGAAACGAAGACGCGAGAGCGCAACCCGGAGTGAACGACGCTTGACTCTCTCACTGAGGTCCAAGCGAATCAGTCCCCACTTCGAATATACGCAACTCCGTGCGGACGCCTAGTGGTTGCGGCCAGCGAGGTGCAAGGTCTTGGATTCGTGCCGCTTCGTCCATCGCGCATGCATCTGTGTCCACAGATGATCCAGCTACGCTCATGAGTCAGAACGTCACGTGTGGCGCAAAAGACTCAAATCGCGGGATCGACGCCCGCATCGGCTTGCGGATCGGCGCCGAGCTTTGCTTCCAGCGCTGCGATGCGCGCCTGCAAGCGCTCGTTTTCTTCGCGCGCGATGATCGCCATTTCGCGCACCGCTTCGAATTCTTCGCGCGTCACGACATCCATCGTCGACAGCAAGCGTTCGAGCTGCGTGCGCATCACGGTTTCGGCTTCGCGTTTGACCCCCTGCGCGAGGCCGGCGGCGTCCGTCATCAGACGGGCCATGTCGTCGAGAATGGGATTGCGGGTCTGGGGCATGGCGCGTCTCTCATGTTGCAGCCGCTTCTTTTCGCGCCTCGGGGCCGAATGCGCAAGGGGCGGGGCAAGTGGCGGAGCAGGGCGCGGTCAAGCCCCGCCTTGACGGGTCTTGCGCCCGGGCGCATCAGGTTCTCTTCCGCAGACGACATGTGAAGACCAGATGCCGCTTTTTGTGCTGCCTTACCCCGTGATCGATCCGGTTCTCGTCAATATCGGGCCGCTGCCCATCCGCTGGTATGCGCTGGCCTATATAGCCGGGCTGATCGGCGGCTGGTGGATGGCGCGCCGCCTCGTCTCGCAACCGAAGCTGTGGGGCGACCGCGCGCGGCCGGACGCGGCGAGCCTCGACGACATGCTGGTCTATGCGGCGCTGGGCGTCGTGCTCGGCGGCCGGATCGGCTATGTGCTGTTCTACAATCCCGAGTTCTTCCTCGCGCATCCCGCGTCCATCCCCGCGGTCTGGGAAGGCGGTATGTCGTTTCACGGCGGCCTTGTCGGCGCGACGCTCGGGCTTTGGCTTTTTGCGCGTCGGGTGAAAGCGCCGTTCCTTTCGGTCTTCGATCTCACGGCCTGCGTCACGCCGATCGGCATTTTCTTCGGAAGGCTCGCCAATTTCATCAAGCCGGAATTGTGGGGCCGCCCGACCGATGTGGCTTGGGCCATGGTGTTTCCCGACAATGCGGCGGGGCCGTTTCCGCGCCACCCAAGCCAGCTTTATGAAGCCGCGCTCGAAGGCGTCGTGTTGTTTCTCATCCTGCTGATCGCGCGCCGCATGGGCGCGTTGCGCAGGCCCGGATTGACGACCGGCATTTTCGCCATCGGCTATGGCGTTGCGCGCATCATCTGCGAATTCTTTCGCGAGCCCGATCCGCAACTCGGCTTTCTGTTCGGCGGCGCGACGATGGGGATGTTGCTTTCGTTGCCGCTTATCCTGGCTGGCATCGCGTTCCTGGGGCACGCCCTGCGCGTGCGCGCCGAGACATGAGCGCGCTTGGCGCCATTTTGCGCGAGTCGATCGCGCATGACGGGCCGATGGCGCTCGATACTTTCATGGCGGTCGCGCTCGGCCATTCGCGCCACGGTTATTACATGACGCGCGATCCTTTCGGCGCGGCGGGCGATTTCATCACCGCGCCCGAAATCTCGCAGATGTTCGGCGAATTGATCGGCCTGTGGGCCGCAGAGACGTGGCGACTGCTTGGGGCGCCGGAGCGCGTGCATCTTGTCGAGCTTGGCCCGGGACGCGGCACGCTGATGCGAGACGCCTTGCGGGCGGCGCGCGTGTCGAATGAATTTTGCGCCGCGCTGGATGTGCATCTCGTTGAGACGAGTCCCGTGTTGACGCAGGCGCAGAAGGACTCTCTTGCACAGGCGGCTGTGTCGGTGACCTGGCACACATCCATCGACAGCGTGCCGGATGGCCCGGCAATTTTCATCGCCAACGAATTCTTCGATGCATTGCCGGTGCGCCATTATGTGAAGGCCAGCGATGGCTGGCGCCAGCGGCTCGTCGGACTCGACGCGCAAGGCGCGCTGGCTTTTGGTTTGGCGAGTGATGTCGAAGTGTTGATCAAGGCCGAAGCGCCGGTCGGTTCGGTGCTGGAGCTCAGTCCCGTTTCGCAATTGCTGATGACGCAGATTGCGGCGCGTATCGCCAAGGGGCAGTCTGCGGCGCTGGTGATCGATTATGGCCATGTTGAAACGGGTTTTGGCGAAACGTTGCAGGCGTTGAAAAAACACCAGCGCGTCAATCCGCTGGATGAGCCGGGCGAGGCTGATCTCACCGCACATGTCGATTTTGCAGCGCTGGCGCGCGCGGCGTCCGGCGCCGGCGCGCAGGTTCTGGGGCCCGTCACGCAGGGCGAGTTTCTGTTGCGGCTCGGCATTGCGCAGCGCGCAGAAGCGCTGAAGCGCAAGGCGAATGAGGAACAGGCGCGCGACATCGATCTCGCTCTGGCGCGGCTTGTTACCGAGCGGGTTGGGCAGGCGCCGGGCATGGGTCGTCTGTTCAAGGCGCTTGCGATCACGCCGCCTGGCGCGCCGATCCTGCCGGGGTTCTTGCGAGAGGGCGGGCAACCATGAGCGCGCAGCGCATTGAATGCGAGTTGCTGGCGGATGCTGGCGTCGCGCATGGCTTTTTTACGCGGCAGGGCGGCGTTTCAACTGGCGTTTATGCGAGCCTCAACGGCGGGCGCGGGTCGCGAGATGAGCCTGCGGCAGTAGCGCAAAATCTTGCGTTGATGGCGCGCGCGCTCGGCGTCGCGCCGGAAAACTTTCTGGTGCCCTATCTCACGCATTCGCCCGATTGCGTGATAGTCGATGCGCCGTTCGGGGATGATCGCCCGAAGTGCGATGCGCTGGTGACGAAGACGCGTGGCCTTGCGCTTGGCGTCACCGGCGCCGATTGCGGCATCCTGCTGTTCAGCGATCCCGGCGCGGGCGTGATCGGCGCGGCGCATGCGGGCTGGAAAGGCGCGTTTACGGGCGTGCTCGAATCCACGCTGCAGGCGATGGAGCAGATCGGCGCGTCGCGTCCCGCAATCCGCGTGGTTCTGGGGCCGACGATTGCGCAAAGTTCTTACGAAGTTGGTCCGGAATTTCGTGACCGCTTTCTGATGCAGAATGCTAGAGACGCCCGTTTCTTTGGGGCCTCTGACAAGCCTGGGCATTTCATGTTCGACCTGCCGGCGTATATCGGCGCGCGGCTGATGGCTGAAGGTGTCGGCGAGTTCCGCAATCTCGCGCTCGATACTTATGCGGATGAAACGCGGTTCTATTCCTACCGCCGCTCCGTTCATCGCGGCGAGCCGGATTACGGGCGGCTTGTCGCGGCGATTGCGTTGGTGTGACGAGGCTCTAAAGCGGTCGCGCGACGAATATCATGCGGGACTGGTTGTGTCCGATGTTCGTCGAGGCGCGCTCTGCGCGATAGCCGTGTGCGGAAAACAGCGTCTCTATGTCTTCTTCCGCGTAACGCGTCAGCCCGATTTCCTGCCGCAACTTGCGGTATTCGGAGAACATGGTCGACCCCAGTCCTGCGAGCGCGGGCAGCAGGAAGCCGCCTTGCAGGGCGAAGGCGAGCAGCGCGCGTGTGTCGTCGATGAAGTTTGCCGTTTCGGGGATGACGTCGGCGACGATGAGCTTGCCATCCGGCTTCAGCTTGCGCTTCGCCAGATCGAGCAGCGCCTCGAATTCCATGTGCGATAAATATTGAACGACCGAATTGGCGACGAACGTATCCAGCGAATGATCGGTCATGGCGTCGAGCGCTTCGCTCGACAGCACGACAATCTTGTCGTTGCGCCCGAACCGCACACGCAGACGTTCCTGCACATTTGGCGCTGAATCGTAGAGGTAAAGCATTCCGCAGCGCCGCGCGACAATGTCGGCGCTTTCGGCTTCACCGCAGCCATAATCGAGGACGCAGGCGTCCGGCGAGGGAATGAGGGACGCAATGTCCTTGGCAATGCGATCGTAATGCAGAGCCCTGTGGCGCTCGTTTACATAGATCGAATGCGTGCCATTCCAGAATTCGCGCCAGTTCATTTCCGTCCCGCGTGGCTTACTTGGCCATAAGCCTAGCATGAGCGCGCGACAAAGTCGCCTTCGTCGCGATTTGTAGCGTCAGAGAAAGCCTTACACGTGGGCCTTCGGCTGCGCAGGCGTCTTTCCCTGCATCATTTCAACGAAGCGACGGAAAAGGTAATGGCTGTCACGCGGGCCGGGCGAGGCTTCGGGATGGTGCTGCACGGAAAATGCAGGCCGGTCGGTGAGCGCAAGGCCGCAATTCGAACCATCGAACAGCGAGCGATGCGTCTCGACGGCGTTGGCGGGCAGCGATTTCGGATCGACCGCGAAGCCGTGGTTCATGGACACGATCTCGACCTTGTCGGTCGTGAAATCCTTCACCGGATGGTTCGCGCCGTGATGGCCCTGATGCATCTTCTCGGTCTTCCCGCCCACGGCGAGCGCGAGCATCTGATGGCCGAGGCAGATGCCGAATGTCGGCACCTTCTTGTCGAGAAGGCTCCTGATCACCGGCACGGCGTATTTGCCGGTTTCCGCCGGATCGCCGGGGCCATTCGAGAGGAACACGCCATCGGGCTTCAGCGCCATGATTTCTTCCGCGCTCGTCGTCGCGGGCACGACGGTGACTTCGCAGCCGGCGTCGGCCAGCAGGCGCAGGATGTTGCGCTTCACGCCGTAGTCGATGGCGACGACG
Organism: Hyphomicrobiales bacterium; assembly: GCA_025356415.1. Taxonomy (GTDB): domain Bacteria; phylum Pseudomonadota; class Alphaproteobacteria; order Rhizobiales; family Beijerinckiaceae; genus Terripilifer. The sequence continues at coordinate 8,512 of JANXTB010000214.1, forward strand.
TTGAACTTGGCGTCCGTGAGCTCGCCGTAACCTTCGCCGAGTTTCCAGGCGGTTTCTTTCCAGACGTAGCGCTGCGCGGCGGTGACGCCGGGCACGAGATCCATGCCATTGATGCCCGGCCAGGCGGCGGCTTCTTTCTTCAGCGCTTCGACGTCGAACTTGCCGTCCGGCGAGAAGGCGATCACCGCGTTCGGCATGCCCTTTTCGCGGATCAGCGCGGTCAGCGCGCGCGTGTCGATGCCGCACATCCCGACGATGTTGCGCGCCTTCAGCCATTGATCGAAGTGGCGCGTTGCGCGGTGGTTGGCAGGCTCGGTGACATGGGCGTGCACGATGACGCCGCGAATGCCGGAGGCGGCGGCCATGTTCACCGTCTCGATGTCTTCCTCATTCGTGCCGACATTGCCGATATGGGGGAAGGTGAAGGTCACAATCTGCCCGGAATAGGACGGGTCGGTGAGGATTTCCTCGTAGCCGGTGATGGCGGTGTTGAAGCAGACTTCGCCGACGGAATGGCCGGTCGCGCCGAGGCCGAAGCCCTCGATCACGGTGCCGTCCGCCAGCACCAGAAGGGCGGTCGGGACGGGCGTTTCCCAGCCTTGCGAGGTCTGGCCGGCGGCTTTGTCTTGAACGGTCGTGGTCATGGCTCTACACCGTCTTTCGCGCGTTCGGGCGCGGCGCGAGAATACGCTGGCGCGGCCGACGGCAAGTATCAAGGATCAGGGCTTGCGCGCCACCATATAAAGGGCGCGAGGTTCGGGCGGAAGCTAGGTGAGGGCGCCGCCCGCGTCAACCCTGTGGGATAATCCGAAGCCTGAGCGGTTTCAGCCATTTAGCACCACCGGGCCCGAGTTGTCCGGCAAAGGAGTTTAAAATCATGTCCCTGCGCGAGCGTTTCACGACGATGATGAAGGAGTCGATGAAGGCCGGCGACAAGCCCCGCCTTGCCGCTGTGCGGATGATTCAGGCCGCGCTCAAGGACAAGGACATCGAGGCCCGCGGCCAGGGCAAGACCATCGGCGAGGACGATATTCTGGCGCTGCTGCAGAAGATGGTGAAGAGCCGCCAGGAATCGCTTGGCATGTATGAGCAGGCCGGCCGCGAGGATCTGGCGTCGCAGGAGCGCGGCGAGATCGCGGTGATCCAGGAATTCCTGCCGACCCAGATGAGCGACGACGAGATGAAGGCCGCCATCGCCGCCGCCATCAGCGAGACGGGCGCGGTCGCCATGAAGGACATGGGCAAGGTCGTCGGCGCGCTGAAGGGCAAATACACGGGCCAGATGGATTTCGCCAAGGCGAGCGCGCTGGTGAAAGCCGCGCTCAACGGTTGAGCGACGGCGCCCTTTCAACTCTTCCTGTGGATAACGGGCGCAAGCGCCCGGATTTCCCGGGCTTGGCGCATTCCCCCTGTATCTGAGGTACATGCGCTTCACGCCGACATTTCTGGACGAGATCAAAGCCCGGCTTCCGGTCTCGGAAGTCGTGCGCCGTCGCGTCAAATTGCAGAAGGCAGGGCGCGAGTGGAAGGGCCTGTCGCCCTTCAATCAGGAAAAGTCGCCGTCCTTCTTCGTCAATGACCAGAAGATGGCCTGGTTCGACTTTTCCTCCGGCCGCAACGGCAATGTCTTCGACTTCGTCATGGAGACGGAGGGCCTGAGCTTCCCCGAAGCGGTCGAGCGTCTCGCCGCTGAAGCTGGGCTATCGCTGCCCACCGATACACCGGAAATCCGCGAGCGCGAGCGCGTGCGCGCCTCGCTGCATGACGTGCTCGACATGGCCGCGCAATTTTTCGAGCAGCAATTGCAGGCGCAGGTGGGCGCAAGGGCGCGCGGCTATCTCGCCGATCGCGGCTTGGGTCCGGCGGTGCAGAAGCAGTTCCGTATCGGCTATTCGCCCAATGAGCGATACGCGCTGCGCGACCATCTCGCCGGCAAGGGCGCGACCCGCGACCAGATGATCGAGGCTGGCCTGCTGGTTCATGGCGAGGACATCGCGGTCCCGTATGACCGCTTCCGTGACCGCGTGATGTTCCCGATCTGCGACCGCTCCGGCAAGGTGATCGCCTTCGGCGGGCGCGCGCTCGACAAGGAAGTCAGCGCCAAATACCTGAATTCGCCGGAGACGCCGCTCTTTCACAAGGGCTCGGTCGTCTACAATCACCACAATGCCCGTAAGGCCGCGCATGAGCGTGGCGGCGTCATCGCGGTGGAAGGCTATGTCGACGTCATCTCCATGACGGTCGCGGGCTTTCCGCAGGTCGTGGCCCCGCTGGGCACCGCGTTGACGCCCGACCAGTGCGAGCTTCTATGGCGCATGGCGGAAGAACCGGTGCTCTGTTTCGACGGCGACCGCGCTGGCCGCAAGGCGGCCTACCGGGCGATCGACACGGCGTTGCCGCTGATCGGCCCCGGCAAGAGCCTGCGCTTTGCGTTTCTGCCCGACGGGCAGGACCCCGACGATCTGGCGCGCACAGGCGGCCATCAGGGCATCGCGGACGTTCTCGGTGGCGCCAAGCCGCTGGTCGACGTGCTGTGGACCCGCGAGACGGAAGCTGCGCCGCTCGACACGCCCGAGCGCCGCGCCGCGCTGGAACGGCGGCTGACCGAGCTGATCAACGGCATCCGCGACGAGACCCTGCGCCGCTATTATCGCGATGAAATTCGCTCGCGCCTCGATGCGCTGTCGGGCCGTCCGTCCGGCGGCGGCTATCGCGGCGGCGGTGGCGGGCAGGGCGGGGCGCAGCGCCGGGCCCAGCCGGGCGGCGGGCGCTTCGGGCGTGGCGGCGCCTTCCAGACGCCGCCCTCCTATACGGCCTCGCCCCCCTCGGTCAGCGCCAGCCTGACCCGCAGCCGCATGTTCAGCGGCTCGGGAGGGGTTCCGCGCCGCGAGGCCGAGATCCTGCTCAACCTGCTGAATCATCCGGGGCTTCTGGCCCAACACGCGGAGGATCTGGCCGAGATCGAGCTGGTGGGTCGCGAAACCCAGAAAATGCGCGCCGCCCTGGTGGCGCTGGCGTCCGAAAGCTTCGCCGACCATGTGGAATTGCGCATGGCGCTGGACCGCTCGGGGCTGCAGCAGGCCCGTGAGGCGATCGAGATCGCCGTGCAGCCGATCGTCTGGGCCTTGAAGCCGGATGCGGCGGAGAATGACGCTTCGGAGGTTTTGCGGCAGGCGCTGGCCTTGCATCGGCGCGCGCGGGCGTTACATAGAGAGCTCAAATCCGCAGAAATCGCGCTCGGCGAAGACGCAAACGAGCAAAACCTCGCAAAGTTGCGCGAAATACAGGCGGAGCTCTCCGGTATCGAGGGGCGCGAGGCGGCGGTGGAAGGGTTCGGTTTATCCTCCGGACGCCAGGGTCAGTCTTTGTGAAGCAGACGCGCCGAGGGGCAGATTCGCCCTCCGGGTGTGTTTTCGTTTAGTTAGGGCCGGTTTAAGGCCCGTCGGGCCTAATGGCAGCATCTGATTCGAAGAGATGCAGCCTGGCCGATCAGCCGGGGGTGGGGCTAAGCCCCTCCGGCGCAGGCGCGGGATGGAGTTAAGTATGGCGAAGAAAGACGAAGAGAAGCGCGACGGCGAAGGCGCGGCCCCTGATACGGCCGACAGCCCGTTGCTCGATCTTTCCGACGCCGCCGTCAAGCGGATGATCAAGCTCGCCAAAAAGCGAGGTTATGTCACCCATGATCAGTTGAACGCCGTTCTGCCGTCGGAGGAAGTCTCCTCCGACCAGATCGAAGACGTCTATTCGATGCTCAACGAGATGGGCATCACCGTCTCCGAGGCGGAAGACAATGAAGACGGCGAGGCCGAAGAGCCCGCAGCCGACGAGCCGGAAGAATCCGAGTCGACCGATCTCGTCGACACCGCGCGCCCGGCGCCGGTTGTCGCCACGAAATCCGAGCCGACCGACCGCACCGACGACCCCGTGCGCATGTATCTGCGCGAGATGGGCTCGGTCGAACTGCTGTCGCGCGAAGGCGAAATCGCCATCGCCAAGCGCATCGAGGCTGGCCGCGAGGCGATGATCGCCGGGCTTTGCGAAAGCCCGCTGACCTTCCAGGCCATCATCATCTGGCGCGATGAGTTGAACGACGGCAAGGTTCTGCTGCGCGACATCATCGATCTCGAGGCGACTTACGCCGGTCCCGACGGCAAGAACACGCCGAAGATCGACCACAGCGCGCCCGACATGGCGCCCGCGACCGCGCCGCGCACACCGCCGCCCGGCCTTGGCGGCGAGACGGCCGCCACCGATGATAATTTCGACGATGAAGACGACATGGAAAACTCCGTGTCGCTGTCGGCGATGGAAGCCGAACTGAAGCCGAAGGTGCTCGAAACCTTCGACCGCATTGCCGACGCCTACAAGAAACTGCGCCGGCTGCAGGACCAGAACGTCGAGAACAAGCTCAAGAACGAGACGCTGACGCCTGCGCAGGAGCGGAAGTACAAGACGCTCAAGAAAGAGATCGTCACCGACGTGAAGTCGCTGTCGCTCAACCAGAACCGCATCGATGCGCTGGTCGAGCAGCTCTATGACATCAACAAGCGCCTCATCGGACTTGAGACCAAGCTGATGCGCCTTGGCGAATCTCATGGCGTCGGCCGCGAAGACTTTTTGAAGAACTACCAGAACTCGGAGCTCGATCCGAAGTGGCTCCTGCGCGTCGGCAAACTCGGCACGCGCGGCTGGAAGGACTTTATCGCGAAAGAGAAAGATCCGATCAAGGTGCTGCGCGGCGACATCCACGCGCTGGCGACCGAGACGGGCCTCGAGATTCAGGAATTCCGCAAGATCGTCCAGATGGTCCAGAAGGGCGAGCGCGAAGCCCGTCAGGCCAAGAAGGAAATGGTCGAGGCCAACCTGCGTCTCGTGATCTCGATTGCGAAAAAATACACCAACCGCGGCCTGCAGTTCCTCGACCTTATTCAGGAAGGCAATATCGGCCTTATGAAGGCGGTCGATAAATTCGAATATCGTCGCGGCTACAAGTTCTCGACCTATGCGACCTGGTGGATCAGGCAGGCGATCACGCGCTCCATTGCGGATCAGGCGCGCACGATCCGCATCCCGGTGCACATGATCGAGACGATCAACAAGATCGTGCGCACATCGCGCCAGATGCTGCACGAGATCGGCCGCGAGCCGACGCCGGAAGAGCTGGCCGAAAAGCTCGCCATGCCGCTCGAAAAAGTGCGCAAGGTGCTGAAGATCGCCAAGGAGCCGATCAGCCTCGAGACGCCGATCGGCGACGAGGAAGATTCGCATCTCGGCGATTTCATCGAGGACAAGAACGCGCTGCTGCCCATCGATGCGGCGATCCAGTCGAACCTGCGCGAAACCACCACGCGCGTGCTGGCGTCGCTGACGCCGCGCGAAGAACGCGTGCTGCGCATGCGCTTCGGCATCGGCATGAACACCGATCACACGCTGGAAGAAGTCGGCCAGCAATTCTCCGTGACGCGCGAACGCATCCGCCAGATCGAAGCGAAGGCGCTGCGCAAGCTGAAGCACCCGTCGCGGAGCCGCAAGCTGCGAAGCTTCCTGGATAATTAATGCAAAAGGCCCGGTGCGAACCGGGCCTTTTTCTTTGGACTCGTCGCGATGACGAGGCTGGGAATGCGCCTACCCTCTTCCCGTTGCGTGCCCCGTCGCGCTATGCATGGGGCTCTCCAACCGTGGATGACCGCCTCATGACGAATCCCGTCCAGCCGCACGGCCAGCTCACCGTCCGCACCATCGCCATGCCGGCGGACACCAACGCCAATGGCGATATATTCGGCGGCTGGGTCATGTCGCAGATGGACCAGGCGGGCGGCATCGCTGGCGTGGAGCGCGCGCAGGGGCGCGTCGTCACCGTGAAAGTCGACGCCATGACCTTCCTCGCGCCGATGAAGGTGGGCGACGTTCTGGAGGTCTATACGGAGGTCGAGCGCATCGGCCGCACGTCGATGCAGATCCAAATCGAGGCCTTCGCGCAGCGCTTCCAGACGACGCTGCGCGAAAAGGTGACCTTCGCCACCTTCACCTTCGTCGCGGTCGACGACAAAGGCCGCCCGCGCCCGATCCCGCAGGCGGGCTGAAGGCGGGGCGTCTCGCATGATCCCGCCCTTGCCATCCCATCCCGCTTCCGGCTATCTCCACTCACTTCCAGAGCTTCGCGCTCCGGGCCTGTAGCTCAATGGTTAGAGCCGGCCGCTCATAACGGTCTGGTTGCAGGTTCGAGTCCTGCCGGGCCCACCAATCACTTCCTTCGAAGTCGCCTTTCCGCAGTGGTCGATGAAAGCCCCCGGTTCCGCGGGGATTTCATGATTTCTGAATTTCAGAGAATGTCTCTGGCGCATTTCGTCGGGAGATTTTACGAAATCGTCGTCCGATTCTCCGGGCCTGCACCGTCGTTTCCCGGGAAACAGAGACTGAGTTTGCGGAGCCTGGGTTTGCTGTGCGACGTGGGCCTGCATTCGGCTTGGACCGTCGAGAGGCGTGGTCGGCGCGGGGGACTTCAGCAAGCTTCATAGCGCAGGATTGCGTTTACCCCAAAGCAGCGGAGTAAAAGCCCTAGAGGCAGTTAGGTCTTCATCGTGGTGAGTTGACTGTGAGGCGCCGCTAACTGATGTCCGTCAAGACGCGGCGATCGGCGCCAGTCCCAGCATCTCATGCTGGCGCGTCCAGTCGCTGGGGAGATCGACCAGTCGGGTGACGCCAATGCCGCGGGGCAGCCGGCCGTCGATTGCGGCGACGACGATGGCGGGCGACAGGAAGGCCAGCGAGAGCATCATATTGATGGAGCGGGGGCTGCGCCTGTCGCGGATCGCAATCTCCTGGAGTGAGGCGGCGCGGCCGCTCAGCAGATCGGCGAGATAGAGCCGCCCGCGGGCGATGGCGTCGAGCAGGGTGGCGCGGGTGTCAGAGCGGATCGGCACGTTATTCGATCGGGATGGAACCGCGGGGACTAGGATGTCACGCTTTGGTTTGGCGCGATACGGCGACCAGGGAATCGACAGCGCTGGCGGCGCGCCGAATTCCTGCGCTTGCCGACGCAGCGCAATCTGGATGGTGGTTCGTCCGACGCTGACGCGATCGATCATGCCGATGAGACGTGGGCGCTCGTCCGAGGTCGGCGCCGACGCTTCAGGATGGGCATCCTGATCGTGGGAGCTCGTTGTCGCATCGAATGGCAGCGCCAGGCCGCGCATCGCCTCGAGCACCCTGTCGTCGATGTGGGGCGCTGAAACCCGCGTGACGGACGCGCGGCCTTTTCGATCGCCCTCCGTCACCGAACGCGACACGTAATAGCGCCAGACCCGTGAGCCCTTGCGCGCATGGGTCGGTCCCATGCGTGCGCCCGCTTCATCAAACAGAAGCCCGGTGAGGAGCGCATCGGATCTGGCCCGCGTCCGCTGCAACACCGTCGCATTCTCGGCCAGCCGGGCCTGCACCTTTTTGAACAGGTCGCGATCGACAATAGCGGCATGGTCGGCCGGAAAGCTGCCGCCGTGATGGTTCAGTTCGCCGAGATAGGTCCGGTTCTTCAGCAAATGCGCCAACGGTCCCTTGGTGAATGGGATGCCGCCAATGGTCCGGCCGGATGCAAGCGCGCGCTTGCGCGTCAAGGTCCCGCGTTCGCGCAGCTCCTCCATCAAAGCCAGCATCGAGCCCAAGGCGAGATAGCGCTCAAAGATCAATCGGACGGTCTCGGCTTCCGTTTCGTCGGCCACAAGCTTGCGCTCGACGACCCGGTAGCCAAGCGGCACGACGCCGCCCATCCAGAGGCCCTTCTTCTTCGACGCCGCAATCTTGTCGCGAATGCGCTCGCCTGTGACCTCCCGTTCAAACTGGGCGAAGGACAGCAGAACGTTCAGCGTCAGCCGGCCCATGCTGGTGGTCGTGTTGAAG
>JANXTB010000302.1 GCA_025356415.1 Hyphomicrobiales bacterium
GGGCGCCGCTGTCCATCTGAAGGGACGCGGCGACTTCTCGAACATGTTCCTGTTCGACATTGGTCCGGGTCAATCGACGCTGCCGCAGAAGCACCTTTACGAAGATGTCATCTACGTGCTCGAGGGCTCGGGCTCGACGCAGATCGAGTTTTCGGATGGCACGAAGCGCTCGTTTGAATGGGGCCCCAAGAGCCTGTTCGCGATTCCGCTCAACGCCAGGCATCGCCACTTCAATGGCTCGGGCCGCGAGCGCGCGCTGCTGGTGTCCACCACCAATCTGCCGATGATCATGAACGTCTTCCATGACGAAGACTTCGTGTTCAACACGGATCGCGACTTCATGTCCCGCGCCGGCAAGCAGGGCTATTTCTCGGGCGAAGGCGATCTCATCACGGTTCGTCCCGGCAACCACATGTGGGAAACGAATTTCGTTCCCGATCTCGCGGCCATCGAGCTGAAGAGCTGGGGCGATCGCGGCGCCGGCGGCACCAACATCATGTTCGTGCTGGCCGACGGCATCATGCATGCGCATATCTCCGAAATGCCGGTCGGGACCTACAAGAAAGGCCACAAGCACGGGCCTTCCTTCCATGTCATGTGCGTCACTGGCCACGGTTATTCGCTGCTCTGGTATCCGCACGAGAAGGACATGATCCGCATCGACTGGAAGCACGGCACCGTGTTTCCGCCGGCCGACCAGCAGTTCCACCAGCACTTCAACACGTCGCAGGCGCCTGCGCGCTATCTCGCGACCGCTGTCGGCGGCCTGCGTTATCCGACCATGCTCGGCCAGCGCCGCTCGCTGCTTGGCGTGAACGGCGAGAAGGGCGCGGTGTCGCTGTCGATCAAGGAAGGCGGCGACCAGATCGAATACGAAGATCAGGATCCTCGCATCCACCGCGAGTGGCTGGAAGAAATGCGCAAGAACGGCGTCACGCCGAAGATGGACAAGTTCAACGTCCCGGCGTGAGTAAAACTTAGGCGGGCGGCGCGGCAAGATGGATTGCCGCGTCGCTTCGCTCCTCGCAACGATGAGGGCATAGGCCACTAGCGCTATCGTCTTGGCCCTACTACACTCCTCCTCATTCATTGCCACCGGCGCAAAGACCGGGGCGGCTTAGGGAGGACGACATGGGCTTTTCAAGCTGGCGCGGTACGCTCGGCATGGTGCATCCGACATTGCGCCCGGGTTCGACGGAAGAATTCATCCGCCTCGCGCCGGAAGGCATCGGCGTCATTCCGATGTTCCTCAACATCAGCCGCGGCACGCGCGACGAATTCGAGAAAGTCTTTGCGGCTTACGAGGGTCAGATCAAGGTCTGCGCCGAGGCCGGCTGCGATCTCATCCATCCGTCCGGCGCGCCGCCCTTCATGGTGCAGGGGCTGAAGCGAGAAGCCGAAATCGTCAAGGGCTGGGAAGACAAGTTCGGCGTGCCGATCTTCACCTCGGGCCAGAACCACATCACCGCGATGCGCGCGCTCGGCGCCAAGACCATCGTCGGCGCGACTTATTTTCCAGGCGACATCAACGCGACCTTCGCGCGCTATTTTCAAGACGCAGGGTTCGACGTGAAATGCATGGAGGGCATCGACGTGCCCTTCGATCGCGCGCAGGAATTGTCGGGCGAGCAGGTTTACGGCCACATCAAGAAAGCCTTCCTGCGCTCAGGCGGCGGCGATGTGATCTACATGCTGGGCTCCGGCTGGCGCGTGCTCAACATCATCCACATGCTCGAGCAGGATCTCGGCGTGCCTGTCATTCACCCCGTTCCCGCGCGCGTGTGGGAAGTGCAGCGCCGCCTGCACATCAACGAGCCCAAGAAGGGCTATGGCGTGCTGCTCGAAACCATGCCGCCGCTGCCGAAGTGAAACGCCCAGAGGGAGAGAAAGCCATGCATCGCAGGCACATTCTGCAAGGTCTGGGCGCCCTTGGCGCGGCGGCCATCGCCCCGCCCGCCTTCGCGCAGGACAGCGTCGAGAGTTTCTACCGCGGCCGCACCATCATGATGACTGTGCCGACCTCGCCGGGCGGCATCAATGACATTTCGGGCCGTCTGGTCGGGCGCCATCTCGGCCGCTTCATTCCCGGGAATCCGAATGTCGTGGTGCAGAATGTGCCCGGCGGCGGCGGACTTGTCGCGGCCAACAAGCTCTACAACACGTCGGAGCGCGACGGCACGGTGATCTCGATCATCCAGCGCGGCACGATGCAATTGCAGATCCAGGGCAATGCGAACGCCAAGTTTGATCCTAAGCTTTTCACTTGGCTCGGGTCGCTGTCGTCCTACGCGGACGACGGTTATCTGCTGCTCGTCAACGACAGCCATCCGGCCAAGACGGCGGCCGATCTGCGCAAGCCCGGCATCGTGGTGAAACTAGGCGGAGACCAACCAGGTTCGACTAACCTCACCTTCGCGCTTGTCGCCAAGACCGTGCTTGGCATGAACATCGATGTGGTGCGCGGTTATCCCGGCGCGGCGCCGATGTTTATCGCGATGGAGCGCGGCGAACTCGACGGACAGGTCATCGGCTATAATTCCGTTCGCGCGGGGCAGCCGTTCCTCTGGCAGAACAAGAAGGTCCGCGCACTCATCCAGTTCGGTCGCCTGACGCGCCTGCCGGCGTTGCCTGATGTGCCGACGGGCCGCGAACTCGCGCCCGACGACCGCATGCGCGCGCTGGTGGAATTCGCGGAGTTGCCGTTCTTCATGGCCCTGCCCTTCCTCGCCCCGCCCGGCGTCCCCGCCGATCGCGCGGCTGCGCTGCAGAAGGCGTTCATGGACATGGTGCGCGACAAGGATTTCATCACTGACGCGGAAAAGGTGAACATCGAATTGTCGCCGATCGACGGCGCAGCCGTGCGCGAACTCGTGGTGCGTTCGGCGGCGACGCCGAAGGATGTCATCGCGCTGTATAACGAGATGGTGCCTGTGGGGCATTGACGGGCGCGCGGCCCTCTCCCGCGCTGGCGGGAGAGGGTGGCTGGCGAAGCCAGACGGGTGAGGGCGTTTCAGCACGTGAGGTATGTACAGGATGAACCGCCCTCATCCGTCATGCTGCGCATGACACCTTCTCCCGCCAGTGCGGGAGAAGGTTGCGACCGACGTCCTACTTCACGCCCGGCTTGTCGCGCGAAAGACCTTTCGCTGCGAGATCGTCGCAATAATCCTGAAAACGTTTGTCCTTGTCGCGGCCGAGTTCGTGCAGGAAATCCCACGAATAGATGCCTGTGGAATGCATGTCGTCAAAGCCGAGACGCACGGCGTAATTGCCGACCGGATCGACCGAGATGATCATCACATTGCGCTTGCCGCCAAACGTCTTGCGCTCGCTGGGCGAATGGCCCTGCACTTCCGCCGACGGCGAGGTCACGCGCAACAGCTCGGCTGAAAGATCGTAAGCCGCGCCATCATCGAACGTGATGGAAAGCGTGCGGCGATCCTTCGAGAGCCGCAGCTCGGTCGGCCAGCGTCCCGCGCTCATGATGTTTTCTCGATCAAGAAGACAATGCGCGTGTCCGCGCGCTCGCGGATTTCGATGCGGTCGCCCGTCTCGCGAATGAGGTTGGGAATATCGATGACCGCCATCGGGTCCGTGCAATGCACTTCGAGCTGATCGCCGGGGACAAGGCCCTTGAGCGCCTTGCGCGTTTTCAGGGCGGGCAGCGGGCATTTCAGCCCCGTGAGGTCGAGCGTCGTCATGGCCATGGGAGAGAGATGGCGGAGGATGGCGCGCGCGTCAACCGAGACCCACTGGACCAATCGCGCGGAGCCTCTAGTTTCAAGCCTATGCTTCTCCGCGCCCTCCTCCTCACCCTCGCCCTCACCTCACCCGCGCTCGCGCAAGGCGAATTGCGGGGGCATGGCGGGCCCGTGCGGGCTCTCGCGATCTCGCCCGACAGCGCGCGCGCCATCTCGGGATCATTCGATCAATCGGCCATCGTCTGGTCGCTCGAGCGCGGCGTCGCCTTGGGTGTGCTGCGCGTGCATGAGGGCGCCGTCAACGCCGTCGCCGCCCTGCCCGACGGGCGTTTCGCCACAGCGGGCGAGGATGGCGGCGTCGCAATCTGGAAGGCCGACGATTTCAGCGCGCCAGCGTCGCTGATGAAAATCCACACTGCGCCCATCGTGGCGCTGGCGGTTTCATCTGATGGGACGGCGCTCGCCTCGGCCTCGTGGGATTCGACGCTTGCGTTGACCTCGCTCGGCGGCGCGCCGCGCCGGTTCGAGGGTCATCAGGGCAATGTCAACGGCGTCGCCTTCTCGCCCGATGGCCGCACGCTCATCAGCGCGGGCTATGACGCGAGCTTGCGGCTCTGGCCGCTGGATGGCGACGCGCCGCGCATCATTCGCCTCGCCGCGCCACTCAACGCGCTCGCCGTCTCGCGCACCGGCGAGATCGCGGCGGGCGGGGCCGACGGGTTATTGTTTCTCCTTAGCGCCAGCGGCGAATTGCGCGCGACGATCGAAGCATCCGACTCGCCCATCATCGCGCTGGCCTTCACGCCCGATGGCGCCCGCGTTGCGGCTGCCAGCCCGCGCGGCACGGTTAGTTTGTTTGACGTCGCGACCGGCAAACTTGTGTTCACGCTGAACGGACCCGGCCTGCCGGTCTGGTCGCTAGCCTTCACGGCCGATGGTCGGCAATTGCTGACGGGTGGTGGCGACCGTGTCGTGCGCCGGTGGGATGCGCGCAGCGGCGAGCATCTCGGGCCCGTGGTCATCGAGCGCCCGGCGGATGTTTTCGCCGGGCTCGATGGCAGCCGCGGCGCGCAGCTTTTCAAGGCCTGCGCGGCCTGCCACACGCTGTCGCCGGATGCTGAAAATCGCGCGGGGCCGACGCTCTACGGCGTGATCGGGCGGCGCATCGGCACGGCGCCGGGCTACCGTTACTCCCCGGGCTTCGCCAATCACGACATCACCTGGAGCAAGGAGACGATCGCAAGATTGTTCGAGCTTGGCCCCGCGACTTACACGCCGGGCACGAAAATGCCCGAACAGACCCTCGGATCTCCCGAAGACCGCACTGCACTCGTTGAATTTATCGAAAACGCGGGCCGTTTACGCTGAGATCTCTTGATTTGAGGCGCTCAGGTCGCCATAGACTCTTGGCAGGAACGGCCAAGCCACGATGCTGGCCTGGCGAACTGGAGTCGACTCACATGAAGGCATTTCTGGCAGCTGTGATCGTGGCCGTGGCGGTCGCCGCCGGCGCCGCGTTCGTGCTCAACACGCAGCAGAAGACCGCGGCGCAGGCCTTCGTCACCGATGGCGTGCGCGTTGGCGATCCGGGACATAATCTGACGGGCGTGAACTGACGTCAGGAGAGCGCGGCGTACGGCAAAAAGCCAACGCTGTCGCCGGGCGCCACGCGCTCGATCTCCTCGCCGAGTTCGACGAGTCCGTCGGTCTCGCAGAGCGACGACAGGAGCCCCGCTCCTTCCCGCGGAAACTTCTGCGCTGACAGACCATCGGGCGACATTTTCAGGCTGGCGCGGACATATTCGCGCCGGCCTTTCTTTTTCTTGTAAGTGAAATCAGCAGCCACCGGCAGCGCGACGAGCGGCTCCGGAATGGCGCCCGCGAGCGCCAGCACGACGGGGCGCACGACATAAGCGAACGTCACGAAACTTGCGACCGGATTGCCGGGCAGCCCGATGAACGGCGTACCTTCGATAACTCCCATCGCCACCGGGCGCCCGGGCTTGATCGCCATGCGCCACAACACCAGCGTGCCGACGCTTTCGACGGCCGCCTTGACGTGGTCCTCTTCGCCGGTCGAAACCCCGCCGGTGGTCAGGATCAGGTCGTGGTCATCAGCCACCTGCTTCAGGCCGTTCGCGAGCGAGGCGCGATCGTCCCTGAGAATGCCGAGATCGCTGACCGCGCAGCCAAGGCGCGCCAGCATCGCCAGCAGCATGAAGCGGTTGGAATCGAACAATTGCGCCGGCGCCCGCGGCGCCCCCGGCGATACCAGTTCGTTGCCGGTCGAAAATACCGCGACGCGGATGCGCCTGCGGACATCGACCTGGGTCAGGCCGAACGCCGCCGCGAGTGCGATGTCCTGCGGCCGCAGCCGCAAGCCCGCCTTGAGCGCGGCAGCGCCGGCCGCAATGTCCTCACCCGCGGGCCGCACATTGG
>JANXTB010000272.1 GCA_025356415.1 Hyphomicrobiales bacterium
CGCGATCAGCGCCGTCCTTTTTCCGGAGAGCAGGGATTGAAGGACCCAGCCTTCGGAGCCCTCCGAATCGCGGATGCGCCGCCAATTCTCGAATTCGGCGGTGATTTCGACCGGCAGCCCGGCGCGCTGGAACACCCATGTCGTCCGGTGATCCTTCGAGGGGCCTTCGCGTAAATTCACACGGTCAGACTTTAGGCTGACGTAGCGGGGAATTCGCAGGCCCGTTGTCGTTCCAGTCTGCGCCAGCGCGCCGTCGCTGAGAAGCGGGAGCAGCAGGACGCAGGCGAGCGCGATCAGGCAAGAGACAAGCAAAAGGCTTCTGCAGCCCAAGCGTTTCTTAAAAGTCCCGCATGCACGCTCACGACGCTGGCCCATTTCGATCCTTCTCCTGAGAGATGTCTGGCTTCCATTGCGGCGTCCCCGGTTCAGGGCGCCATTGCTATTCTTGTCTTTGCCGGGCCATCTGCTAGAGAGGCCCAAGCGCCTCGATGGGGCCTGCCCGTACGTCGTTCGCCTGCGATCAACTTAAGCGCCGACGTCGTTAATGGATGGTGAAACCGAGCGAAATTCGCCATGCTCGCAAGCGCCTATATGCTTGCGGCGAATTGTTTCAGGCGAGCAGTTCAGAAAGGTCCGGGGACAGACGGCATGACCAAGAAAAAACCCTTGGTGATCGTGACGCGCAAATTGCCTGACGTCGTCGAGACGCGCATGTGCGAATTGTTCGACACCCGCCTGAACATGACCGACAAGCCGATGTCGCAGCAGGAGCTGGCCGAAGCCATGCGGGTGGCCGACGTCATCGTGCCGACCGTCACGGACCGCATCGACGCGGGGCTGATCGCGCAGGCCGGCGATTCGATGAAGCTGATCGCCAATTTTGGCAATGGCGTCGACAATATCGACGTCACCGCGGCGCTGCGCCGGGGCGTCACCGTCACCAACACGCCGGGCGTGCTGACCGAAGACACCGCAGACATGACCATGGCGCTGATCCTTGCGGTCGCGCGCCGGCTCGTCGAGGGCGCGGCGGTCATTCCGTCGGGCGAGTGGGAAGGTTGGTCGCCGACCTGGATGCTGGGCCGCCGCATCACCGGAAAGCGCCTCGGCATCGTCGGCATGGGTCGCATCGGTCAGGCGGTCGCGCGCCGCGCAGCCGCCTTCGGCCTCTCGATTCACTATCACAACCGCCGCCGTGTCTCGGCCGCGCTCGAAGAATCCCTGTCGGCGACCTATTGGGAATCGCTCGACCAGATGCTGGCGCGCATGGACATCGTCTCCGTGAACTGCCCGCATACGCCGGCCACCTATCACCTGCTCTCGGCGCGGCGGCTAAAGTGCCTGCGCCCGCACGCCATTGTGGTGAATACGGCGCGCGGCGAGATCATCGATGAAAATGCGCTCGCGCGGATGCTGGAGGCGGGCGAAATTTCGGGCGCCGGCCTCGACGTGTTCGAGCACGAGCCAGCCGTCTCGCCCAAGCTGGTCAAGCTGGTGAAGGCCGGCAAGGTCACGCTGCTGCCGCACATGGGCTCGGCCACGCATGAGGGCCGTATCGACATGGGCGAGAAGGTCATCATCAACGTGAAGACCTTCATGGACGGCCATCGCCCGCCGGACCGCGTCCTGCCGAGCATGCTCTAGCTCGGGGCGCATAAATCACAGCATTCCGGAGCGGAATTGTGCGCTCTTGAACCCTTCGCGCGCGCCCCCATATCGTGGGGGCGGGCGCCGTCATGGGCCCGTACTTCCGAGGCGCCAAAAAGGGCTTCGTCATGTCACGCGCACCGAATCTGAATTCACCATTCCTGCTCGGCTTCGACGATATTGAGCGGGCTCTCGACCGGGTCACACGGACCACGTCGGACGGCTATCCGCCTTACAATATCGAGCGCCTCAAGCGCACCGAATCCGAACCTGAGCGGCTCCGCATCACCCTTGCGGTGGCGGGCTTCACGTCCGACCAGCTCGACGTCACGCTCGAGGAACGCCAGCTCATGATCCGCGGACGCCAGACCGACGAGGGCGAACGGCACTTCCTGCATCGCGGAATCGCCGCCCGGCAATTCCAGCGGGCCTTTCTTCTCGCCGAGGGCATGGAGGTTCTCGGCGCCGACCTCAAGAACGGCCTGCTCTGCGTGGATCTCGCCAGGCCGCAACCGGAGCGGATCGTGAAGAAAATTGGAATCTCCGTGAGGGACTAGGCAAGTCCTCGCGAAGACAGCGGGTTCATCAGAACCGCGAAAGGAGCAAGCATATGAACGTCGAGAAAACCGCGAAGGCCGCGCCGCTCACCCCCGAGCAGCTTGCCCATCTGGGCGACGGCGCAATCGCTTACGTGAAGGAGATGCGCTCGGAAGATGTCGCGCGCCTCTTCCCCCAGGCTCCGAAAATTCAGCCTGGCCTCCAGCTTTTCGCGCTGCTCAGCGCCGATGGCACGCCGATCATCCTCACGGATTCGCGCGACGCCGCCGTCGCGAATGCGTGGGAAAACGATCTGCAGACCGTGAGCCTTCACTAAGAAACAGGATCTCCCGCTTCGGCGGGAGATCCGTTTCTCATCCCCCGAACAACCGCTCGAAGAAATTGCGCTCGCGCACCGGCTGGATCATGTCGCCGATCGGATCGCGCCGCGCCTGCGGACCCGTGCCCCAGACGTCTGCCGGCGGCAGGCCCATCGGATCGGCGCCGCGCAGCACGCCCGGCAACGGTGTCGGCGGCACGCCCTGCAAGGCCGTGCGCATGTATTTACTCCAAATGTTCACCGGCAGATTGCCGCCCGAGCTCTTGCGCGTCGGCGAATTGTCGTCGTTGCCGAGCCACACGCCGGTGACGAGCTGGCTCGTGTAACCGACGAACCAGGCGTCGCGATAATCCTGCGACGTGCCAGTTTTTCCCGCCGCCTGCCAGCCGGGAAGTTCCGCATGTTTCGCGGTGCCGATGATCAGCGTTTCCTGCAGCATTGAATTCATCATGCCGACGTGGGCAAATTCGATCACGCGCCCGAAACTCGCGCCCTTGCGCTGATACAGCAACTTGCCTTTGGCGGTGCGCACACGCGTGATGATGTGCGGCTGCACGCGAATGCCGCCATTGGCGAATGGCGCATAAGCCGACACGAGTTCAAGCGGCGTCACTTCGGACGTGCCGAGCGCAATTGACGCGTTCGCTTGCAGATCGGACGCGACGCCGAGCCTGTGCGCCGTCGCCGCGACGGCTTTCGGCCCGACCTCCAACCCGAGGCGAACAGCGACCGTGTTGAGCGACATGGCGAGCGCGCGCGTGAGCGTGACTTTGCCCTGATAATCCTGCGATGAATTTTCAGGCTGCCAGCCGCGCACATTGATGGGCGCGTCGTCGCGGATCGTGTCCGGCGTGAGTCCGCGCTCTAGAGCGGTCAGATAAACGAACGGCTTGAACGACGAGCCGGGTTGGCGACGCGCGGAAACCGCTCGGTTGAACTGGCTTTCCGCATAATTGCGACCGCCGACAAGCGCCTTGACCTGGCCGTTCGGATCCATCGACACGAGCGCGCCTTGCGTCACGCCGAAACGCTTTCCGGATTTGTCGAGCTCATCGGTGAGCGCTTTCTCCGCAGCCGCCTGCTTGTCCGAGCTGAGCGTCGTGCTGACGACGATATCCTCGTCGATGGCGCCGACGGTTTCGTCGAGCACGTCCATCACATAATCGGCGGCGTAATTGATCGAGCCTGCGGTTTCACGGGACACGTGAGCAGGCTGCATGATCGCCAGCGCCGCCATACGGTCGGTGATCATGCCTTCCTGCGCCATGGCGGTGATCACCGTCGATGCGCGATCGGTCGCGGCGACGAGATTGCGGTTGGGCGCGAGCTTGGTCGGCGCCTTCATCAGGCCGGCCAGCATCGCGGCCTCTGGCAGCGTGATTTCGCGCGCGCCATGGCCGAAATATTTGCGCGCCGCGGCCTCAACCCCATAAGCGCCGGAGCCGAAATACACGCGGTTCAGATAAAGCTCGAGGATCTGGTCTTTCGAATATTTGCGCTCGAGCCAAAGCGCGAGGATGGCTTCCTGCACCTTGCGCGACATGGTGCGTTCCTGCGTCAGGAACAGGTTCTTCGCGAGTTGCTGCGTCAGCGTCGAGCCGCCCTGCATGGCGCCGCGCCCGGTCGCGTTGCGCAGCAGCGCACGGGTCACGCCGACAGGGTCTATGCCCCAATGGTGGTGGAACCGCCGGTCCTCGATGGCGATGAACGCCTTGGGCACATAGGGCGGCAGGTCGCGCAGGCTGATCGCCGCGCCGCCGGTGTCGCCGCGGTTGGCGAGCTGGCGCCCGTCGTCGCCCATGATCGCAATGTTGGGCGGGCGTTTGGGCACCGCGAGCTTGTCGATGGGGGGCAGCTGCGAGGCGTGATAGGCGATCACGCAGCCGATCGCCACCAATGCCCAGACGCCGCAAACGGAAACCCAGTAGACCAGGCCGCCCAGCAGCGAGCGGCGCGGCGCCTTCTTGCGGGCGATGCGCCGGCGCGGCGGTTCGTCATCCTCGTCGTAGGAATCATCCGGGTCGTTGCGTCCCCGTCCGCGAGCCATGAGCGTGTCCTCGTCCTCGCGCCCACGTCGCGCGGCTGTCAGCTTCGGTTCGATACGGTCTCGCGACGAAAGCTTGCGGCCGCCTGTGATGCGATCGTCGGGACCCACGCGCAGCGCCTCGCCGCCTTCGTCGCGGTCGTTGCGTGAAATTCTGGGTTCCCGCCGTCTGGCGCCCATCGGGCCCGCTCCGCCGTCAGCCGCGTTTCCTGTAAACAGGTTGGACAACGGCATTTTTTGAAGCTTAAATCGATCCCCATTAAGGGCCGGTTAAGTCTGACCGGGCGGCTTCGAGCGGAGCCTGCGGCCGAGAAATCTGGGGACGTTTCGCCCCTTGCGGCGCGGTTTTCCCGGAGAGCGCTTGCTCTCTTGCGTGCAGCGCGTCAAAGTCCCGCCCCCGGCTTGTGTGTCCGGTGGTTTCAGCTTGTTTTGTAGGATGGGTCCGGGTCCATGAAAGTCACTCTCGAAAGAGCGGCGCTTCTCAAGTCGCTGGGCCATGTGCACCGCGTCGTCGAACGCCGCAACACGATCCCGATCCTGGCCAACGTCCTGTTGCAGGCCGCCAATGGGCGCCTCCAGCTGAAAGCCACCGATCTCGACCTCGAAGTCACGGAGAGCGTGGCCGCGGATGTCGGCCAGCCTGGCGCGACGACGCTGCCCGCCCATGTTCTCTACGACATCGTCCGCAAGCTGCCCGACGGCGCGCAGGTGTCGCTGGAAATGAGCGGCGAGGCCGGCCAGCTTCTGCTGCGTTCAGGCCGTTCGCGCTTCAATCTGCAGTCGCTGCCGGAAAGCGATTTCCCGGACCTCAACGCAGGCGAACTCTCGCATCGCTTCACGCTGCCGGCGGGCGACCTGAAGAAGCTGATCGACAAGACGCAGTTCGCGATCTCGACCGAAGAGACGCGCTATTATCTCAACGGCATCTACGTGCACACGACCGAGGTCGATGGTCACGTCATGCTGCGCGCCGTCGCCACTGACGGCCATCGTCTGGCGCGTGTGGAAATTCCGGCGCCTTCGGGCTCGGCCGGAATGCCCGGCGTGATCGTGCCGCGCAAGGCGGTCGCCGAAGTGCAGAAGCTCGTCGAGGACGTCAACGCCGAAGTCCTGATTGAATTGTCGACGACGAAGATCCGCTTCACCTTTGGCGATGTCGTGCTGACCTCCAAGCTGATCGACGGCACGTTCCCCGATTACGCGCGCGTCATTCCCGCCAACAACGACAAGCGCCTGATCATCGATTGCGCGCCTTTCGCAGCCGCCGTGGACCGCGTCTCGACGATTTCCTCGGAGCGTGGACGCGCCGTGAAATTGTCGCTCACGGATGGAAAGCTGACGTTGTCCGTCACCAATCCGGATTCCGGTTCGGCGATGGAAGAGCTCGAAGTCGATTACGATTCCGGCGCGCTCGATATTGGTTTCAATGCGCGTTATCTGCTCGACATCACGAGCCAGCTCGATTCCGACACGGCTTTGTTCCGGCTCGCCGATCCGGGCTCGCCGACGGTGATCCAGGACCGCGACGGCGCCGCCGCGCTCTACGTCCTCATGCCGATGCGCGTGTGAGGACGTACGGCGCAGCCCGCAAGCCCGGCATTTTGCGGGCGCATGATGCGTGTTTCGGATGAGCTTGTTCTTCGAAGGTCCCGCCATTCGCCGCCCCAAGGTGCGGCGGCTTTTGCTCGCGGATTTCCGTTCCTATGAAGCCCTCGACCTCAAGGTCGACGGCGACCTGATCGTTCTCGTTGGAGAGAACGGCGCCGGCAAGACCAACATTCTTGAAGCGATCTCGTTGCTGACGCCGGGCCGCGGGCTGCGGCGCGCCGATCTCGCAGATTGCGCGCGCGAGGGTGGGGGCGGCGGCTGGGCGGTGTCCGTCGAACTCGAGGATGAAGACCACCGCGTGCAGCTGGGATCGGGTCGAGACAACGCCGATTCCTCGCAGCCGCAATCGCGCAAATGCCGCATAGATCGTGCGCCCGTCGGCTCCGCGCGCGCTTTCGCCGATCACGTGCGCGTCGTCTGGTTGACGCCGTCGATGGATGGCCTGTTCACCGGCCCCGCCGGCGACCGGCGCCGTTTCCTCGACCGGCTCGTTCTCGCGGTCGATGCCGAACACGGCCCGCGCGTCACCGCGCTTGAGCGCGCGCTGCGCAACCGCAATCGCTTGCTCGAAGACCGCTTCGCGGACTCAGTTTGGCTCGATGCCGCCGAACGCGAAATCGCCGGGATTGCAGTCGCGGTCGCAGCCGCGCGCAGTGAAACCGTGTCGCGTCTTGCAGCTCTCATCACCGAAGGCCGCGATGCGAATTCGCCGTTTCCGTGGGCGGATCTCGCGCTCGCCGGTGAACTCGAGTCGATGATTCCCGACATGCCGGCGCTCGAAGTCGAAGACCGCTATCGCGCAATGCTGCGCGCCAGCCGCGCGCGTGACGCCGCTGCGGGGCGCACGTTGGTCGGCCCGCAAGCTAGCGATCTCGTCGTGCGGCATGGGCCGAAAAACGCCGATGCGGCGCGCTCTTCGACCGGTGAACAGAAAGCGCTGCTGGTCGGACTCGTGCTCGCTCATGCGCGTCTTGTCGCCTCCATGAGCGGCCTCGTTCCGCTCGTGCTTCTCGATGAAATCGCCGCGCATTTCGATCCGCTGCGCCGTGGCGCCTTGTACGATTCGCTCGCCTATCTTGGCGCGCAGGTCTGGATGACGGGCGCCGATCCGTCAGCCTTCGCCGACCTGCGCGAACGCGCCACAATCCTGCGCGTCTCGCCCGGACAGGTGACGGCCCTATGAAATCTGAAAGCCCCGCATGACAGAGCTTCCGCAGAAGGCCTATGGGCTTCTGAAATCCATTTTCGGTTACGACGATTTTCGGCCCGGACAGGCGGAAGTCATTGCGGCAGTGCTTGATGGCGGCCCGGTCATGGCGGTCATGCCGACCGGCAGCGGCAAGTCGATGTGCTACCAACTACCCGCGCTGGTCGACGATGGATTGACGCTGGTCGTGTCGCCGTTGATCGCGCTCATGCGCGATCAGGTGCAGCAATTGCGAGCGCTTGGCGTGTCTGCGGGATCGCTGAATTCGTCCAACGACGCGCAGGAAAACGACGCCGTCTGGACGGGCTTGCGCGACGGCTCCATGCGCCTGTTGTTCCTGTCCCCCGAACGCCTCGCGATGGACGGGCTGCACCAATCGCTGTCGCGCGCGGGCGTGAAGCGCATCGCCATCGACGAAGCGCATTGCGTGTCCGAATGGGGCCATGATTTCCGCCCCGAATATCGCCAGATCCGCTCCGCCGTCGATGCGATCGGCGCAGCGCAAGTGATCGCTTTCACCGCGACTGCGGACAAAAATACGCGCGCGGATATTTCCGAGCGCCTGTTCAACACGCCGCCGAAAACCTTCCTGCATTCCTTCGACCGGCCCAACATCGATTTGCGTTTCGCGCCGAAGGACCAGCCGCTGAAACAGATCGGCGCGTTTCTCAATGCGCATCGCGGGCAGGCGGGAATTATCTATTGCGCATCGCGTCAGCGCACTGAAAAAATCGCTGCGTGGCTGGAGGAAAATGGATTTCCAGCTGTCGCCTATCACGCCGGAATGGATGCCGGCGTGCGGGCGCGCAATCAGGATCGCTTTCTGCAGGAGGACGATGTCGTCGTCGCCGCCACGGTGGCTTTTGGCATGGGTATCAACAAGCCTGACGTGCGTTTCGTCGTGCACGCAGACATGCCCGGCAGCGTGGAATCCTACTATCAGGAAATTGGCCGCGCGGGTCGCGACGGACTGCCCGCCGCGACGCTCACTTTGTACGGCGTCGAGGATATGGCGCTGCGGCGCAGGCAGATCGACGAAAAGCAGATCGATGACGAGCGGCGCCGTATCGAACATGCGCGCTTTGGCCGGCTCACCATGCTGTGCGAGGCGGCCTCATGCCGACGTCAGGTTCTGCTCGGCTGCTTCGATGAAAAGTCGCAACCCTGCGGACGCTGCGACATCTGCCGGGGCGATGTCGCGCTCTATGATGGAACCGTCGACGCGCAAATGGTGCTGTCGGCCGTGTACCGCACCGGCCAGAGGTTCGGTGCGGCCTATCTGTCCGACGTGCTGACCGGCGTGCGCAGCGACGCGATCGTGCGCAACGGCCATGATCAGGTGAAGACCTTCGGGGTCGGCGCGGCCAAGCCCAAACAGGCGTGGGCGTCCGTCATCCGCCAGCTCTTCGCCGCCGACGCGTTGGCGACCGCCAGCGAGGAGCATGGCGGCTTCAAGCTGACGTCGGCCGGCGACGCTATCCTGCGGGGTCAGGAAACCGTCAAATTGCGTCTGGACCCGCCCTCGACCAAGAGTGCCGGCCGAAGCGCCCAAAGGGGCGGAAAAGGCGGCTCGGCGGCTCCCGAGGGGCTGGACGAGGGCGATCTGGCGATGTTCCAGGCCCTGCGGCGCAAACGGCTCGACATCGCCAAGGACGAGGGGGTGGCGGCCTATGTGGTGTTCGCCGACAAGACCTTGATCGACATGGCCCGCAAGCGCCCGCAAACGATGAACGACATGGCCGGAATTCATGGCGTCGGCGGACGCAAGCTTGAGCGCTATGGGGAGGCTTTTCTGGGCGTTCTTCTGGCTGTGGATTAAACAGCCCGAAATTTCAGAAAATCCCGCATTTTCCGATGCTTTTTCGTGCATTTTGGCCCTGATCCGGGCTAGATTGCAGGTTACGAATCGATACCCCCAAAAGGCTTCCCAAAGGGCTTGCGAAGGGCTGCATTTCCAGCAGCCGTTGCGACCGCCCGCCCCCGACATCGAGAGTGTCCCGTTCCATGTCCGAACCCGCCCCCTTGCCCTCGCCCGACGAATATGGCGCCGATTCCATCAAGGTCCTTCGCGGCCTCGACGCGGTGCGCAAGCGCCCCGGCATGTATATCGGCGACACGGATGACGGCTCCGGCTTGCATCACATGGTCTACGAGGTCGTCGACAACGCAATCGACGAAGCGCTCGCCGGCCACGCGACGCTGGTGACGGTGACGCTCAACGCGGAAGGTTCGGTGACGGTGACCGACAACGGTCGCGGTATTCCCACCGACATCCATTCGGAGGAAGGCGTCTCTGCCGCGGAGGTCATCATGACCCAGCTGCATGCGGGCGGTAAGTTCGACCAGAATTCCTACAAAGTTTCCGGCGGCCTGCATGGCGTCGGCGTGTCGGTTGTGAACGCGCTGTCGACCAAGTTAAAACTGCGCATCTGGCGCGACGCCAAGGAACACCAGATCGAATTCGCGCACGGTAACGCCGTCGCGCCGTTGCAGACGCTGGGACCGGCGCCGCTCGATGGCGGCAAGCCGAAGCGCGGGACGGAAGTCACCTTCCTGCCGTCGCCCGAAACTTTCACGATGATCGAATTCGATTACGGGACGATCGAGCATCGCCTGCGCGAACTCGCCTTCCTGAATTCCGGCGTGCACATCATTCTCACCGACGCGCGCCACGCTGAAGTGAAGCAGGAAGACCTTTATTACGAGGGTGGTCTTGAAGCTTTCGTGCGTTATCTCGATCGCGCCAAGGCGCCGCTGATCAAGTCGCCCATCATGATGAAGGGCGAGCGCGACCGCATCACGGTCGAAGTCGCGCTGTGGTGGAACGACAGCTACCACGAGAACGTGCTGGCCTTCACCAACAACATCCCGCAGCGCGACGGCGGCACGCATCTGGCGGGCCTGCGCGGCGCCCTGACGCGTCAGGTCACCGGCTACGCGGACCGCTCAGGAATCGCGAAAAAGGAAAAGGCCGATCTCAACGGCGACGACACGCGCGAAGGCTTGACGTGCGTCTTGTCGGTGAAAGTTCCCGATCCGAAATTCTCGTCGCAGACAAAGGACAAGCTCGTCTCGTCCGAAGTGCGCCCGGTTGTCGAGAGCCTCGTGAACGAGATGCTCGAACAATGGTTCGAGGAACATCCCGCTGACGCCAAGATCGTCGTCACCAAGGTTGTTGAAGCCGCGCTCGCGCGCGAGGCGGCGCGCAAGGCCCGCGAACTCACCCGCCGCAAGGGCGCGCTCGATGTCGCGAATCTGCCCGGAAAACTTGCCGATTGTCAGGAACGCGATCCCGCGAAAGCCGAACTGTTCATCGTCGAGGGCGACTCGGCCGGTGGTTCCGCCAAGCAAGGCCGCAATCGCGAATATCAGGCGGTGCTGCCGTTGCGCGGCAAGATCCTGAACGTCGAGCGCGCGCGTTTCGACAAGATGCTGTCGAGCCAGGAAATAGGCACGCTGATCACCGCGCTTGGCACCGGAATCGGCCGCGATGATTTCAAGGCCGACAAGCTGCGCTACCACAAGATCATCATCATGACGGACGCCGACGTCGACGGCTCGCATATCCGCACATTGCTGCTGACGTTCTTCTTCCGGCAGATGCCGGAGCTGATCGAGCGCGGTCACATCTACATCGCGCAGCCGCCGCTCTACAAAGTGAAGCGCGGACAGTCCGAGCAATATCTCAAAGACGAGCGCGCGCGTGAGGATTACCTCATCACCAACGGTCTCGATGGCGCGGTGCTGCGCGTCGGCGGCACTCAGGAACGCGGCGCGCAGGATCTGCGCAGCATCGTCGAGGAATCGCGCATCGTGCGTCAGGTGCTCGCGCAATTGCACAATCGCTACGACCGCACGGCTGTCGAACAGGCGGCCATCGCGGGCGCGCTGAAGCCCATCGGCCTGATGTCAGACGAGGAGACGGATCGTCTCGCGGCCGACATTGCGCGCCGTCTTGACGCCCTGTCGGAAGAGACCGAGCGCGGCTGGACGGGCGTTGTCGAGAACGGCGGTTATATTTTTGCGCGCGAAGTGCGCGGCGTGCGTCAGGCGTCCGTGCTCGACGCGGGCCTGCTTGCCTCAGCCGAAGCGCGCAAGCTCGACGAACATTCGGTCTCGCTGCATGACGTCTTCGCAGCGCCGGCGATCCTCGCGCGCAAGAGCGACGAAATGCAGGTCGCGGGTCCGAGCGCACTGGTCGAGGCCGTCATGGCGGCGGGCCAGAAGGGCATCAGCCAGATGCAGCGCTACAAAGGTCTGGGCGAAATGAATCCCGAGCAGCTTTGGGAAACGACGCTCGATCGCGAAGCGCGCTCGCTGCTTCAGGTGCGCATCAAGGAGACCGTCGAGGCGGACGATATTTTCGTCAAGCTGATGGGCGATGTCGTCGAACCGCGCCGCGAGTTCATCCAGGACAACGCGCTCAACGTCGCAAACCTCGACGTCTGACGAAGCGCATCACGCAGCCGGCCAGTAAAGGGCCGCGACGGCTGCGGCGATGACGAGCAGTCCCGCCAGGACGATCGCCCAGACCCACGGGCCTGTGCGATCGGGCGCATCTTTTGGCGTGTTGCGGAACATTTCGCGCGCGGCGTCTGCGGCGATCGCCTTGGGGCGCAAGGGCGCGCCGCCGGCTTCGTCATCTGTTCCGAGTGGCGCTGCCGCCGGATCGGGAAACGGAATCTTGTCGCCCGTTTCACCGGCGTCGATTTCGGCCCGCAATTGCGACATGTTCTTTGTCGCTTGATCCGGATCTCTCTTCTGTCCGCTGTTCATGCGGCTGCAACTCCCGCTGAGCACTCCGGCCTGAACTCACGGTCGCGGAGGCAGTTCCAGCGGCTATTTCGGGAAGCAGGATCGCGCCGACAGGCTGACTGTCGCGGTTACGAAGCGCACGCTCTGGGTGGCTGTTACGGCTTTGCCGCAGGTTTCGGTCGTGAGCGTGAACGAGCCAGTGGTCACGCCGCTGGCGAGGCCTTGCGTCACCGCATAGGCTTTCACAAGGTCCGAGGTGCCGCAGAGCGCCGCGTTGACGGCGGCGCAGCGGGCGGCGCGCTCGACCGCCTGCTGGAGGCCGAGTTGCGTCCATAGCATCAATCCGCCCTGCAATGCGCCAAAAAGCAACGCCAGAAAGGCCGGCGCCGTCAGAGCGAATTCTACTGCGGAACTGCCGCGATCATCGGGCCGGAAGAATCGTTCGCGCGTCATTGGATGCGCACCACTTGCGTCGCCGAGAAAGTCATCGGACTTGTCAGGCCGGGATAGCGAAAGATTGTCGTGTAGGTGGTCTGCGCGGAAGCGCTGACATACTGGCCGGCTGTGACCGTAGTGCCGGTACAGGTCGCGCCCTGCGTGGACGTTGTAAGGCCTGAACTTGTCGGGCAGGCCCAGAACGTGCTCGGCGCGGGGGTGGCGACAATACTTCCGCGCGACGATGTGATCGTGCTCGAAATGCCCGCCGAGTCATAATTGTTTATAGTAGCGTACATCGCGCCGCGTTGCGCGGCCGTCTGCGCCTGCATGCGGCGGTAGAAACCAAGCCCGAAATCAGTCACGCCGATCAACAGAACCACGATCGCCGGGCCGATGATGGCGAATTCCATCCCCGCGCCGCCGCGCGTGTTTCGTGCAAAGGATTTCGCAAGCGCTTTCATGGCGTCACTCCACCAGCACCGCGATCTGGTTGCCCAAAGGCTTGATGTTAGTTCCAGCACACGACAGCGACAGATTCGATGTGCCGGTAAACGTAACGGTGTTGGCGACGATCTGCGTGCAGCCCGCGCCGCCAGACGACCCGCCGGCATAGGTCAGATCGCCCTTCGGGAGATATATGGCGCCGGTCCACTGCTGCGTGCCGCCGCCTGTCAGCTTGAAGGATGTTCCCGTCGGCATGTTGCGATCGCCGAACAGCACGATGCCGGCTGTCGGTCCGCTCGTCGGCGCGCTGAGATTGATGACCGCGTTACTCGAGATGGAGGCCGAACCATAATTCTTGTTCTTGCTCGACGTGAAGACGATCGTCACGCCGGTGCCGGTGAGCGTCGCGTTGCCGGCGACCTTGAGATCGCTGCTGTCGAGATAATAGACGCCCGGCGCCATGCTGACGACCGCGCCTGCGGTCAGCGCAATGCCGCTGCAATAGACGCCTGGCTGCAGGGTGACGTTGCCGCTCGTGTAGGATTGCGTGCAGCCGCTGAACGCGTCGAAGGCCTTCAACGCATACGGATCGGGCGCAGCCGTCGCGCCGCCACGCGTGCCGTTGAGCGCAACAATGTTGCTGCTTGTGGGAACGCCGCCCACGGCGATCGCGCTGTTGACGCTGAGCAGCGATGAACCGCCGGCGGTGATCGCCGTCGCGCTGTTGGAATCCGCAAACGCGTCGCAACCGGTCAGCGATACGGTCGATGTGCCCTGAATTGTGATGGCGCCGCTCGCCGTGCCGTTCAGCGCAAGAAGGCAGGCGCCGCCGGGGTTCAGCGTCGCGACCGCGCGCGCCACAACCGACACGGACGCGCTCGAAAAAACCTTCGCGAGAATGGGTTGTTGAGGCTGGGAAACGATCGCCTCTACGGCCCCGGCCACCATATGCGAGCCCGAGGTCGGCGGCGAGTTGATCGTGACCGTGACGTTGCTGACGCCATGCACATAGCCCTGCGCGGCAGCGACCGCGCGGCCTTGCGTGACCAGCGTGGTTCCGGTGGCGGCGGAGATGACTCCGCTGAGCGCCGCCGCGTCCGCCGCGCCCTGCATGGCCTGATGCCGAAATGCGTAAAGCCCGACTTCCGTGCCCAGCACCGCCGCGCTGACAGCGACGGGCATGCTAATGGCGGCGATGATCGCAAAGGCGCCTCGCTCGTCCCGCTTGAACTTGTCGAGCGCCAATCCTGTGCGGCGCATGTTCTATTCTCCTGCGCAACCTGAGTGCTCGGCGAGCGCCGAAAGGGGGCCCCGAGAGCGTCGAAAAACGCTCGCAAGATCCGCATGCCATCAGCTATGCGCGGGAGTCGTTAATTTTGGTTGATTCAAATAGGCCGCTTTTTGGCTATCAAGCCATTGATATAAATGATTTATTGAAAAGCTTAAGCTGGCCGGGTTAGCATCAGTGTTGCGTGCAGACCTCGCGTTGCGAGCGCCCGATGGTCGCCTTGTCGCAGACCTTGGTGTCCAGTTTGTCGCCCGTGGCGCCGGCGACGCGCACGCTTTTCGGCTTGGCGACCTCGTCGGGCAAGTGGCCAGCGGCAAGGACCCGGTTCACCGTCGAGCCATATTGCACCATGACGGCGTCGCCCGGTGTGAAGACGCGCTCGTCCGACCCCTGCAATTGCGCAATGACGATCGTGTTTCCGTCGGCGAGCGCGACCGTATATTCGACGGCGTTGCCGGTCTCGATCATTCTATGCAGGCGCGAGCCGGCAAGCGCCCCGATCACAAGGCCAGCCAGCGTTGCGCCATTCGTCTGGCCGATCAGCGCGCTCGCGCCGCCACCCAGCATCGCCCCACCCGCAATGGCGCCGGATTCCTCGCTGCGCACGCTGACGGGCCGTGCGTCCAGGACCGTCCCGAATTTGACCTTCGATGCCTGGCTCGCATCCTCGGCGTCGATGTCGGTGGTCAACTTGTTGGCGCAAGCGCCCAAAGCCAGCGCTGAAATGAGCGCCGCAACCAGCAGCTTCATGAGCCGCGCCTTTCAAAATGAATGACTGAAATAAACATATCGGGCCTTCGCCCGATATGAGTTTCGCACCAACTTACTCGGCTGTCACCTTCGCGGCGCGAATGATCGCCGACCAATGCTCGGCGTCGGCGCTGATCAGCTTGGCGAATTCCGCAGGGCCCCTGGCGATGGCGAACGTGTAACTCGGCGCAAGGAACTGCGCCTGGAACGCCGGGTCGTTGTAGATCTTCTGGGTCTCGGCGCTCAGCTTGTCGACGATGTCCTGCGGTGTGCCCTTGGGCGCGAACAGGCCGTACCAGGATCCCGCCATGAAGCCCGGAATGGTCTCGGAAATCGTCGGCACATCGGGCTTCTTTTCCAGCCTTTTGTCGCTGCCGAACGCAAGCACCGTCAGGCCGCCGGCTTCCCATGGCCCGGCGATCAGGCCGATGCTGACGATCATCATCTTGATGTGTCCGCCAAGCAGATCGTTGATGGCCGGCGAGGCGCCGCTGTAATGCACGGGCGTGAAGGTCGCGCCGGTGCGCTCCTGCAGGCTCAGGATGTTGAGATGTCCCGACGAGCCGCTGCCGAATGTGCCGTAGAAAATCTTCTCGGGGTTTTTCTTCGCATATTCGACAAGTTCGGCGACGTTGCTGGCTGGCACGGATGGATGCACCACAAGCGCTTGCGGCGAAATGCCGAGCCCCGAGACCGGGATGAAATCGGCGGGCTCGTATTTCAGCTTGGAATAGAGATACGGGTTGGCCGTGATGGTCGTGTCCGCCGTCACCATCAACGTGTAGCCGTCGGCGGGCGATTTCGCCGCCATTTCTGCGCCGACCTGGCTGTTGGCGCCGGGCTTGTTGACGATGACGACAGGCTGGCCCCACGAGTCTTGCAGTCTGGCGCCGAGTGCGCGCGCGAGCACGTCGGTGACGCCGCCGGCCGCATAAGGCACGATCAGCTGAATGCTCTTGGCGGGGTAAGTCTGCGCGGCGGCTGGCTGCAGCAGCGCGCAAAGCAAGCCTGCGGCCGCGAGTGTGATCTTGCGCATGTGCGCATCCTCCCTGTTTTTATGCAGGGATTGAAGCCCGCCGCCATGGCTTTGGCAAGCGCTCCGGTCAGGCGCCCAGATAGGCCTGCGTCAGCGCCGGATCGCGGCCGATCGAGAGCGCGTCGCCCGACGCGATGATGCGTCCGCGCTCCAACACGTACGCGCGGTCTGCGAGCGACAATGCCAGCGCCGCCATCTGGTCGACGACCAGCACGGTCATGTCCTCCTCGCGCAATTTGTCGAGCGCGGCGAAGAGATCCGCGACGACTTTCGGCGCGAGGCCGAGCGAGGGTTCATCGAGCAGCAGGATGCGGGGACGCGACATCAGCGCGCGCGCCACCGCGAGCATCTGCTGTTCGCCACCCGACAACAGGCCGGCGCGCTGGTGCAGGCGTTCGCGCAGGCGCGGAAAACGCGTCAGCATGTCTTCGACGCGCGCCTCGCGGCCCTCCGGGTGCAGGAAGGCGCCGAGGCGAATGTTGTCGAGCACGCTGAGTTCGGGAAACACCTGCCGCCCTTCGGGCGACACAGCCATGCCGAGTGCGACCATCTTTTCCGCGCCCATGCTGGTGACGTCTTGTCCGTCGAGCGTGACGCCGCCCGACGTCACCGGACGATGCAGGCCGCAAAGCGTGCGCATCAAGGTCGATTTGCCCGCGCCATTGGCGCCGAGCAGCGCCACCACTTCGCCGCGCCGGACCTGAATGTCGACTTCATGCAAGATGGGCTCAGCGCCATAGCCGACCACGAGGGCGTTGACGCCGAGCATTTCGGGCGCGCCTTCGGTAGGTTTGCGCGCGGCGACAGAAGGAGTCGCGCTTCCATCGCCAAGATAGGCCTGCCGCACAGACGCATTCGCCTGAATTTCCGTCGGCGTCCCGACCGCGAGACGACGGCCCTGATCGAGCACGACGATCTTGTCGGATACACCCATGACCAGCGCCATGTCATGCTCGACGACGACAATGGCGATGCCAGCATCGGCGATCTTGCGCAGCAATCGTCCAAGTTGCTGCTTGTCTTCGGACGACAGGCCCGCAGCCGGTTCATCTAGCAGCAGCGCATCGGGATCAAGCGCCAGCGCGCGGGCGATTTCGACGAAGCGACGATCGACGTGCGGAAGATCTTCCGCGCGCGCCAGCGGGTCGCCGCGATAGACGCTGAAAGCGAGCAGGGCGGCGGCTCTCATGCGCACGGGTTTCGCGTTGATGCGCGCGCGCCCGAACAAAGTTCCAAGTTTCCCACGGCTAAGCGCGAGGGCGACATTGTCGATGACGCTCAACTCGCCAAACAGCTGCGAAGTCTGATACGTGCGCGCAAGGCCTGAGCGCGCGACGCGCATCGCGGGCGCTCCGCCGAGATGGAGATCGCCAAGCGTGAAGCCGCCGCTGCTCGGGCGATAGAAGCCGCTCAGCATGTTCAAAGCAGTGGTCTTGCCGGCGCCGTTCGGGCCGATCAGCGAGGTGACCTGCCCGGGTGCAGCCTCGAATGAAAGGTCCGAGACGGCGTGCACGCCGCCGAAGCGGATGCTGAGGCCATCCACGCTCAGTCCCGCACGGGCGCGTTGTTGCAGCGGCTCGATGATGTCAGGCGCGGCGAGAGTTGCGGGCGGCTTTGCGGTGATCAAGATCGCACGCAGGCGGTCGATGGCGGCCTGCCAGAGACCGACGAGGCCGCCCGGCGCAACCCACAGCACCAGCAGGAGCAGGCCGCCGAAGAACAGCAGGCGGAAGTCTTCCAGCGATGAAAGCAGTTCAGGCAGCAGCCCGACAATTACTGCGCCGACCAGCGGCCCCGCAGCCGATCCCGCGCCGCCGATCATCACGACAAGCACGAACAGGATCGATTGCGAGAAGCCGAATGTGTTGGGCGTGACGAAACCAGAGAGCGGCGCAAACAGACCGCCTGCCGCCCCGGCGGTGAAAGCAGATATGGCGAAAGCCGCCGTCTTGATGACCAGCGGATTGAGGCCGATCGACTCGGCTGCAATTTCGGAGCCGCGCACCGCGCGCAAGGCTGCGCCCCATGTGCCGCGCGCGATGAGCATGTAGCCGATGCAGGCGACGCCCGCGCTGATCAGCGCGATGATCGCGACCGCGCGCTCGCCGCGGATCGAGCCCAACGCAGGCGACGCGATTCCCATGATGCCGTTCTGGCCGCCGGTGAGCCCGCGCGCCTCGACAATGCCGTGCTCGATGATGAAACCGAAAGCGATGGTGACCATCGCCAGATACGGCCCCTTCACGCGTAACGCCGGCAAAGCCAGCACGCCGCCAAACAATGTTGCGATGACAGCGCCCAGCGGCCAGGAGATCCAGAAGCTGACGCCCATCTTGCCGAGCACCGCGACCGTATAGGCGCCGAGAGCATAGAAACCCACGTGGCCGAAGGAGATCTGGCCGGTGAGGCCGATCAGCACATTCATGCCCATGCCGACCAGCGCGAGCAGCGCGACATTGGCGAGCACGAAAACATAATAGCCGTTGACGCGCAGCGCGAGCGCGACGCCGACGCCGAGCACGGCGACGAGCAACGCGATTTGTGCTGCGGCGATTGTGCGGGGGCTCATACTTTCTTCACCTCGGCGCGACCGAACAGGCCGTTGGGCCGCCACGCCAGTGCGAGAATGACAAGCGCGAATGTGATGATCTGCGTGTAGCCGGAGCCCAGCGTCGATGTGACCAGCGCCTCGGCGATGCCGAAAATGAAACCCGCGATCATCACGCCCCAGGCGCTGGTGATGCCGCCAAGAATGGCGACGGCGAAAGCTTTCAGGCCGAACAATGTGCCCATCTCGGAATGCACGTTGAACAGCGGCGCGATGAGCACGCCGGCGATTCCTGCAAACAATGTCGAGAGCGCATACGCGAAGGCGACAGCCTTGGTGATCGGAATGCCCATGAGGCGCGCGGCGGAACGGTTCTGCGCGATGGCGAGCATGGCCGTGCCCCAGCGCGTGCGCCGTGACAGATAAAAAAGCCCTGCGGCGAGCGCGACGCCGATAACGGGGATGAGAACCTGCAGCGGATAGACGCCCAGCGACACGCCGCCGATCTCGAGCGACGATTGCGCCAGCGGCGACGAGAGATTGCGCGGCTCCTTGCCGAAGGTGAACATCACTGCATTGTCGAGTACGATGCCGAGCGCAACAGTCGCCATCAACCACGAATCCGAGCCGCGATTGGCGAAGGGCCGCACGGCGATGAACTCAACGACGAGGCCATACAGAGCGCAGAGCGCCAGCGCGATCAGAATCGCGAGCGGCATGGGCAGGCCGAGATTGCGCGTCAGCGCGAAGGTGAGAACGGCGCCGAGCATCATGGAACTGCCCTGCGCAAAATTCACCGTGCTCGACACGGCGTAAGTCACATAGAAGCCAAGCGCCATCAGCCCATACATGCTTCCAAGTCCGATGCCACTGATCAGCGCAGATACAAGAAGCAAGACGATCTCCTGAAACAAAAGAGGCGCGTGACCCGGGCCGGATCACGCGCCTTTGCCTACTTAGTTGGTGACCGGAACAATCCGGTTGTCGATGAACTGCGCCCACACATAATCGCTCGCCTGCAGCGCATCGTGCACCTTGGGCGAGAACGGCTTGTCGTAGGTCTTGATCAGGCCGTCATACTTGCCGATCTTGTAGAAGCCCTGACGCACCGCGTCGCCATCGGTGGAACCAGCGGCGGCGATCGCGAGAGCGGCGAGGTGCATGCCGTCATAAGCATTGGCGACGCCGACCGCCGGGGTGATGTCGTCAAGACCCTTGATCGACGGATACTTCGCCTTCAACGCCGCGACCACGCGCTCGCCGACCGGCGAAAGCTTGCCGAAGAAGCTGTAGGTCTGGACGAAATGCACGTCCTTGCCGTTGGGTCCTGCGAGTTCCGTGAAGCGTCCGCCAGCCGGGCCCCAATGCGAAACAATCGGCACCTTCCAGCCCATACGGTCCATCGACTTCACGACCTGCGCGGACGGGCCGACATTGCCGACCATGAACAAGGAGTCGGCGCCGGCGGCGCGCAAGCGCGTCAGCTGCGGGGTGAGGTCGACGTCATTGGCTTCGAACTTTTCAACACCGACGGCTTTCAGGCCCTTGGCGTCGAGCGCCGCCTTGAGGCCCATTTCGTTGGACTCGCCCCACGCATTGTTGACGAGGATCATGCCCGGCTTGGCGGACTTGAAAGTCTTCTGCGCGTAATCGAGCATGCCGATGTCGACGATCTCGTCGACGGCGGAAACGCGGAAGGCGAAATTCGGATTGCCGTCATTCTTGGTGATGCCGGTGCCGGCAGCCCACGGCCCCATGAACGGGACTTTTTCGGAATTCACGAGCGGCACCATCGCCATCGAGACGGGCGTATCGAGACCGCCAAACAGCACAGCGACCTTCTCGCGGAAGATCAGCTCGCGCGCCGCCGTCACGCCCTTGGCGGGATTGCCTTCATCGTCGCGGCGCACGAGTTCGATCATGCGGCCGCCAAGCAGGCCGCCCTTGGCGTTGATTTCGTCGATGGCGATGGTCATGCCGCGCGACAAAGCCTCGCCGGCCAGCGCCGACTGGCCCGAAAGCGCGGTGACAAGGCCGATCTTGATTGGCTCGGCGGCGGAGACGGCGCCGGCGGAGAAAGTGATCGCAAGCGCCGAGGCGCCGGCCAGCATGGCGCGACGCGTGAAGGACGGGAAGGCTTTGGGCATGGGAGACCTCCAGCAGGGCGCCGCAGCGCCGATGGTACTGGGTCCCAAAAGGCAAGCGCCGTGCCAAGGTCAGCAATACCACCATCACTTCCGCGACAATCTCTACACAAGATCGTCAACAATCTGGCATAGTGCTTGCTCCATGGTTGGCAAGCGCCCGGCCGATTGGCCGTCCCTTTCCGCTTGCGAGGCCCTTATGTCGAACGCCCCCGCCAAAGCACCGGCCAGCCCGGCTGAAATCGTGGACGAGTATCTGAGATTGCTAATGATTCCCGATCCTGCGGCAGCCCGCGCCTTCATCGCGCCGGACCTGAAGATCCGCTTCACGGGCGGGCGCGCCATGTCCGAACCCGCGCAATGCGCCGCCTTCAACGCCAAGCGCTACGCTTGGGTGAAGAAGAAAGTCGAGCGCACCGAAGTCGTCGCGGGCGCCAGCGACGAGGAAGCGATTGTCTACTCGCTTGGCTCATTGTACGGCGCTTGGCCGGACGGCGCCGCTTTTGAAGGCAATCGCTACGTGGACCGCTACATCGTCCGCCAAGGCAAGATCACCAGCATGGAAGTCTGGAACGACAGCGCCGAATGGCTGCTGACGCGCGCCGGTCTCGCCTGCGACCGGAGCGACGCATGACCGCGCCTTACACGACGATCCCGCATCACGGCCGTTTCGATTATTCGCCGATCACGCGGCGCCCTGATTATTGCTGGCCCAACGGCGCGCGCCTCGCGGTCTATATCGGTTTCAACATCGAGCATTTCGCCTTTGGCGAAGGGCTTGGCGCGAATATTGGTCCCGCGTCCGCCAATCCCGACGTGCTGAATTATTCCTGGCGCGAATATGGAAACCGTGTTGGCGCCTGGCGCTGCCTTGAGCTGTTCGATCAACTGGGCCTGCCATCGGCGGCCCTCATCAACACTGCGCTCTACGATCATTGCCCGGAGCTCGTGCAGGCTTTCGTCGCACGCGGCGATGAACTTGTCGGCCACGGCCACACCAATGCCGAACGGCAGGCGAGTTTTTCCGAAGACATCGAGCGCCAGCTGATAGCGGACTCGCGCGCGCGCATTGCTCGCGAGAGCGGCGTCGAGGCCACGGGCTGGCTGTCGCCGTGGATTTCGGAAAGCGCGGTGACGCCTGATCTGCTGGCGGAAACCGGCTACCGCTATACGCTCAACTGGTGCCACGACGATCAGCCTCTGCGCATGCGCACGCGCGGCGGCCAGGACTTCTGGTCGATCCCCTATCCGCAGGAACTCAACGACATTCCAATGATCATCGGGCGCCAGATGGACGGTCGCGATTTCACCCGCATGATCACCGACAATTTCGACGAGATGCTCGCGCAATCCGCGCGTCAGCCGCTGGTGATGGGCATTGCGCTGCATCCCTATCTTGTCGGACAACCCTATCGTTTGCGATACCTGCGCGAAGCGCTGGCGCCGATTGCGGCGGCGCGTGACGCCGGCCATATCTGGATGACGACGCCCGGCGCCATCTGCCAACATGTCGCGACA
This sequence comes from Hyphomicrobiales bacterium, assembly GCA_025356415.1. Taxonomy (GTDB): domain Bacteria; phylum Pseudomonadota; class Alphaproteobacteria; order Rhizobiales; family Beijerinckiaceae; genus Terripilifer. Next base: position 22,305 of record JANXTB010000272.1, read on the forward strand.
CAGTTTCAGGAAAGCCAAACATGAGCGCCCCCATGATCAACGACACCGTCGGCGCCTTCGTCCCCCATGGACATTTCACCATCGAAGGCGCCAAGAGCGGCCCGCTCGCTGGCCTGACGTTCGCGGCGAAAGATCTGTTCGATGTTGCAGGACATCCGACAGGCGCCGGCAATCCGACATGGCTTGCGACGCATCCTGTTCCGCAAGTCTCCAACCCGTTGATCGACACGCTGCTCGGCGCCGGCGCGACGCTGGTCGGCAAGACGATCACCGATGAACTCGCCTACAGCCTGCATGGCGACAACATTCATTATGGCGCGCCGATCAACGCCGCCGCGCCTGATCGCGTCACCGGCGGTTCGTCCAGCGGTTCGGTCGCGGCGGTCGCGGCAAGGCTGGTGGATTTCGCACTCGGCACGGATACCGGCGGATCGACGCGCGTGCCAGCGAGCTATTGCGGCGTGTGGGGATTGCGCACCACGCATGGCGCGCTGCCGCGCACCGGGCTTGTGCCCTTGCATCTTCTTTACGACACGCCGACCTGGTTCGCCCATGACGCGGAAGTCTTTGCGCGCGTGGGCGATGTGCTCATGCCCGCCAGCGCCTATGCGCCAACGAAAGCCATATTGCTGCAGGATGTAACGGCTTTCGCCGATCCTGTTTTCAACGAACCGCTCGCGCGCGTCATCAAAGCGCTCGAGCAGACGATCGGCGCCGTCGCTCCGCGCAACATTGCGGATGGCGAAAAGCTGGAAGACTGGCGCGCGGCTTACGGGACTTCCGGCGGTCATGAAGGCTGGCAGATTCACGGCGACTGGATCACGCAGAACAAGCCAGTCTTCGCGCCCGCCATCGCGGCACGCTGGAAAGCGGCGAGCGAAATCACCGCGGAGGCGGGCGCCGCAGCGCGCGACAAGGCCGCCGCCATTCGGGCGCGTGTGCGGGCCATTGTTGATGAAAATACGGTCGCTGTGCTGCCGTCGGCTGCGAGCTTCGCGCCCTTGCGCAACGCAGATCCGGCGGAAGTCGATGTCGTGCGGCTGCGCACGATGGCGATGACATGCGTCGCCGGCATCGCGGGTCTGCCGCAAGTGAGCATGCCGTTCAAAAGCGCGGACGGAACGCCGATCGGCATTTCGCTCATGGGACCCGCCGGCAGCGATGCGGCGCTGATTCATCTCGCGGTGAAGATCCACGCGCTGGCGCAAGGGATGTGAGCGGCGCCATGGTGGAGGCCGCGACAGGCGAAACGCTCGAAGCTGAAAACCGGGTTTATGCCCGTATCTTCGATGGGGTCATGGACCGGCGGCTGACGCCCGGCACCAAATTGCCGGAACGCGAATTGTGTGAGTTGTTTTCAGCCAGCCGTTCGCTGGTGCGTCGCGTGCTGCAGCGGCTGGCGCATGATCACATCGTCGACCTGCGGCCCAATCGCGGCGCCATTGTCGCGACGCCCACGCCCGAAGAAACGCGCCAGATTTTTGAAGCGCGGCGCGCGATCGAAGGCGCGCTCGTGCGTCTCGCCGCGCAACATGCGACAGAAGCTGACATCGCCGACCTGCGCCAGCAATTGCACGATGAACACGAGGCGATGCACGGCTCCGACCAGCCAGCCTGGGCGCGGCTCGCGAGCACGTTTCATCTGCGCGTCGCGCGGCTGGCGCGCAACGACATTCTGGAAACTTACCTGAAAGAGATCGTCTCGCGCTGCTCGCTCATCGTGGCTTTGTATGAGCCGCGCGGAAACGCAGCCTGCGAGCACGACGAGCACGCCAGCATCGTGTCCTGTCTCGAAGAGGGAAACGGGGCGGAGGCGGCGCGCCTGATGGAAGCGCATCTGGTCGAACTGGAGAAGCATATCTGCCTGCGCCAGCTCGACGCGCGACCGAGCCTCAAGGAGCGGCTCGGCCTGTAGGTGACGGCGCGGGCCGTTCAGCCCTTGCGACGCTCTTTCTTCGCGGCCTTGCGGGCGGCGTAACGCGCGTCGCGCACGGCTTTCTGTTCGGCCAGCAGGGCGACTTCGCGCTCGGCTTCCTCACGCGTGGCCAGCACGGCTGCCTTGTCGGCTTCGGCGCGCTGCTCGGCGGCGACGGCCTCGGCTTTGAGAGCTTCAGCAGCCTTTTCGGCTTGGCGCACCTTGCGGGCGGCTTCGCGTTCGGCGACGCGAATGGCGCGGGCTTTCGCGATCTCCATCCGGGCTGCGGCTTTTTCTTCCGACGCCGGGTTCTGGGACGCTGTCTTGAATTTCTCGATGATGGACGCTTTTGAAGCGCTGGCATTTGCCTTGCGCTCGTGGAAGTCGTTGGTTTTCAGAAAGCTCATAGGTCCTCGGGTTTGTCGTATTCAGTGCGCGGATCGAGGCTGCGCCCGAACCGCCAAGCGCCTGTCAGGCCTCGGGCAAGGCGCTTTTCAGATGCGCCTCTTCGGCAACGCGCTCTTGGCCGGTGGCCTTGGAGCGAAGCCGGTATTGCGGCCCGCCGCGCTCGGCGGGCATCTGACGAACGACGGTGAACGCCTGCTCCGCCTGCCCGACCGGTTGGAACGTCACCGTCTCGTCGATCTGGTAGAGGTGGCTGTTGCTCATGTCACTCGTCCTCAAAAACAGAAAAAGGCGTCCTGCCGGTACATTCGCGGTCAGAGACGCCTTAAACTTAGTCCGTGGCTAGTAGCTTCAGGCGACCTGAAGCTTCGTGGCCGACGACTTGCCGGTGCGGCGGTCAGGCTGAACTTCGTAGCTCAGCTTCTGGCCTTCATTGAGGCCGCGCAGACCCGCCTGCTCAACGGCGCTGATGTGAACGAACACGTCCGCCCCACCATCGTCAGGCTGAATGAAACCGTAGCCCTTGTCGGCGTTGAACCACTTAACTGTGCCCATGCTCATGGGATGTATCCTTATAGACATACGTAAAGAGAGGTCCCGCGAACGAGACCTGATGTGAATCGAAGAAGGGATGAGGTGTCAGCGGAGCGCTATTCGCGCTGGGCTAAATCGCAAGCCAAGTGTCCGATGTCGCACCGTATTCGCTTACGAGTTGGAAAGCAAGCGAAGCTTTGTGTTTTTGTCCCGTGAAATGTGTCGGGACGATACCGCGCCAAGGGAGCTGCAGTTCAGCGAAGGAAGCGAATGGCGCACCCGCCCCGATTCGAACGGGGGACCTTTGCCTTCGGAGAGCCAACCCACTGTCCCACGCCGCTACCGGCCCATGAGAGGATACGCCTGATTGTCGCTGTCCGGCAATACTGTCTGTGACAGACGTGTGACAAGGCTCGTCTGGTTATCGCCCTATGGACTGGGCATGTGCTGATCGCTTCAACAACCGAGACAAAAAGCGATTCAGAAGAACGGAGCTTCTGGAATGCCACGAGCGGCCCAAAACCTGCGCTGAAGCCGGGGGGCAATAGCCCACGACACCGGTGCAGACACTAGCAAGCTCAGGCCAACTACCCAAGGCATAAGCTGTGTCGCCAAGGCAGCAAGCGGCGTGACCAGCACAAGGACGATGCCGATCCCGAAGACGACCGCTTTGACCATCATGAAAACAAGGACAGCGATAGTCAGTCGTGTTTTCATTTCGGCACCCGGACACTGCTACTTACGTGAAGTCGTATGAAAGTAATTGGGTTCCCGCCCTGATCTTTCCGCAGGGCGTCGTAGGAATGAGCGCAGCATGCCCGCTTGCGGTAGATTTTGCTCGACGTAAGCAAAAGGTCTCGGTTCGGGCGGAATGGCTAAAAATGCCCCCCTTGTTCACGAAGTCGGGATCAAATGGCTCCGCCAAGCGTGGTAAATTGCAGTTCGCAATGCCACGCCGAATTTACCCTCTACGTTGCCGGGGTCGTTTATCGACCAGAGCGAACCACCGTCACCCAAGGCTGGTAGGCCATGATCAAAATAATTCATGACGAATTGCCTGACGAATGTCCCGGCGAAAATTGCTGCGTTTGCTTTGAAC
>JANXTB010000281.1 GCA_025356415.1 Hyphomicrobiales bacterium
CGAGGCCTAGCCACGCGATGTGACAGATGCGTGAAAGCCGCGGCGCAGCTGTCATCAAACTGAGATGCGACTCACGCATAGGCACGCGCAGGGAGGCTTTCGCCACCGCGACGAGTTGAAAGGATGAGGGCCATGCCGGACAGAAGCGATCACATACATGTCCGCACCTTGTTCCTCTCCGACGTGCATCTCGGCACGCGCGGTTGCCAGGCGCATGCGCTGCTCGATTTCATCCGCGTCTACGAGGCCGACACAATCTATCTGGTCGGCGACATCATCGACGGCTGGCGCCTGCGCGCTTCATGGCACTGGCCGCAGCCGCATAATGACGTGGTGCAGAAGATCCTGCGAAAGGTCCGCAAGGGCGTGCGGCTGATTTACGTGCCGGGAAATCACGATGAATTCCTGCGCGATTACGCCGGCTCCACTTTCGGCGGCATCGAGATTCATGAGGAAGTCATTCACCACACCGCCGACGGCAAGCGCATGCTCATCCTGCATGGCGACAAGTTCGATACGGTGGTGCGCCACGCGCGCTGGCTCGCGCTGCTGGGCGACTGGGCCTATGATTTCGCAATCTGGCTCAATCGCGGCATTGCGCGCGTGCGCCGCGCGCTCGGGCTGCCTTATTGGTCGTTCTCGGCGTGGAGCAAGCAGAAGGTGAAAAGCGCGGTGAATTTCATCAGCGCTTTTGAGCAGGCCGTGGCGGCGGATGCGCGCCGCAACAATGTCGACATCGTGCTCTGCGGCCATATCCACCGCCCCGCCGTGCAGCAGATGGACGACATCCTCTACATCAACACCGGCGATTGGGTGGAGAGTAATTCGGCTGTCGTCGAGCACAACGACGGCCGTCTTGAATTGATCCGCTGGACGGATTCATCGCACGCGGTTCTGCGCCCCGCGCGCGCCGCCCTGCAAATCCCGGCGGCAGCCTGAGTTTTCTCAGGCGCGTTTGCGGGCCAGCACCGCTGATACATGCTCGAAGAAGTTCTGCGCGCTTTCGCGAATGCCATGCTGGCTCGCGAAGGCGCGGCACTTTTCCCGCGGGATCGTCAGCGCCTCAAACGCGGCCTTGCGCAAATCCTCATCCATCACGCCGCAACCTGAACCACCCAGCACTTCGGACGGCCCGGTAACGGGCAGCGCCGCGACCGGCGTGCCGGCGGCCAGCGCTTCCAGCATCACGAGGCCGAACGTGTCGGTGCGGCTTGGGAAGACGAAGACATCGGCCGAAGCATAAAGATCGGCGAGTTCTTGCCCGCCGCGCAGGCCCATGAAGCGCGCCTGGGGATATTTCTTCGCGAGCTCCGCCCGCGCCGGTCCATCGCCCACGATGATTTTCGTGCCCGGCAGATCGAGCGTGAGAAACGCCTCGATGTTTTTCTCCACCGCGACGCGACCGACATAAAGCGCGATCGGGCGGGCGAGGCCGAGATCCTTGCGTTCGCCTTTCTGGAAAAGATCGAGATCGATGCCGCGCCGCCAGATTTTCAATTTTGTGAAGCCATGCGTGGCGAGTTCCTCCCGCAGCGCCGCGGTGGCGACAAGCGTCGCATCGGCCGCGTTGTGAAACCGACGCAGCAGCGCATAGGTCCACGCAACCGGAATGGGGACGCGCGCCGCGACATATTCGGGAAAGCGCGTGTGATAGCAGGTCGTGAAGGGCTGTTTGGTGCGCAGGCAATAGAGCCGCGCCAGAAACCCGAGCGGACCTTCGGTCGCAATGTGAATGGCGTCTGGCTTGATGGCCTCGATGCGTCGCGCGACCGTGCCGGGCAGGGCGAGGCTCAGGCGGATTTCGTTATAGGTCGGCATGGGCACGGACCAGAAAAGGTCAGGGGTCAGCATGATCACTTCGACACCGAAGGCAGGCGCTTCGCGCGACAGCCATTCGAGCGTGCGCACGACGCCGTTCACCTGCGGACGCCACGCGTCGCTGACGATCAGCACGCGCTTCGGGTGCGCCTGCGTCAGCGGCACGCTCGGCACGGCGTCGTCGGTCTGTGGCATCGCGCTCTCCTCGCGCGATCAGCGAAGACCAGATTCGCGCGGCAGTTTCGTGACAGCGCCGCTATTCCGCCAAAGCCTCCTCGCGCTTGGCCCGGATCGCCGGGGCGGCGACGATGAGCAGCAGGCCAGCGGCGGCCACCAGGAAGGCGATGCTGATCGGCGATTGCAAGAAGACGCCCGGATCGCCGCGCGAAATCAGCAGCGCGCGGCGCAGGTTTTCTTCCATCATGGGCCCAAGGATGAAGCCGAGGATCAGCGGCGCCGGCTCGCAATCGAGCTTCAGGCAGAAGTAGCCAAACACCGTGAAGAAGGCCATCACCCAGATGTCGGTGATGTTCGTGTTGATCGTATAGGCGCCGATGCAGCAGAATCCGACGATCATCGGGAACATCATGCGATAGGGCAGGCGCAGCAGCTTCACCCATATGCCGACCATCGGCAGGTTGAGCACGACCAGCATCAGATTGCCGATCCACATGCTGGCGACCACGCCCCAGAACAGGTCCGGCCGATCCGTCATGACGCGCGGGCCGGGCGTGATGCCATGCACCATCAGCGCGCCGATCATTAGCGCCATCGTCGGGTTCGAAGGAATGCCGAGCGTCAGCATCGGGATGAAAGACGTCTGCGCGCCAGCGTTATTCGCCGACTCCGGCGCGGCTACGCCACGAATGTCGCCGTGTCCGAAATTTCGCGGCGCCTTCGCGACTTTCTTTTCGAGCGTGTAGGCGGCAAAGGCCGCCAGCAAAGCGCCGCCGCCCGGCAGCACGCCGAGGATGGAGCCCAGCACCGTGCCGCGCAGGATGGAGGGCGTGCAATATTTCAGCTCCGCCATGGTCGGCAGCAGACTGCCCACCACGCCGACGGTCGCGACTTCCTCTTCCTTTTTCTCGAGGTTCACGGCGACTTCGGACACGCCGTAAATCGCCATCGACAGCGCGACGAATTCGATGCCGTCCGCGAGGCCCTGGATGCCGAAGGTGAAACGGCGGATACCGGAATTCACATCCGATCCCGCAAGCCCAAACAGCAGGCCGAGCACCACCATGGCGATCGCCTTGATCACCGAGCCGCGCGCCAGAACGATGGCGGCGACGAGGCCGCAGAGCATCAGCGAGAAATATTCGGCGGGGCCGAATTGCAGTGCGAGTTTGGCGAGCGGCGGCGCGCCGAAGGCGATGACGAACGTCGCCACGCAGCCAGCGAAGAATGAGCCGATCGCCGCAATGCCGAGCGCCGGGCCGGCGCGGCCCTGACGCGCCATCTGGTGACCATCGAGACTGGTGACGACGGACGAGGGTTCACCCGGAATGTTGATGAGGATCGCGGTCGTCGAGCCGCCGTATTGGGCGCCATAATAAATGCCCGCCATCATGATCAGCGCCGAGGTCGGCTCGAGCGTGAAGGAGATCGGCAGCAGCATGGCGACCGTGGTCACCGGGCCGATGCCGGGCAGCACGCCGACGAGCGTTCCGAGCAGCGCGCCGATGGAGCAATAGGCAAGATTTTGCAGCGACGCAGCGACCGTCAGGCCGAGGCCGATATTGCTGAAAACATCAAAGAACATTCATGCGCCTCAAAGGCTCGGCCAGATCGGCAGCGGCAAGCGCAGCGCGAAAACAAAGATCGTGACGGCGATCAGAGTGAGCCCGCACGAGAGGAGCGCGGCTTCCCTCACACGCGTCTCGCGCCCCGAAAAGGCGGCGGCGAACGTCGTCAAGGTGAGCGCGATGACGAGCCCGAGTGGCTGGATGGTCAGCCCGAACAGGATGACGCAAGCCGTCAGCACGACGAGCGGCCGCAACTGGATTTGCCCGATGGCCTCGCCATGAATGGCGAAGGAGCGCACGACCAGAATGAGGCCGAGCAGAGCCAGCACGCAGCCGAGCAGGGTTGGAAAATAGGCGGGCCCCATGCGCCCACCACGCCCCATCGAATAACCATTCGCGGCGAGCAGTGCGACGCCTGCGAAACTCAAGAACATCAGCCCGGACCAGAAGTCCTTGGGCGCCCGAATGAACATGCTTCCCCCTCTCGCCGCCAATTTGATAGCCCCAACGCCCTCGTCATTGCGAGGAGCGCAGCGACGCGGCAATCCATCTGATGGCTGCCGTTAGATGGATTGCCGCGTCGCCTTCGGCTCCTCGCAATGACGAGCGGTATTACTGGTCCTTGATGTTGCCGTCCTCGATGACCTTCTTCCACTTACCGAATTCGTTCTTGAGGAAGGCCTCGCCATCCTTGGCGGACGTGCCGCGCGGCTCGACGCCGACTTTGGCGAGCGCCTTGATGGTTTCGGGATCTTTCAGCACGGTCTGGATGGCGTCGTTCAGCTTCTCGACTACGTCGGCAGGCGTGCCGGCGGGTGCGAAAATGCCGAGCCAGAGATCGACCTCGAAGCCTGCAAGGCCCGCTTCCTGCACGGTCGGCAGATCGGGATAGACGCTGGAGCGTTTCGTGCCGGAGGTCGCGATTGGGCGCACGCGATTGTCGGCTGTGAAGGGCAGGGCGCCGGCGATGCTCGAGAAGGCGAACTGCACCTTGTTGCTCATCAGGTCCGGATAGGACTGGCCGATGCTCTTGTAGGGCACGTGCGTCGCGTCGATGCCGGTGCGCTGCTTGAACAATTCACCCGCGAGATGGGGCGTGGTGCCGATGCCCGCAGATGCGAAGTTGAGCTTGCCGGGATTTGCTTTTCCGTAAGCGACCAGGTCGGCGATGTTCTTGATCGGCAGTTCCGGCGCGACGACGACGACTTCCGGCGATGTCGAGATGATCGACACGGTCGCAAGCTGCTTGAAGAGATCGTAAGGCATGGACGGCTGCAGCGTCGGATTGATGACGATGGCCGGGTCCATCAGCACGAGGTTGTAACCGTCCGGTGCGGAGCGGGCGACCGTGTCGGTGCCGGTGATGCCGCCGGCGCCGGGCCGGTTCTCGGCGATCACCGGTTGGCCGAGCGGGCCAGACAGAGCGTTGGCCATCGTGCGGCCGACATAATCGATGATGCCGCCCGGCGAATAGGGCAGCACGAGCCTCAGGGGCTTGTTGGGGAAGGCCTGCGCGAAGGCTGCGCTGGCCATCAGGCAGAGCGCCGGTGCGGCGATCATGGCGCGGAGCGTGGTTTTGAAATTCATGTCGTTCTCCTGTTTTGCTTGTCGCGCGCTCAATGGCGCGGCGGAATCTGGATGGCGTCGGTGAGCTGCGCTTCGGTGAGCGGCGCCTGCAGAACCTTGAAGGTGATCGCGTCGCGCGTGATGGCGTCGATGCCCGAAACCTTGTCGGGGTTCATGGCCGCCTTCGGCATGAATTCGTCGCGGATGCGCTTGGCGAGGGACACGTCGATCTTGGCGTAGTCGGCATAGATCTCGACACCCTTCGGATCATTGTAGAGATAGTCGAGCGCCTCGCGGTAGGCGTCCATGAAGCGCTGCACGGCGGCCTTGCGCTTGGCCAGCACATCGGCGTTGACGATGTGCACGCGCACGGTCTGTTCGGCGGTCGAGGGCGCGTCGCTGCCCCGCGCGATCAGGCGGATCTTTCCATCCTGCAACTGGTCGATGCCGAATGGCGGCGACGCCCAGCCAACATCGATCTGTCCGCTCATCGCCTGCGTCAGCGTGACGGCCGATGCGCCGGTCGAGATCGGTTTCGCCGCGACCTTGAATGTGTCGATCAGCGCCAGCAGGGTCGTGTGGGTCGAGGCGCCGTTGGTGGAGTAGGCGACCGTCTTGCCGGCGGTGTCCTTGAAAGACTTGATGGGCGAATTGGCCGGGACGTACCAGAAGAGATCGCCCGTCCCGGTGGTGCCAGCCGAGATGATGCGCACCGGCGCGCCCTTGGCGTAGGCGCCGAGCGCGGCGGCGGTGCCTGCCGCAATGCCGATATCGATGCTGCCGGAGATGATGGCCTGCATCGTCTCGCCGCCGCCATTGGTGAACAGGCTCTCGATCTCGATGCCGTGCTTGCGGAAGATGCCGGCGCGCTTGCCGACTTCAGGCACGCACGTGTCCCAATTGCCGGGCGCGCCGATGGCGAGTTTGAACGTATCGACAGGCTGCTGGGCGAGGCCGGGCGCGGCGCTGGCGGCCAGCAAGCAGACGGCGAGCGCCAGCCTTTTGAAACGAGGCGTGTTCGGCGTCCTGCGCATGCGATGCTCCTGATTTCCAGACGAGGAACGTCAGGCAGCGCCAAGATCGAGTCAAGCGATGTGGCGCCTGATCGCCACGCAAATCCTGCTCTTTGCTTGTGCCATGCAGCAAGAAGCGAGCATTCGTATTTTGCGCGGCGTTGCGCGTACATGCCGATACAAAAGAAAACGCCGGGCTGGGCCCGGCGCTTTCGTTTAATCTTGAATTGACCTCAGTGCACGCTGGGGCGCGGGCCTTCGCGCAGCCAGGGTTCCGAGAAAACCGCATCTTCGAGCGATTGCAGCCGGCTCTTGCGCAGGCGCCGCTCGATCCACTCCTCGGCTTCCTTACGGGTGCGGAAGCCTTCCTTCTTTTCATACACGCCTTCGCCATGCGCGATCATGATGTAATTGCCTCCGCCAACCTGTTCCCAGATGACGAATTGCGATCGTAATTCCCGCATGCGGTGCTCCTTCACGCTACGCACTTCAACTAAGCTCTGCAGTTCTTTCCTGTCGTGAGACTTGACTGGACAGAGCTAGGCTAAAGACTTGAGGGCAGCATGTATACTTAAGACCGACACGGCTTCGCTTGATTCGTAGTAAATGCCAATCACGATTTTGTGATGGAACGGGTTACCCACAATCTCCCTGCTTTCAACATGGTTTCGCCTGTTTGGCGAGAGTGTTATCGAGCCTACAGAGGGGCCTTCGCCTGACAGAATGCTCCACTTAGCTGATTTGTCTCGTGGAACGACGCCCGGGGTTTAGCAAGGCATGCTTAATAAAGCCGAGCTATCTCAAAGCAAAAGCCGGGGAAGGCAGCATCCTTTTCACAGATAAAACAAAACTAATCTTGAAGCCCTGAAACCCTTGGGGGAACCTTCACCGTTCGGGCTGCGTTCCTCAGAAGCCTTGGTCCATTTTCGCCCCCCAGCCCCGGACCACGGCGGAAAGCCCGGCTCACGCCGGGCTTTCACTTTTTCAGGGCCTCGTTCTGGCTTCAGGTTGCGCGATGGCCGGTCGTGGCCGCGCCGCGTTCCTCGCCCGGCGTCACATGGACGTCGATGAGGCAGACGCCGCCTGCCGCCAGGATCTCTGCGCCGCGCTTCATCGCCGGGCCGAGGTCTGCCGGGTCGGTGATCGGGCCGATGCCCACCGCGCCCTGCGCCTCCGCGAATTTGGCCAGATCCACGTCCGGGTCAGAAATGCGCTGGCCGATCCAGCGGTTGGCCAGCACGCGGTCGCGACGTTTGGCGACGGTTTCCTGATGCAGCTCGTCATTGAAGTAGGAGCGGTTGTTGTTGATGACGAGCATCAGCGGGATCTGGTGGCGGGCCGCCGTCCAGAGCGCGTGGCCGCCCATCAAAAAGTCGCCGTCGCCCAGCACGCCGACCGTCTTGCGGCCCGCGTCGGCCATCGCCACCGCGACGCCGATCGAGATCGACGGCATCCCGCCAATGCCGCCGCCGCCGTCTTTCCCCATATAGGTGAGGGGCGAGTGGGCGGGCCAGAGGTCCATCGGAAACTTGCGGCAGACGCCAGTCAGCGTGACTTCGTCCTGGTTGGGGAAGGCCTCCTTCAGCGCCAGCGCCAGCTGATCGACATTGATCCGCGTCTCGTCGCGCTCCGGGAGTTTCCGGATTTCCTTGTGCCAGCAGGCCTTCGAGCCGGGGCCGAGTTCATCGACCAGATCGGCGATCACCGCGTCGGGCGAGGCCGCCATGAAGATGTCGAGCTCGGGCAGCGCCAGATAATTGGCGTGCGCGCCATTGTGCAGGTGCTGGTCCATGGAAACATGTACTGCCTTGGCCTTGAGCTTCTTGCCCTTGATGCGCAGCGCGCTGTCGAGATCGACCCAGTCGAAGGCGACGATGACGTCGGCCTCCTGCAGCATGTCGCGCACGTAATCGGCCGAGCGCCCGACCTGTTCGAGGGGCGCGACGGGATGGCACGGATGATCGGTCGGGAAGGCCGAGCGGTTCTTGAGATCGGTGAAGACCACGGCGCCGAGGCGTTCGGCCAGCGCCACACGCTTGTTCCAGCCTTCCTGCGTCCAGTCGGTCTTGCCGATCAGCAGGATCGGCTTTTTCGCCTCGCGCAGCAGCTTGGCGGTCGCGGCGATGTCGGCCTTGGCGGCGCGGGCCGGGGCGGGGGGCTTCATGCGCGTCAGATCCGGCCATTCCGGCGCCTTCTCAAGCGGGGCTTCCTGCAGCCCGGCGTCGAGGCAGATGTAGACCGGCGCCTTGGGCTCGGAACGCGCGATGATGTTGGCGCGCGCCATGGCCTCCACCAGAGCGTCCGGCGAGGAAGGCTGGTTGTCCCACTTGATGAAGTCGCGGATGAGCCCGCCCTGATCGGCGGAGGTGTGGATCCAGTCGATCCATGGGCGGCGCTGCGAGGCGTCGACGGGGCCGGTGGCGCCCAGAACGAAGATCGGCGCGCGGTCGCACCAGGCGTTGTAGAGGCCCATCATGCCGTGCAGCAGGCCCACATTGGAATGGAGCACGCAGGCCATCGGCTCGCCGGTCGCCTTGGCGTAGCCATGCGCAATGCCGACCGCATGATCCTCGTGCAGGCAGAGCAGCATGCCGGGGTTGGCGTTGCCGAGATGGTTGACGAGAGAATCGTGCAGGCCTCGATAGCTCGCGCCCGGATTGAGGCTCACATATTTGAAACCGAACCGCCGCAGCATCTGCGCCGCAATGTCGCTGCCAAAGCCGACCTTGTCGTCAGTCTTGCCTTCCGGACGGTCCGTTCTCATGCCTGTTTCTCCCGATTTGTTTGCGCTTCTTGATCGTGAGCGCGTTTGACTGCGAACATCTGTCCTTTCCAATCCGGCCAAGTCAATCGCTGGCAGCGGACTTGCTTGACGGTTCGGACGTCTCTAGGAACGATGGGGAACAGATCCGGGCTACACCGGGCCAAGGGAGAGCAGAAAAGCCATGGGACAATTTGGTATCGGCCAGCCCGTTCGCCGCAAGGAAGACGTTCGGCTTTTGACAGGCGCCGGCCTCTACACCGATGACGTGAACTTCGACGGCCAGGTCTGGGGCGTTTTCGTGCGCTCACCGCAGGCCCATGCGAACATCCTTTCCATCAACACCGAGGCCGCCAGCGCCGCCGAGGGCGTGGTCGCCATCTACACCGGCAAGGACCTCAAGGCCGACGGCGTCGGCATCCTGATCACCGATGTCGAGATGAAAGATCTCACCGGCAAGCCGATGTTCCGCCCCAAGCGCGATTTCCTCGCCATCGACCGCGTGCGCTTCGTCGGCGAACCCGTCGCTTTCGTGATTGCCGAAACGCAGGCGCAGGCGAAAGCCGCCGCCGAACTCGTGATGGTCGATTACGAAGGGCTGCCCGCAGTCGGCTCCACGGCCTTTGCCGCCTCGCCCGACAGCCCGGTCATCTGGGAAGAACACGGCAGCAATGTCGGCGTACATTGGGAGAACCGTCCCGAAGCCGAAATCGACGCGCATATGGGACGCGCGAAATACCGCGCCATCGTCGATCTCGTGAATAACCGCATCGTCCCCAACCCGATGGAGCCGCGCTGCGCGATCGCCAAATGGGACGCCGCCGCGGGCGAGCTCACCATGTATGCGCCCACCCAAGGCGGCCGCCGCATTCAGGGCGGCATCGCCAAGACAGTGCTCAATGTGCCGGCCAACAAGGTGCGGGTGATTTCGCCTGACGTTGGCGGCGGCTTCGGCATTCGCGGCAAGCTCTATCCGGAACTCGGCGTTATCGCCTGGGCGGCGCGCAAGTCCGGTCGCCCGATCAAATGGCGTGGCGACCGCAGCGAGACCTTCGTGTCCGATTATCATGGTCGCGACCAGATCAACCACGCCGAACTCGGCCTCGATGAAAACGGCCGCGTCGTCGCATTGAAGGTCAACACGATCGTCAATTGCGGAGCCTATATGGCCGAGAATGGCCCGCGTTTGCCGATCTCCGGCGGCGGTCGCATCATCCCCGGCGTCTACGACATCGAGAACTTTTATTTCTCCGTGCGCCCGGTTCTCTCCAACACCGTGCCGACCGACACCTATCGCGGCGCGGGACGTCCGGAAGCCAACTTCCTGATGGAACGCCTGATGGACAAGGCGGCGGAAGTCACCGGCCTGTCGCGCGAAGACGTGCGCCGCCGCAATGTCATTCGCCCCGACCAGATGCCCTATCGCACGCAGATGGGCATGGTGATCGACTCGGGCGATTTCGCTTCCAACATGACGATGGCGATGAAAGCCGCCGACTGGGACAATTTCGGCAAGCGTCGCGCCGAAAGCGAAAAGCGCGGCCTGCTGCGCGGCATCGGTCTTTCCAATTTCGTCGAACCGTCGGGCGGTCGTCCGACCGAGGAAATGCGCATTCAGGTCGATGCGAATGGCAAGGCGAAGGTCTTCGCCGGCACGCATTCGCACGGGCAGGGACACGAAACCGTCTGGGCGCAATTGCTCGAAACATTTCTGGGCATTCCGTTCGCGGACGTGTCGCTGGAGCAGGGCGATACATCGACCATGCCGAAGGGGGCCGCCGGCACGTTTGGCTCGCGCTCATCCTGGATGGGCGGCGTCGGCCTGCAGCGTTCGGCCAAGCGCATTGTTGAAAAAGGCACGAAGATCGCCGCCAACCTGATGCAGGCGGAGCCTGACGCAGTGTCGTTCGAAAACGGCGTGTTCAGCGCCGGCACATCGAGCGTCACGATTCAGGAAGTGGCGAAGGCTGCCTACAATCCGAAAAGCCTGCCGGAAGGCGTGGAGCCCGGCCTTGACGAAAGCTACTACCTCGAGCGCGATCCGGAGGAGTTCAACTATCCGAACGGCTCGCATGTCTGCGAAGTCGAGGTCGACGCCGATCTCGGCCACATCCAGATCGTCAATTACATCGCGGTGGATGATTGCGGCGTCGTGCTCAATCCCTTCATCGTGCACGGTCAGGTCTATGGCGGCGTCGCGCAGGGCATCGGCCAGGCGATGACCGAGCAGACGGTCTATGATGACGAAGGTCAGCTCGTGACAGGCTCTTTTATGGATTACGGAATGCCGCGCGCGCAGCATCTCTCCATGATCGATGCGCTGTTCAACGAAGTGAAGTGCAAGACCAACGATCTCGGTGTGAAGGGCGCGGGCGAAGCCGGCGCCTGCGGCGCGCCGGGCTGTTTCGTCTCCGCCGTGATGGACGCCCTGGCGCCGCTCGGCGTCAAGCACATCGACATGCCGCTCACGCCCGACCGGGTATGGCGCGCGATTTCAGAAGCCAAGGCCGCGAACGCGGCCTGACGTCTCAACGAGAACAATAAAGGGGTTTGCCTTGCTCATAGACGTGAACATGACCATCAACGGCAAAGCCGTTTCGGGACAGGTCGAAGCGCGCACGCTGCTCGTTGAATTCATTCGCGACCACCAGCGCCTCACCGGCACGCATGTCGGCTGCGACACCACGCAATGCGGGTGCTGCACCGTGCATGTGGACGGCAAGGC
>JANXTB010000290.1 GCA_025356415.1 Hyphomicrobiales bacterium
GTCCTATGCGCTCACAGACTCCGACCGCAATGAGTTGAAGCAGGCGGTCGCGCGCTTCCGCAAAACCGGAAAGCGGATCGAGGATGTTGATCGCGACACGTTTGAGCTCGATGCTCTGGGCCATGTGCTTGACGATGTCCGCCATGAACTGACCGACGGGCGCGGCATCGTGATGATGCGCAATTTTCCCGTTGATGAACTTGATCGCGAAGGGTGCGCCATCGCCTATCTGGGGCTTGGCTCGTATCTGGGCGAGACGATGTCGCAGAACAAATACGGCCACATCCTTGGCCACGTGAAAGATCTCGGCGGCGATTATTCGGACCCGAACACGCGCGGTTATCTGACGAATGCGGAAATGCGTTTCCATGCCGATGGCTGTGATTATGTCGGGCTTCTGTGCCTGCAGAGTTCGATGTCGGGCGGTGAAAGCCGTGTTGCGAGTTCGGTGACGGTTTACAATCGCATGCTGGAGAAGCGTCCCGATCTCGTCGAAGCGCTCACGGGTGATTTCTATCGCTCGCGCACCGGCGAGGTGAATCCGGGCGAGGCGCCGTATTTCAAGCAGCCGATCTTGTCGTTCACGGACGGCTATTTCAGCGCGACAGGCGCCGGCGCGGCGATCGACAAGGCGCAGGGCCTGCCGGGCGTGCCGCCTTATACGCCGCTTCAGAAAGAGGCCGTCGATTTCTATCGCGACACTGTCGAGGAATGCGCGGTCGATATCGGCTTTGTGCCCGGCGACGTGCAGTTCCTGAACAATTTCGTGACGTTGCACACGCGGCGTGAATATCAGGATTGGCCCGATGAGGCGCGTAAGCGCCATCTCTTGCGCCTGTGGCTCAGCGATCCCGATGGACGGCCGATCCCCAAGGAGCAGCGCGAAGGGCGCTCTGGCCGAGGCGTTTTGCTCGAGGGCGTGCAATTCGTCGCGCCGCTCGATGTCCATGCCTGACGCGCTGGACCTGCAGCCACTTATTGCTCCGCGATCGATCGCAGTGGTGGGCGCTTCCGAGCGGTCGGCGCTCGGACGATGGATGCTGGAAGGACTTGGCGTCTTCGGCTTCGAGGGCGCGGTCTATCCCGTGAACCCTAAGTTCGACGAACTGCTCGGGCACAAGGCTTACGCCTCCATCGCGGATCTGCCGGAAGCGCCGGATCTCGCGGCCTTGTGCATCGGTCGCGCGGGCGTGCTGGACGCCATCGCGCAATGCGCGGCGCGCGGAGTTCGCGCGGCGGTGATTTACGACAGCGGCTTCTCAGAGGCGGGCGGCGAGGGTAAGGCCCTGCAGGAGCGCATCGTCGCGATGTGCCGGGAGGCCGGGATCGCTTTGTGCGGACCCAATTGCATGGGCATTCTCAACCCCTCGGCGCGCAGTACGAGTTTCAAGCAGACGATCCGCACAGCTCAGGGCCTTGCGGGCAATGTGGCCCTGGTGTCGCAAAGCGGCTCTATCGCAGGCACATTGCTGGCCGACCTTCGGCGCTTCGGTTTCAGCGCGGTGGTTTCATCGGGCAATGAGGCGGTTGTCGATCTTGCGCAATATATCGAATATTTTGCCGCCGACCCTGCAACGAAAGTCATCGCGGCTTTCATCGAGAGCGTGCGCAATCCGGCGCGTTTCGTGGCGGCGCTTGATCGTGCGGCCAATGCCGGCAAGCCTGTGGTGATCCTGAAAGTCGGCAAGAGCGAGCGCACGCAACATGCGATCACCTCGCACACCGGCGGACTTGCCGGGGAGTCGCGCGTCTTTTCGGAAGTCCTCCGCGCGCATCGCGCGATCGAGGTTTCCGATCTTGATGAGATGACCGAAGTTCTTGCCGCCTGCCAGGGCGCGCGTTGGCCAGAGGGGCGGGGCATCAATGTGCTGACAACGTCTGGCGGGCAGGCCGAACTGATCCTCGATGTCGCAACCGCCTGCGGACTCGAGCTTACGCCCTTGGCGAGCGAGGCGCGCGCGCTGATCGAGACCGAGGTCGGCCCCATCACCGGAGACGGCAATCCGCTCGACGCGTGGGGCGATGGCAACGCCAAGCGCAACATGCCGATCTCGCTGCGTGCGCTGGACGAGAACGCGGCGACCGACGTCATCGTGTTTTGCAGCAGCGATTCCGTCGACGACCAGCCGCTCGGCCGCGCCGGACGCGAGCTCGATTATGCGCGCATCCTCGTCGAGGCCGCGCAGAAGAGCGAGAAGCCGCATTTCCTGATGAGCATGCGCCCCGGCGTCATGCACACCGGGCAGGTGCGCTATCTCGCGGAAGCCGGCATAGCCGTTGTCGGCGGCGCGCGGCAGGGCCTTGGCGCCATCCAGCACGTGATGGATTGGCGCCGCGCGCTGCCGAAACCTGCTGCTGAAGTTGCGCCCACGGCGTTGCCGCCCTGCCGCACGATCAACGAGCATGACGCAAAGCGCATCCTCGCCGGTTTCGGCCTGCCGACGTCGCATGAACGGCTTGGTGTTGATCTGCCCAGCGCGCGCCGGGCGGCGCTTGAGATAGGCTATCCGGTGGTGCTGAAAATCGCCGCCGATGAAGCGCCACACAAATCCGAGCACGGACTTGTCGCCGTCGGTCTTCGCGACGCCGATGCGCTCGCCGCGGCGCTCGCGCGCATGACGGATGTGGCGCGTCGCATCGGCGCGCCGGTCGATTCATGGCTCGTGCAGGAATTTATCGCCGATGGCGTCGAGGTTTTCGCAGGCGTGTCGCGCGATCCCGATTTTGGCCTCGCGCTTGCCTTCGGCATGGGCGGCGTCGGCATCGAGGTGATGAAAGATTTCGCCCTGCGCATGTTGCCGCTGCGCGCAGGCGAGGCGCGCGAGATGATCGCCGCGGTGCGCGGCGCGGCTTTGCTCGGCGCCTATCGCAACAAGCCCGCCGCCGATGTGGAGAGCCTCGTCGCTTGCATCGAGCAGCTCGCGGCCTTCGCGTGGGCGAACCGCGATCAGATCGACGAGATCGATCTCAATCCCATCAAGGTCCGCGAGGCGGGCAGGGGGTGCGTCATTGTCGATGCGCTCATCGTGACGCGCGGTTGATTGATTTCGAATTTCAGGGGGAAGCATGGCCGAGGAACTCGTATTACGTCGCGCTGATGGCAAGATTGGCATCGTCACGCTCAATCGCCCCGAGAAGCTCAACGCTCTCAGCATGGACATGCGTCTCGAACTCGAGCGCGTGTTGAAAGAGGCGGACGCGGACCCGGACACTTCGGTCGTCATTCTCAAAGGCGCGGGTCGCGCCTTTTGCGTGGGCTTCGACATCGGCGGCGGCCATGGTCCCTCGCCTTGGCGGCATGATCCGCTGAAATACCACGAGCGGCTGTCCGTCAGCATGCGCACGCTGATGACGCCGTGGTCGATGCGCAAGCCCGTCATCGCCTCCGTGCAGGGCCATGCGCTGGGCGGCGGTTGCGAATTGTCGCTGTTCTGCGATGTGACCATCGCGGCCGACGACGCCATGTTCGGCGAGCCCGAAGCGATGTTCTCGCAAGTCGGTCCGGCCTTCATCATGCCGCTCGTCATCGGCCACAAGCGTGCGCGCGAACTCATCTATCTCGGCGAGAAGGTGGATGCCGCGACCGCGCTGACGCTCGGCATCGTCAACCGCGTTGTGCCTGCGGCGAGCCTTGATGAAGAGACAATGAAATTCGCGCGTCGCATGACGTTGATTGCGCCGGAAGCTCTGGCTGCGGCGAAGCTCGCGATTTCGCGTGGCGCGGAAGCGCAGGGTTTCCGCGTCGCGCTGAACGCCGGGCTCGACGTCTGCGCGCCGCTCTATGCCGCGACGACTGAAGTGGGTAAGGAATTCGATGAGCGGCGCGCCCGCGATGGATTCAAATCCGCGCTCGACTGGCGGAAATCGCAGTTCGAATGATGGTCAGGCGCAGATGATGGGGCAGGCTATGCGTGCGTTTCGGTCGGCTTCCTTCGGAATCGGCATGGCGCTCATGGCGCCGTCCGCCACGTTCGCGCAGGAGGCCGCCGCCTTCTATCCCGGCAAGACGATCAGCATGGTTGTGGGCGTCAGCGCAGGCGGCGGCTATGACCAATATGCGCGGCTGCTTTCGCGCCATTACGCCAAATTCATTCCCGGCGCGCCGACCATCGTGGTTCGCAACCTGCCCGGCGCCGGCAGTCTCAGCGCCGTGCTCTTTACGCGTGACGTGGCGCCGCCCGATGGCCTGACGGTGACGACCTTCAACTCCGGCCTGCTGAATGAATCCATGAGCGAGGGCGAGAAGGCGAAGGTCCGCTTCGACCAGTTCTCGTGGGTCGGCTCGCTCGCGCGCGATCTGCGTGCGTGCATGACCTGGAAGGAAGCCAACATCCGCTCGCTGGCCGATTTTGCGACGCGCAAGCAGGCCGTGTTCGGCGGCGCCGGGCCCAATTCCAGCTCGGCCAACAATGTCGCGATGATGCGCAACCTGTTCGATCTCAACCTGCGGATCATCAGCGCCTATCGCGGCAACACAGAAATGAATCTCGCGCTGGAGCGCGGCGAGCTGGATGGGGTCTGCATCTCGTGGTCGTCGGTGCCCGAAGATTGGATCAAGAACGACAGGGTCAATATTCTCACGCGCCTGTCGCGCGCGGAAGCGCCTGAAATCCCTGCGGGCGTGCCGTTTATCGGCGATCTGACCCCCTCGCAGGAGCGCAAGGACATCATCGATCTGCTGCTGCTGTCGGGCGAGATCGGGCGGCCGTTCATCATGTCCAAGAAGGTCGCGGCGGATCGCTTGGCCGTGCTGCGCAAGGCGTTTGACGAGGCCGCGCGCGATCCTTTGCTTCTGGTAGAGGCTGAAAAGATCGGGCTTTCCATTTCGCCCGTCGGTGGGGTGGAGGCTGAGAGCATCGTCACGCGGCTGTATGCTTTCCCGCAAGACATTCTCGACAAGGCGCGGCTCGCGATCAAAGAGTGACTTCAACAGGAGACTAAAATGGCGCCCTCGAAAATACCGGTCAGCCTCGGCCCCGATCCCAACACGCGCGCGCCGCATTACAAGCTGCCGCCCGGCGCCTGCGATACGCATGCGCATATTTTCGGTCCGCCCGATCTCTATCCCTACGCCGAGTCACGGCGCTACACGCCGCCCGCCGCGCCGCTTGAACATTACTTGAACATGCAGAAGATCACCGGCCTCAGTCGCGCGGTCTTCGTGACGCCGCAGGCGCATGGCTATGACAACCAGGTCATCCTCGATGGAATTGCGGCCATCGGCAAGAATGCGCGCGGCATCGCCAACATCAACGACAGCTTCGATGATCGCGCGCTGGACGCATTGAATGAGGGCGGCATTCGCGGAGCCCGCTTCCACCTGATGGACGACAGGCCCGGCAGCGAGGAGCATCTCACCGCGCATCTGCCGCTGCTGACCAAGCGCAACTGGGTGCTCGACCTGCATCTCGACCCGAAGGATCTCGTGCACCACGAGAGCTACATCCGCAAGCTGCCGCTGGTGACGATCATCGATCACATGGCCCGCGTCCGCGCCCGCGACGGCGTGCAGCAACCCGCGTTCCAGCTGCTGCTCGATCTCATCCGCGACGACCGTTTCTGGATCAAGCTCTGCAGCTTCGACAAGGTCAGCGCGACGCCCAAGGCGCATGTCGAGGGCAGCCTGCCGTTCATGGACATGGTTCCCTTCGCGCAGGCGGTGCTCGCCGTCGCGCCCGATCGCGTGATCTGGGGCACGGACTGGCCGCACGGCAACACGTTCACGCCGGGCCGCACGCCCAACGAGGGCGATCTGCTTGACTTGCTGGCGGTCATCGCTCCCGATGAGACCCTGCGGAACAAGGTTCTGGTCGATAATCCGGCGCGCCTGTTCGGCTTCAAGCCGGCCTAGGCGATAGCTTGAGCGTAAGCATTTTCGTTTGCGGGATGGGGCGCCAAGGGAACCGTAACAGTGGGCGGACCGTTGTCACTGCGCAGGAGGTTGCCATGAACTCTGTCAAAAAGTCCGCGTGCGTTGTCGCGGCACTGGTTACGCTCACGTTTGCGAGCAGCGCGGCGCGAGCTGAATTGCTCATTCAGGTCGATCAGTCGACGCAGAGGATGAACGTCACCGTTGATGGCACGCCTACCTACGAATGGCCGGTCTCGACCGGGCGGCCGGGGTACGAGACGCCGCGCGGCGCCTTCAAACCCAATCGCATGGACGCCGATCATCATTCCGATGAATACGAGCAGGCGCCGATGCCTTTCGCGATCTTCTTCGATCTGAAGGGCCATGCCATTCACGGCAGTTACGATCCCATCGGCCGTCCCGCCGCCTCGCATGGCTGCGTGCGGCTGGCCCCGGCCAACGCCGCGAAACTCTTCGCGCTGGTCAAGCAACAGAAAATGGCGAACACCAGGGTCGAGATCAGCGGCGACGTGATGGTCGCTTTGCGCAACATCAAGAACACGCAGACGGCGAAGAACACGGGTCGTCAGCGCCAGCAAGACAACGGCTTTTATGCCGAGACCGATGTCGTCGTGCCCTCGGGGATGGACAGGTTCTACCGCGGCCGCCCTTCACAGGAAGCGGTTTACGGCCTTTACTAGCTTTGATGAATTGGAATGAGGGTCAGGCGAATGAAAATGTCTCGCGCTACTTGGGCGTTTCTTGCGGCTTTCTCATTTGTTCCGCTGGGCCATGCGGTTGCGGCAACCTGCGGCAACTCGTCCGCCGGGTTCGAGACATGGAAGCGCGAATATGCGTCTGAAGCGAAGGCGCGCGGCGCCGGCGCGGCCGGCATCGCCGCTTTGATGACCACCTCTTATGCGCAACCCACCATCAACGCCGATCGCGGCCAGAAGAGCTTCCGCCTCTCTCTGGAGGAATTTCTCGCCAAGCGCGGCGGCCCGGCGATTGTCTCGCGCGGGCGCGTGCTGAAGCGCTCCAACGCCGCATTGTTCGCATCCATCGAGCAACGCTTTGGCGTGCCGCCGGGGCCGCTGCTGGCAATCTGGGGCATGGAGACCGGCTTTGGCCGCACGCGCGGTAATCAGAACGCCTTGTCGGCTGTCGCGACGCTCGCTTACGATTGCCGCCGCACGGAATTCTTCACCGACCAGCTCGACGCCGCGCTGAAACTTGTCGATCGCGGCCTCATGTCGGCCTCGTCGCGCGGCTCGATGCACGGCGAAGTCGGGCATACGCAATTCCTGCCCAAGAACATCTTGCTCTTCGCAAACGGCAGTCTCGATGACGCCGACAATGCGCTTGTCGCAACGGCCAATTTCCTAAAGTCGCATGGCTGGCGGCCGCATGCCGGCTATCAGCCGGGCGAGCCGAATTTCGCTGCGATCCAGGCCTGGAACGCCGCCAGCGTGTATCAGCGCGCGATCGCGTTGATGGGCCGGCAGATCGATTCAGGCGGCGTGGCCAATCTCGACTGATCGTCAGCCTGCGGAGGAAGCGACATGCGCGTGCTTGCCGTTATCGGAGCGCTGGCGTTGATCGTCGCCATCGCCCTCGCGGGCTTTTTCTTCGGCGGCTATTATTCCGTCGCGGCGACAGCCGAGGAGCCGGAGTTCATTTCATCGTTGCTCGTGCGCACGCGCATGGCCTCCGTGGCGCACCACGCGACCGACAAGCCGCCAGCCAATTTCAACGATCCCGCAAACGTGCAGGCGGGCGCGCGCAATTTCAAACAGCTCGGCTGCTTCAATTGCCATGGCGCGCCGGGCGTCGAATGGGCCAAGTTTTCGGAGGGCATGAAGCCTGATCCGCCGGATTTGAAAGACATCGTCGGCGGGCGCACGCCCGAGCAATTGTTCTGGGTCGTGAAGAACGGCATCAACATGACCGGCATGCCCAGCTTCGCGAAAGCCGGCGCCAGCGACGAGAACCTCTGGAAAGTCGTCGCCTTTTTGAAAAAGCTGCCTACAGTCTCCGAAGCCGATTTCAAAAGCTGGACAGAACCCGCTAGTGCGCCCACGCCATGACGTCAGGAGAGATGTTTGACGTCTGAAATGATCGGGTTTCGCGACGTCTCCCTCGCCTATCCTGGCGGCGTGCGCGCGCTGGATGGCGTCAGCGCCAGCATCGAGAAAGGCGCGTTTGTTGCGCTTGTCGGCGGCTCGGGCTCGGGCAAGACATCGCTTCTGAAAACCATCAATCGCCTGATCGAGCCGACGTCCGGCGAGGTTGTTTTCGACGGCGCTCCCGTTGCCGCGCAGGATGCGCCGGTGCTGCGGCGGCGGGTCGGCTACGTGTTTCAGGGCCTCGGCCTTTTCCCGCATATGAGCGTTGCGGAAAACATCTGCGTCACGCCCGACTTGCTGGATTGGAGCAAGGTGGACATGGCGGCGCGCGTCTCCGAATTGCTCACGCTTGTGGACCTACCGCAGGAGGTCGCGTCGCGCGCCCCGTCCGCGCTGTCGGGTGGGCAGAGGCAACGCGTGGCCCTGGCGCGCGCGCTTGCGGCGCGTCCGCCTGTCATGCTGATGGATGAGCCCTTCGGCGCGCTCGATCCCGTCACGCGCGACGGATTGATGCGCGCCTGTCGCGCGCTGCACGATGCGCTGGGCCTGACGACAATCATGGTGACCCACGACATGCAGGAGGCGCTTCTGTCCGCCGACCGCATTCTCGTGCTCGCGCACGGGCGTCTCGTTGCCGATGGCACACCTGCGGAATTCCTGCGCGACGACGCCGCGCCGGAAGTCGCCGCGCTGATCGACGTGCCGCGTCGCCAATCTGCGCGCATTCAGGATCTGATGCGCGGGCAGGGGCCTGTTGCTCATGGATGAGCGCCTGCACGCCGCCTGGCGTGTCCTGCCGGAATATCTCTCGCAACATGTGCTGCTGTGCGCGGCGGCATTGGCCTTGGCGCTTGCGCTGTGTCTGCCGTTGACGCTGCTCGCCTTGCGCCGTCCGCGCTGGGCCGGGCCGCTCGTCGCTGTTGCGAGCCTGGTGCAGACTATTCCCGGCTTGGCGCTGATGGCGCTGTTCTACCCGATTTTGCTGGCTTTCTCGGCACTCACCACCGCCGCCTTCGGGCGCGGCGTGCCCGCGCTTGGCTTTCTTCCAGCGCTTCTCGCGCTGACGCTCTACGCCATGTTGCCCATCTTGCGGAATGCGATAGCGGGATTGCGCGGCGTCGATGCCGATGTGGTGGAGGCGGCGCGCGGCGTCGGCATGACCGAGCGGCAGATCCTCATGCGCGTGCAGGCGCCGCTCTCGGCGCCGGTTGTCATGGCGGGCGTGCGAACGGCTGCCGTGTGGACCATTGGCGCAGCGACGCTCGCGACGCCTGTCGGGCAGACGACGCTGGGTAATTATATTTTCTCCGGCCTGCAAACCGAGAATTGGGTCGCGGTCATCTTCGGCTGCGTGACCTCGGCTCTCGTCGCGATCATCGCGGATCTCTCGCTTGGCGCGGTGGAACAGGGCGTCGCGCTGCGCGAGCGGAAGCGCATCTTTGCAGGCGTCATCCTGATCATCGCTGGCGTTGCCGCCGCGTTGCTGGCCAATTTCAGCGGCGGCGCGCGGACCTATGTGATCGGCGCGAAGAATTTCTCCGAGCAATTCATACTGGCTGAAGCTATCACGCGGCGGATCGAAGGGCAGGGCGCCACCGCGCGCATCCAGCAGGGGCTGGGTTCGGCCATCGTCTACCGCGCGCTCGCGGGCAATGATCTCGATGTTTACGTCGATTACGCAGGCACATTATGGACCAACGTGCTCGGCCGAACAGACACGCCGCCGCATGACGAGATGATTGCGGACCTCGGCCGTGCGTTGATGGCGCGCGATGGCGTGCGCGTGCTGGGCGCGCTCGGTTTCGAGAACGCCTATGCGCTCGCCATGAAGCCGGAGCGCGCCGCCGCGCTCGGCGTGAAAACAATCGCGGATCTCGCGCGCGTCGCGCCGCAACTCACGCTCGGCGCCGATCTCGAATTTCTGGAACGGCCCGAATGGGCGACCTTGCGCAACACCTATGGGCTCGCATTCAAGGCGACGCGCAGTTTCAACCCGACATTCGTGTATCGCGCGCTGGCGTCCGGCGAGGTGGATGTGATCTCGGCTTTTTCAAGTGATGGCCGCATCGCGGCGGAAAAGCTTGTGCTGCTGGCTGATCCGAAAGGCGCGATCCCGGCCTATGACGCGCTCGTGCTGCTGTCGCCCAAGCGCCGCGACGATCCGGTTCTGGACCGCGCGCTGAAGCCGCTCATCGGCGCCATTACGCCCGACGCTATGCGCGCCGCCAATTACGCCAGCGACCGCGACGCCGACAAGCAGACGCCAGCGCAGGCGGCGGAGACGCTTCTCGCGCCTATTCGATAAACAACATGAGCGCTTACTTTTCGACGAAAGCCCGCTCGAACACATAAGCGCCGGGGCGCGCGTTGCTGCCTTCTTCAAAGCCGCTTGCGTCGAGCATCTTGCGCAGGTCGGCCAGCATGTCCGGGTTGCCGCAAATCATCACGCGGTCGGTGGCGGGATCGAGCGGGGTCTGCTTCGTGTCGGTGAAGAACTGGCCATGGCTAAGCGCATCGGTGACGCGGCCCTGATGACGGAATTCGCTGCGCGTGGTCATCGGGTAATAGACCAGCTTCTCGCGCGCTGCCTCGCCGAAGAATTCGCTCTCCAGCAGGTCGCGCACCAGCGCCTGCCCGTAGGCGAGTTCCGGCGTCTCGCGGCAGCCGTGCATAAGGATGATCTTCTCGTAGGCGTCATAGACATCGAGATCGCGCAGGATGCTGGCGAAGGGCGCAATGCCGGTGCCGGTCGAGAGCAGGAACAGGCGCTTGCCCGGCGTCAGGCTGCCTTGCACCAGCGTGCCGGTCGGCTTGTGGCCGATCAGAACCTTGTCGCCGGGCTTGATGTGCTGGAGCCGCGAGGTCAGCGCGCCGTGGGGCACCTTGATCGAATAGAATTCGAGATGGTCTTCGTAATTCGGGCTGGCGAAACTATAGGCGCGCAGCAGCGGGCGGCCCTCG
>JANXTB010000330.1 GCA_025356415.1 Hyphomicrobiales bacterium
AGCAGGTCGTGCGCGCCCGCCAGCGCTGTCAGGCGATTGTTGAAGCGATCGCGGAAATCATCCCAGCCAGCGCCTGTGCGTGCGATCTGCCCGGCGATGGAGCGGATAACGGTGAGCAGGTTCTTGGTGCGGTGATTGAGTTCGCGCATGATGAAGATCTGCTGCGCCTCGCGCTCGCGCCGCTCGGTGAGATCGAGCACGAAGCATGTCCACGTGAGCGGATCGCGTTCATATAAAGTCGCGCCGATCAGGACCGGAATCGTGGTGCTGTCGCCGACAAGTATTTCTGTTTCGAACGGCGGGCACGAACCGCGACGCAGCAATTGCGCGCGGATGTAATCATCTTTTGCGAGCTCCAGTCCGGTTTTCGTCTGCCAGGCGAAGCCTTGCGCCTTGAAGGCGGCGCGGCTCTTGCCAACCATCACCAGAAAGGCGTCGTTCGCCTCGATCACGCCCTTCTCGCTGACCGTGATGACGCCGAAGACATTGGCGTCCATCAGGCGCTTCATGCGCACGTTCGATTGCGTCTTGGCGGAGGAATTGGCTTCCTCGACGGCGAGCCGCGCGTAGGCTTCCTGCTCGCGCCGCGTCGCGCCGGCCATACGCCAGATCAGCAGCAGCATGAAGGTCGTGCTGGTGAGCAGCAGCAATGCGTAGGGCGCGATGCGCAACAGCCATTGCTGTTTCACGTTGGCGAGGCTGCGCCCCTGCACAAGATAGACCGGGTAGTCGGCGATGCGCCGGACAACGTAAAGCATGTCCGGACGGCCCTTGGCGGCGGACGTGCGCAGGGTCGTATTCGTGCCCTTTGTCGATTTGAGAATTTGCGCAGCCTCGACCGAACCCGGGTCCTCGGATTCCATGCGCGCCATGGCCAGCGTCTCGCCGTCCTCGCGGACGAGCGCGATCATGTCGCCGCGTTCGCGCCGCAACGGCTGGAAGAAGGACTCGAAGAACGTCACGTCGAACAGCGACATGATCAGGCCGCTTTCTTCGTCCTGCGGCGTGATGTGCCGCCGCATGATCGCAAACGTATGCGCGCCCGATACTTCGGTCGTCATGACAGGGCTGACCATGATGCGGCCCGTCTGCCTGCGAAGTCTGGTGATGAAAGCCTGGTCGAGCAGTTCCGCCGGCCAGGACTGTCCGTAGAAGCTCGCCGCGGCGATGCGGTTTTCCGGATCGACGATGGCCAGCCCGCTGACGGGAATCGCCGAGCGCCGCAACGCCGACATGAAGGCGTTCGTCTCGTTCCGCCTTGCGCCGGTCAGCGGCCATGACAACCCGTCGACGCGCTGGTCGAGGGCGGTCATCATCGCCTCATGGGTTTCGAAGGCCCGCAAGGCATGCTCGTGCAGCATGGTGGTGATGCGTTCGAGCGAGGTGATCGCCTCATCTTCGGCCGCGTTCCACGCTGTGCTGGCGCCCACGGTAAAAAAGGCGAGCGGAACGCAGATCGCGGCTGCGATCAGGATCATGAAGCCGGCGGGGCGGGTTGGGGAGGGTGCTTGCCGCCGACTTTGTTCGCTCAATAGTTTGCCGGGCAAAGCCGCAAAACTCCATTGCGCCTTAAACTGCAGCTAGGCGCTTGGGCTATCTTGTTTGCTAATGGCTGAAGGTCAAGTCATTGTTGCATCAATGATAACGGATTTTAAATTTGAAGGCGCACGCCGATGTCGAATAACAATATGGAATAGGTGAGATTAATCAATTTTTTCAGCAACATAGATTGAGTTGTAGTTCTTCTTAACCTCATCCGCACCGTATTTTCGCTCGAGCCGTCTGATTGTGAAATGGCCGCGCGCAAGCGTCTGAAAATGATCCATGAATGCGTAATTCACCGCGGCTCCCCCTGCGGCGCCCAGCACCGGGATGGCTTGCGCGGCGAATTTCTGGCTCACGACGAGCCCAAACCGCGTCGCGATCTGGCTCAGGAAACGCAGCAGGATCGGCGCAGCCTCGTCGGCTGCGGCGGTCGCCGCCATGTAGCGTGTCGCCTCCGAAATCGTGCGGGCGAGAAGCGCGCGGACCGCGAAGTAACTCGAATCCATATAGTCGTCATCGGGCGACCGGCTGCCCAGCGCGAAAACCTCCATGCAGGCGAGGGCGGCTTCCGGATGCGACAGGTCCTCGCCTTGCTGGCGGGCAATGTCGGCGATCGAGCGCAACAGGATCACGGTCGATACGGGTAGCTCCACCGGCAGACTTGCGAGCCCGAAGGCGCCGCCCGCGGCGCCGGTCGCCGTGGCGAGCGCGCGATGCAGGCGGGGCGAGGCAGGGGCCGTTCCATGGCGCAGGCTGCGTAGCGCGGCGTTCATGGCGGCGCCCAGCGCTCGCGCGGTCGCTTTTGCGGCGATGTTACGGATGCGTTGTGGAATGAACGTGCTGACGCTCTCGATCTGGCGTCCGAGCAGGCCCGTCAGCCGCGTCGCGAAGGTGGTGCGCTCCAGTTGCCGGATCGCAGTTTCCAACGCGAGCCGATCCTCCGGCGTCCAGACGCCTGGCAGTTCGGGCAGCGAAGCCGTCGGAAACACCGTGAGAGACATGCGAGACGGCTCCAGCAAAACGTTAGCGCGACGAAATAATTTTAGCGACCACGCCCCCTGTTAACCAAAGCCGGGCGGTTTCGTTGCGTCAGCTTCACTTTTCCGTCGCGATTGCGGCGCGGGCAGGGCGTGCAACAGGCGGTTGAGCCGCAGCGGTTTTCACGCGCTGGCTGAGAATCTCCCGCCTAAATCGCCCGCCAAACGAAAACGCGGCGCTCATCGAAATGGTGAATCCGAACCCGTCAAATCCGAGTGTTTTGCTTAGCGCAGGGGCAAATACGTGTCGGCCAAGATGCTCCATACAAAAGGAGTTTGGCTCATGTTGCTCGGCGTTCGACAGGTTGGGATCGCGATTGTCTCGTTTCTCATGGCGAGCGCCGTCGTTCTCACTCCTACGGTGGCGAACGAGCCGGGCAAGTTTATCAGCGTTGGCGCCTCAACTCTGACGCCGATGGGCTGGGCGGACTTCTGCCTCCGCTACAAGGGCGAATGCGCCGCCGGCCCGACGACCGCGCGCGACGTCGATGCGACGCAGGCCAATCTCGCTCTTCTCGACCTCGTCAACCGCATGGTGAACCAGCAGGTGGAGCCGAAATCCGATGCGGACCATTGGAACGTGGTCGATCGCTGGGATCTGCCGACCGACGGCTTCGGCGATTGCGAGGATTACGCGCTTTTGAAGCGCAAGATCCTGATCGACGCCGGCCTGCCGCGCCAGGCGCTGCTGCTGACCATCGTGCGCGACGAAATGGACGAGGGGCATGCGGTGCTGACGGTGAAGACGACGCGGGGCGAGGTCATCCTCGACAATATGACTGATGACATAAAGCCCTGGGCGCGGACGAAGTATCGCTACGTCAAGCGCCAGTCACAGGAAGACCAGAACATCTGGGTCAGCATCGGGGCGCCGGTCGAGACCGCTCGCGTTCTCGTCATTCCCGTTCCGGCGACGGCGGGCCGCATCGCGCGGCGATGAGCGCTGTTGTTCCCTGACGCAAGTTCCGCTTGTGCTTCGCCCGTTTTGGGTTTTTCATGGGATATTGCTGTTAGAGGCCATTTCCCATGCGTCTGTTTTCCCCAAAGTCGATTTGTCTCGTGCTATTCGCTGCTTCGCCGCTTCTGCTGACTCCGCTGTCGAGCGCGCTCGCGCAGGACGGCTCCATGAAAGCCTGTGGTGAAAAGTGGCAGGCGGCCAAGGCGGCGAACGCCACCAATGGCTCGACCTGGTCCAAATTCCTCGCCGAGTGCCGGACCGGCCTGGCCGCCGCCGTGACAACCGCCGCCGCCGCTCCGCCTGTCGCCAAACCTGCAGCTGAAAAGCCGGTTTTTGCGAAGCCGGTCGCTGAAAAGGCGCTGGATGCGCCAAAGGGCGGAACGCCCGTATTTCCTGCTGCCGTAGCGGCGAAATTCGCGGAACTGGGCGCCGGACGCGCCCGCCAGAAGACCTGCAGCGAGCAATATCAGGCCAACAAGGCCAGCAACGGCAATGGCGGGCTGCGCTGGCTCGAGAAGGGCGGCGGCTATTGGAGCCTGTGCAACAAGAAGCTGAAAGGCGCCTGAAAGCGTCCATGGCTCCGCCACAGCGCAAGCCGGCGTGGACATCGCCGCTTGCGCTGCATTATAAGCTCGTCCATCCGTCGTGGGCCCAACCGCCGCGCCTGACGACGCCAGCCGGAGCGACCCCATGTCCGCCATTGCGTCCGATTTCGCCAGCCAGCGCCAGACGATGGTGGACTGCCAGATCCGCACCTTCGACGTGACCGACCAGCAGGTGCTTGACCGTTTCTTTGATACGCCGCGCGAAATCTATGTTCCGGGCTCGCTCCAGCCTTTGGCGTATTCAGATGCTCCGCTCGAGATTTCGACCGGTCCCGGCGAAGTCCGCTGCATGCTGACGCCTATGGTGCTCGCCCGCATGATCCAGGGCGCGGACGTCAAGCCCAGCGACCGCGTTCTCGATATCGCCGGCGGCGCGGGCTATACGGCGGCGCTGCTGGCTGGTCTTGCGAAGAAAGTGGTCTCGGTCGAACCGATCGCCTCACTTTCGACGCTGGCGGCAGCCAATTTCGCCAAGGCCGGGCTGAACGCCACGGCTGTGTGCGGTCCGCTCGATGGGAGCGTCGGCGTGTCCGGAACATTCGATCTGATCTTCGTCAATGGCGCGGTCGAGGAGGGGCTTGAGCCGCTTTTCGCCAACCTCGCCCCGGGCGGCCGCCTGATCGCCATCCAGCGCATTGCCGGGGACCCGAGCGGCAATGCCGCCAAGGTCATGCGGTTTGACAAAATGGCCGGAGAACCCAGCCGTCGCATCCTTTTTGATGCGGCAGCCCCTGTTCTGGCGCCGTTCGCGCGGCGTCCAGCTTTCGTTTTCTAACCTGGGTGTCGCATTTTTGTGTCGCCTGCTCGTTTTCGAGGGTCTGACGAGCAGTGGTAGGGGGACAATAACTCTCTACGGGGTAATATAAGCTCAGCCGGTTCATGTACGTCTGTGATTCCGGACTGGCTCAGGGTTAACAGTTCCGGACATTCCGGAATTCGATTCGAGGTTGCAGATGGTTGGTCGCGATTTGTTCATTCCGGCAGCTGGTCCGAAGGGCCGCCGGGGTTCGTTCAGCCGCGCAGCGTCGTTTGCAGCTTTGGTCGCCGGTTGCGTCGCTCTTGCCCAGCCGGTGTCGGCCGAAAGCATCTCTGGCGCGCTCGCACGCGCCTACGGCTACAATCCTGACTTGAACTCGCAGCGCGCTTCTGGCCGCGCGGTCGACGAAAATTTGCCGACGGCGCTGTCCGGCTACCGTCCCACCGTGACGGCGACTGGCGACGTCGGCTTCAATTATCTCGACACCACATCGCAAGCGACGGGCGCCCGGTTCAGTCAGCCCCGCGGCGTTGGCCTGTCTGTCACCCAGAACCTCTGGAACGGCAACCGCACCGCCAATGGCGTGACGCGCGCTGAATCGCAGATCATGCAGGCGCGCGAACTGACGCGCCTCAGCGAGCAGAATGTGCTCGCCAATGGCGCCGCCGCCTACATGAACGTGCTGCGTGACACGGCGATTCTCAACCTGCGCCGCAACAACGTCGAAGTGCTTGAGCAGCAGCTGCGCCAGACGCGCGATCGCTTTCAGGTCGGCGAGGTGACGCGCACCGACGTCGCGCAGGCCGAAGCCTCGCTGGCGCAAGGGCAGGCCGACGCGTTCACCGCGCAGGCCAACCTGCAGACAAGCGTCGCCAATTTCCGGCAGGTGATCGGCGTGGAGCCGTCGAACCTGCAGCCCGCGCGCCCGTTGGACAAGCTTGTCCCGGCGACGCTGAAATCAGCCATAGCTCTCTCCGAGCTGGAGCACCCCTCGATCCAGTCCGCGCGTCACAACGTCGATGCGGCCTCGCTGAACGTGAAGGTGATTCAGGGCCAGCTTTACCCGACAATCGGCCTCACCGGCACGGTCTCGCGCCGTTACGACGCGGCCACGGGCTCTGGCAGCGGCGCCAGCGGCAGGACCGACACGGTCGGCGCCACCATCGTGACGTCGCTTTCCGTGCCGATCTATGAGGGCGGCGCCGTCTATTCCGCCGTACGTCAGGCCAAGGAGCTTCTCAGTCAGGCGCAATTGCAGGCCGATCTGCAGCGTGAGACGATACGCGCGCTGGTCGTGTCCACTTGGGGTTCGTGGGTGAATTCCACGGCGGTCATCCAGGCCGCGCAGGCGCAGGTGCGCGCTGCTGAAATCGCGTTGAACGGCGTGCGTGAAGAAGCCAAGGTCGGTCAGCGCACCACGCTCGACGTCCTCAATGCGCAGCAATTGCTGCTAAATGCGCGTGTGCAACTCGTCACCGCGCAGCGCGACCGCGTGGTCTTTTCCTACGCGTTGCTCGCGTCGGTCGGGCGCCTGTCCGCTTCCACGCTTGGCCTGCAGGTCGTGAAATACGACCCGACGATCCACTTCGATCAGGTCAAGGGCAAGTGGATCGGCACCGGCACGCCGGACGGTCGCTAGACTTCTTTCGCCTGTCCACAAGGCGTCTCGGGCGCCGTCTTGCTCCCGAGTCGCGGCGCGTTCAAAGTGATTGGGCGCAAGCGAATCAGACGGATGCGCGGTCTGGTTCCCTTTCGCAGCGTGATGCCGCCCGATGCGGCCAAACTGCAAGAAAGCGTCAGAGGCCATGACCGCATATCCTTCTGCGATTCCCGAATCGACGGCGGCGGAACAGCGCGCCCACGAGCCCTCGATGGAGGAGATTCTCGCGTCGATCCGGAAGATCATCTCCGAAGACCAGTCGAGCCCCCTGGGCCCGCTTCCTGAATTCCACGCGCCGCGGGACGAGGACCGCACGCCGCGCGAGGAGAGCCACAAGCCGCGCGACGAGAATCGTCAACCCCGCTTCCGCGAGCCCGAGGTGGAGCGCGTGCGCCCGCCAGTGATCGCCCGCCCGCCGGTCGATTTCTCCACTGCCTTCAGCGCGCCACCGCCGCCGCCGCGCCCCCTTCGCCCGGAGGCGCCCGCGAACACCCCACAGGCGCCGGCCGCCAGCAAGCCCAGCGCCGACGTCCGCGAGTTCGGGGCCCGTCCCCAGGCGCCCACGCCGCGTCTGGTCACGGCCAATGACGAACAGCCGCTGATTTCGGATCACACCGACATGGCCGTGAACACGTCCTTCCAGGTCCTCACCGTCGCTCGCTCGCTGCCGTCCTCGCAGGCGATCGAATCGGTAGCCCGGGACATGCTGCGCCCGATGCTCAAGGAATGGCTCGATGACAATCTGCCGTCGCTGGTCGAGCGCCTTGTCCGGGCCGAGATCGAGCGCCTCTCGCGCGGCCGCTGAGGCGGAGCAGGGGGCGGGTCAGGGCATCTGATCCGCTCGTTTCATTGACACGCCGCACCGGGCAGGGTTTTTAGCGCGCAAAGCGACATTTCGCATCGCTTCCCTGACACGAGTTCGGTAACCCCACATGATGGACAAGACTTTCGATCCCGCCAGCGTGGAAGCACGCATCTCGCAGGCATGGGAAGACGCGCAAGCGTTTCGCGCCGGCCGCGAGGACCGCAGGGACGCGGCTCCCTATTCGATCGTCATCCCGCCGCCTAACGTCACCGGCTCGCTCCACATGGGGCATGCGCTGAACAACACCTTGCAGGACATCCTCTGCCGCTTCGAGCGCATGCGCGGCAAGGACGTGTTGTGGCAGCCGGGCACCGACCATGCGGGCATCGCCACGCAGATGGTCGTCGAGCGCCAGCTGATGCAAAATCAGGAGCCGGGCCGCCGCGACCTCGGCCGCGAGAAGTTTCTCGAAAAGGTCTGGAAATGGAAGGCTGAGTCGGGCGGCACGATCGTCAACCAGTTGAAGCGCATGGGCGCTTCCTGCGACTGGTCGCGCGAGCGTTTCACCATGGATGAGGGCCTGTCGCGCGCCGTCCTGAAAGTCTTCGTCGAATTGCACCGACAGGGCCTGATCTACAAGGACAAGCGCCTTGTGAATTGGGATCCGAAGCTGCTCACCGCGATCTCCGATCTCGAAGTGCAGCAGGTCGAGACGAAGGGGTTCCTCTGGCACTTCAACTATCCGCTCGAAGGCGCGGTTTATGACGCCGAAGATCCCTCGACCTACATCACCGTCGCGACGACGCGTCCCGAGACCATGCTCGGCGATACGGCGGTCGCGGTGCACCCGGAAAACGAGAAGCTCGGCCACCTGATCGGCCGCAACGTCGTTTTGCCTCTGGTGGGCCGCGTCATTCCGATCGTCGGCGATACTTACGCCGATCCGGAAAAGGGCACGGGCGCGGTGAAGATCACGCCGGCGCATGATTTCAACGACTTCGAAGTCGGTCGCCGCCACAACCTGCCGCTGATCAACATCTTGAACGCAGAAGGCGAGATGCTGCTCGAGGCCAACGAGGCGTTCACCGCCGGAGTCCCGCAGTCCGACGATCTCGTGGTCGTCCTTGGCCTGCACGGCGTCGATCGTGCGCTCGCCCGCAAGGCCATCGTGGTGATGATGGAAGAGCGCGGCCTGTGCCCCCTGATCGAGCCGCATCTGCATCAGGTCCCGCACGGCGATCGCTCGGGCGTGGTTATCGAGCCGTGGCTCACCGACCAATGGTATGTCGACGCGCATACGCTGGCGCAGCCGGCGCTCGCCGCCGTGCGTGAAGGCAAGACCAGCTTCATCCCGAAGAACTGGGAAAAGACCTATTTCGAATGGCTGGAGAACATCCAGCCGTGGTGCATCTCGCGCCAGCTCTGGTGGGGTCACCAGATCCCGGCTTGGTATGCGCCCGACGGCGAGATCTTCGTCGCCATGTCGGAAGCAGAAGCCCATGCGGCGGCTGAAAAGCACTTCGGCCACAAGGTCGAACTGAAGCGCGACGAGGACGTGCTCGACACGTGGTTCTCGTCCGCGCTGTGGCCGTTCTCAACGCTCGGCTGGCCGGACGATGCTCCGGAAGTGAAGCGCTATTATCCGACGAGCGTGCTCGTCACCGGCTTCGACATCATCTTCTTCTGGGTCGCCCGCATGATGATGATGGGCATCCATTTCATGGGCGAGATCCCGTTCCACGACATCTACATTCACGCGCTCGTCCGGGACGAGAAGGGCGCTAAAATGTCGAAGTCGAAAGGCAACGTCATCGACCCACTCGACCTGATCGAGAAGTTCGGCGCCGACGCGCTGCGCTTCACGCTGGCTGCCATGGCGGCGCAGGGACGCGACATCAAG
This sequence comes from Hyphomicrobiales bacterium, assembly GCA_025356415.1. Taxonomy (GTDB): domain Bacteria; phylum Pseudomonadota; class Alphaproteobacteria; order Rhizobiales; family Beijerinckiaceae; genus Terripilifer. Next base: position 9,268 of record JANXTB010000330.1, read on the forward strand.
CTCGCGACCTCGCGTGTCGAAGGCTACCGCAATTTCGCGACCAAGCTTTGGAACGCCGCCCGCTTCGCCGAAATGAACGGTTGCGCGCGCATCGCCGGCTTCGCGCCTGAAAAGGTCGAGGCCGACGTCAACCGCTGGATCCTTGGCGAAGCCGAAAAGGCGGTCGCCGATGTCACGGCGGCGATCGAAGCCTACCGCTTCAACGACGCCGCCAATGGCGTCTATCGCTTCGTCTGGAACATCTTCTGCGACTGGTATGTCGAACTCTCCAAGCCTGTGCTGCAGGGCGAGGACGGCCCGGCCAAGGACGAGGCGCGCGCCACCACCGCGCATGTGCTCGATATCATCATGAAGATGTTGCACCCGTTCATGCCCTTCCTCACCGAGGAGCTTTGGGAGATCAAGGGAGCCGAGGGCCCGGCGCGCACGTCGCTGCTGGCGCTCGCGCAATGGCCTGCGCCGCAAGGCTTCGACCATGCAGGCGCGGAGGCCGAGATCGGTTGGATCGTTGATTTGATTTCTGAAATCCGCTCGGTCCGTTCGGAAATGAATGTACCGGCCAGCGCGCAAATGCCGCTGGTTCTCGTTGGCGTCGCGACTGAAGTCCGTGCGCGGGCGGAGCGTGGTTTCGAAACGCTGAAGCGGCTGGCGCGCGTGTCGGAAGTCTTGTTCGCCGACGCGGCGCCGGCCAATTCCGCACAGATGATCGTGCGCGGGTCGGTGATCGCCTTGCCGCTCGAAGGCACGATCGACATAGGCGCCGAGCGCGCGCGTCTCACCAAGGAGATCGCCAAGCTCGAAGGCGAGGTGAAGAAGATCGACGCCAAGCTCGGAAACGCCGATTTTGTCGCACGTGCGCCCGACGACGTGGTTGAAGAAAATCGCGAATGCCGGGCTGATGCGATCTCGCGCATCGAGAAGATGAAGGCCGCGCTGGAGCGTCTGTCGTAAAGCCATCCGTGGCTTTGCAGCAACAGCGCGTAAACATCGCGTAACCGTGTGCGCGGGCCAATCCCGCGCGCCGCGATTCAGCCATAAACCCCGCGCTATTTCGAGCCCGCGAAGGATCGCGGTTTCGGGATGCGGCAGTGGCGTCAGTCAGCAGGTTTCATGTTTTGGCCGGAAACGGACAGGCGCCTTTTTGCGTCCTGAAACGTTTTACGCGCGCTTGCCAAAGCCGGCCCGCGACGCATGTGCTGTTGCGCGGCGGCGACATGTTTAATGTCTTTCGCAATTCAATACATTTCGCGGCGTCTTGTGGCCGCTCAGCTCTGGCCGGTCGCAACGCGACCTGCTTAACATTTCCGACGGGCGCGAATTTCGGGGCGGCGAATGGAATGCGGGCGCATGCGAATGCTTGAGAAGAGCTGGCTCATCGCTTTTCTCGTCGTGGGCCTTTCGGCGCCTGCTATGGCGCTCGACGGCACCGACACGCCGGCCAGCATCAAGCCGGCCATGCCGCTCTACAAGAACTCGCTGCATGCGCTGAACGAGGCCATCGAAGGCCTTCGCGCGGGCGACGCCGCATCCTCCATCGACGCTCTGAAATACGCTGCCGCGGGCGGGCAATCGTTGGCGCAGTGGAAACTCGGCCGCATGTATGCGGCGGGCGAAGGCGTGCCGCATGACGACGCCAAGGCCTATGATTACTTCCTGCAGATCGTGAACAATTACGACGAGGACACGGCCTCGCGCCGCGAGATCGGCATTGTCGCCAGCGCCTATGTCGCCGTCGGCGTCTACTCGCTCAACGGTCTGCCGCAGATCCAGCTGAAGCCGGACGTGCAGCGCGCGCAGGAGCTGTTCCAGTTCGCCGCCTCGACCTTCGGCGATCCCAACGCGCAATATAATCTGGCGCGCGTCTATCTCGACGGCCCGGGCGTCCGGCACGATCCGCGCCAGGCCGCCGGCTGGCTCTATC
>JANXTB010000360.1 GCA_025356415.1 Hyphomicrobiales bacterium
CGCAGGGCGGCGGCGCCGCGGGCGCTTCGCGCGCGGTTCTGCCGCCCGCTTCGGGCTTGCCTGCGCGTTCAAAGGGGAGGGAGTGGGCTCTCGGTTTGCCATAGGCCTCATCTCGCTTTTTGCGAAAACCACCTTGCCGAGCGCGGCAGGTTGGCGTGGGCGGGAGCCCAACTCTTGATGACGCGTAGATCTTTATACAGAACGTTTCGTATGTCAAGCAGAACGACGGGCGCTGTTGAACGCACCCCTTTCGGGCCATGAGTCTCTGCCCGCAAAGCGCATGCGGCGCCGCCGGGCAGCGCGGTCATGACGTCAGGCCGGATCGAAGTCTGCGCGGGCGCGGACGCCTGACCGGCGCGGCTGCGTGTCGAGACAGGATGGAGCGGAAAAGCAGACCCTAATTGCTCTGGTAAAGCGACACGGTTCCGACGCCCTCGAGGCCGATTTTCTGGGCGCTCTGCCGGGACAATTCGATCGTCAGAGGATGCCGCCGCAGCGCCTTGCGGCTGATCCGGTCGGTGACGCGCACCGTCACCTCCCGGCCGGTCTTCTCATAAACGACGCGCACGCGGGCCCCGAACGGCAGGCTTTTGTGGGCGGCGGTGAGATCGTCGGGATCGTATTTAGCGCCGCTCGCCGTCTTGCCTTTGTGTTGATACCAGGCGGCCAGGCCGCGTTGGAAGGGGCGGGGGCGCGGGACTGGCGAAACAGTTGGAGCTGCGGGCGGCGCCGTGGGCGAGGTGGCGGTCGTGGCGGTCGTGGCCGGAGCGGCGCCCGCGCCAGTCTCGGCGGGCGGCGGAGTTGCGGGCTCCGCCGCCTCGGCCGGCGCGATGGGCGCGACGTCGCGGAACATGTCGCGGAAATCCGGCCGCCGGGCGGCTGCCGGGGCCGGCGTGCCAAGGCTTTGCGGAAGTTCGCCAAATTCATCTGCGCCCGCCGACGTCGCCCCCGAGGCCAGCAAAACGGTCAACACGAGTAGGGCGCTTCTGGGCGACGCGGTCATCGGCAGGCCTCCACGGGGGAGCGGGACGTGCGGCGGGGCTTCTGCCCAGTGGCGTCCGGCGCGATCGCCTTCCGCTCGCCAGGCTCGGTCCAAGCCGTCTGGCGCCCAACGTGCCGCTCAGGAACTGGTTTCGTCGCTGTGGCCGGCGCGGCGCGGGCATAAACCAACTGTCAAGCAGTCTCGCCCAAGCTGGTGACGGTAAGGTGCGGGCCGCGACGGATGCCATGCAGCCGCGCGCAGCCTCGGTCGCTGACCCGCGGACTATGGCGCGCCGGAGGCGCGGCGGTATCAGGAGAATGCCGTAGGGCGATTGGACGAACGCGGGACAGCCCGCGGCGCTCGGAGCCACGCGCCTACCGAAAGCTGAAGGCGCTTTGTCGGCCTCAAATGAAGACGCGCTCAAGGCGCAGCCATAGTCGGGTCTGGGGCTTAACTTCGCGGGTAACGGCTCAAAGAGGCTTGAACTCTAGCCGGTCTCATGATCGCCCCAGGCTATCACTCTTCCGAAAGTAAGCATGGGTGAAAACACCAGAGTACACGTAGCAAATCTGCTCGGGTTTATCTGACATAAATTCATCACACGCTTTTTTGACGCCCGGTAGATGATTCCACGCATCGGGATTGATGCTCGGATCACAATAATCGTCAATTAGACAGATCGCGCCTTTGGAAAGTCGCGGATAAACATATTTAAGACTGACCATTATAGAATCGTACAGATCGCCGTCTAAGTGGGCAAAGCAGATCTTTTGCGGTAGACTATCGGGAAGAGTATTATCGAACCAGCCTTCGTGGATGATGGGAGGCTCGAGGCCGTACAACTGAAAGTTGTTAAGCAATACATCCTTAGTAGTTGCTAAATCGCCCTTCTGGTATGCGTCGCCATCTTCAGGCCGCGTGGATGGAAGTCCCTCAAAACTGTCGTACACATGAAGTTTTTTATAAGTATTGAAGCTCCTCATCGTCTCGGCCATCAAGGCTGATGACTGACCTTCGTTGCAACCAACGTCGACTAAGTCTCCCTCTACATTATAGGCTATCACCTGCGAAACAAGATGATACATGTTCATTCTTTGCTCAACGCTTGTCGAAATTCCCGAACGAGTGGGTGACAACTTCAGGCCTGTCACGCGATGTATCATACCGTCAATCAAACCGGCGGTGTTTGAGTTGATGCCCAATCGTCTTGATATGACGTTGATAACGCGGTCAATGTTGGAGGAACGGCGTATTTGCCAATCGAAATATTTCGTAATAAAGAAATTGTCCATTCGGCCCCCCTCCGATTGATATCGCTCGGTTTTCCCTTCCAAGAAGATCATAGTAACACGTTTGCCGCTTAGCAGAGTATGTTCGGGCTTGCTTTTGCAATGGCCCGCGCTTTCCAGACGTTAAGACTAATGCGCAGAAACCATAGGACTTTCTTGAGACCGAGCGTAAGGCTTCGTTCAGCTTAGTAACGCAGAGCAAAACGCATGGCCCGAAGTATTGTCGCCGTTGTCCGCCAGGAGTCTTTCCGTCCGCTGACGCAGACGCTTGTCGCCGCCATTGAGATTCTCATGGATGAGATCACCGCATTGCGGGGCGCGGAAAATGGTCCTTGGGTGCTCGCCCTCGAAGAGCGCGTCATGGCGACGGCAGCCGATCTGAACGACCGCGGCGCCGACCGGGATTCGGCGCAGATCGCGCAGTCGGCGCTCAGGTCCTGCTTTCGGGACCTGCGGGCTCAGTTGCACTGACGGCGACTGAGACGGCCCTGACTATAGGCTCTCGCAAAGACTCGGGTGACCCTGAGTCCGAAGGCCCTCGCCCAAAGAAAAGCCCGGCGGCGGCCGGGCGAGTCACTTGGTCAAACGCACCAGGTGAGAGCCCGATGTCGAGCTAATCGTAATCTGTTGCGGGCGCCGCGCAATCTCCCAAACGGCTTATGGTGCGGCGCTTGTGAAGACCAAGCTGCGAAAACTAAGGCATTGTTGACATAATAACTTTGCAAAACAGCAAGCTATTTGGATCACAACTCGCCTAACGTAGCCTGAGCCAATCCCGGCAGGCTCCGGAAGAGGAGTTGAGCCATGAAGATGATTTACCGCTTTCTGAACGACCAGTCCGGCGCGACCGCGATTGAATACGGCCTCATCGCTGGCCTGATCGCCGTCGTCATCATCACCTCGGTGACCGCCATCGGCACGAAGCTGAACAGCAAGTTCACGACGATTTCCAACAGCCTGACATAACCTCGGTCGGCGCCACTCTGTGGCGACTGCGTCGGAGCTCACGGCGCTTGAAGGATCTTGTGCTTGTTTGGGGCCACGCAGCGCGTGAATCGAAGCGACACAGAAATGCCCGGTCCCCATCGCGCACGATTGGCGCGAGGGGGACCGCAGCTAACGGCTTAATTGAAACGGTAGTTCAGGCCGATGCGAACGGAATCGCTGGTGACCCGTGAAGACGGGGTGCTGAGCGTGTAATTCGTGTTCGTGAAAGCCGGCTGATACGAGGTGCTGTATCCGCCCCCGCCACGACGGCCAAGATCGGCGTGCAGATATTCGAGCTTGACGCTCCAGCTGTTGGAGATCGCCTGCTCGACGCCGACGCCCAGCACGTAGCCGACGCCCGAATTGTTCGATCCCGGGCGCGTGAACACGGCGGTGGGCGTCCCGGTCGCCGTCGCGCTGTTGTAGTAAGCGACGCCGCCATTGCCGGAGCGGCTGTCGTAGGCGAGGCCGCCTGTCACGTAGAGCAGGGTGCGGTCGATCGCAAAACCAAGCCGGGCGCGCAGGGTGCCGATGAATTTGTTGCTGCTCTCTCCCGGGAAAGCGTAAACGCCGAAGGGCACGCTTACCCCGCCGCCGGCGCCGATCTGGGCCGGGGTTCCGAAAACATAGGTCGTGGCCGACCGGTTCTGCGACGCGACGTCAAAGTCGGTTTCAACGCCGAGCACCATTTGGCCGAATTGCGCATTATAGCCAACCTGGCCGCCGCCGAGGATGCCGGCGTCCTTGGAGTTGTTGCAGCCGCCCGCAAAACCCGCGATCGGGGTGTAGACGCGCGGCGTCGCGGTGATGTCAAAGCTGCTCAGGCTGGTGGTCTTGCAATCGCTGCCCCAGTTCGCGCCGACGTTGACGCCCGCGTAAAAACCGGTCCACGAGTAGACGGGGGCGGGGGAAAAGGCCGGAGCTTGGCGGGGCGCCAGATCGGCAGCGTGCAGGCTGCCCGTCAGCAACAGGGTGGAGATCGAGCCGAACACCAATGACCGAACCATAATGTCGTCCTATAATTTGAGGTGACGGATAGACTAAGCTTTTGCAAAGCTGAGCGAAAGTCCGTCTGCCTAAAAAAGCCACACTGTGGCCTCCCTGCTACGGCTGGCGGTTAACGCCGGGCCGTTCTTCTTCGCCGATAAGGCTAGATGGCTTCGCCGCGCTAGGCGCGGCCGGAAGCGGTCGGTCTGGCCTAGGATCGCCGCGCCTTCATCACTTGAAGGTACGCGAGCCACGCCAACGCGGCCGTCGTCACGGCGATTCCCACAAAGTGTTCGTAAGGCGAGGCGCCGGCGCGATACAAACTCGAGCCCGCCAAAGCCAATCCAATCACCAGCAGAGCGAAGGCGTTAAACTGCAGGTCCACGGCGGATTTCTTCTGCGCGGCCAGCTTCCTCTCGACCAGTGTGAGGCCGTCGTTCGCCACGGGTTTAGAAATGGCGCGCCAGTTTTCGCCGAGGATTGCCTCCTGATCGCGCTCCGACAGTTCAGCCATGACCAGTCCTCCGCACGCCGGTTGCGCGTCGTCCTGTGATGATTACGCGCCCCGGGTCTGCCGACAAGCGCGACCAAAGTCGCCAGCGCGCCAGCGTAGCACTCAGCACGGGTGCGAGAACCTTCAGTGCGCAAAGGGATGCGGTGAACGCCTATGCGTTTCTGGCTAACGCGATCCGGCGCGGTGAGGCGAATGGGCCAGACGTCGCGTCCCGGCGCGGGCGGTCACGATTTGCTGATCGGCGCCCTCGCGCGCGGGTGCATCCAAGACGCGGCGCCCTGTGTATCCGCTCCGATCCGGCCGACGCCGGCTCGTTCGAACGGAGAACCTCAATGAAGCTGCTCTCAACCCTCGTGCTCGCGGCCGCTCTGGCGGCGACGGCGGCCGACGCCAAATCCGTCATGGTCGGCGGCGCGGCGATGTCGGACGCCAAGACCATTGCCGAAAACGCCCCCAACGCAAAAAACCTCACGACGCTGGTCGCCGCCGTCAAGGCGGCCGGGCTCGCCGACACCTTGAATGGACCTGGCCCGTTCACCGTGTTCGCGCCGACCAACAAAGCGTTTGCGGCGCTGCCCAAGGGCACGGTTGAGAACCTGCTGAAGCCGGAAAACCGCGAGGCCTTGCGGAAGGTCCTGCTCTATCACGTCGTTCCGGCCAATGCGACCGCGGGGATGGCGATGCAAATGGTCCGCGACGACGGCGGCGCCCACATGGCCAAGACCGCCGAAGGCGAGGCGCTGACCCTGAAAACCCGGGGTGGAAAGCTCACCGTCACCGACGCGGGCGGCCGCACGGCGGTGGTGACGCAAGCCGACGTCCTGCAAAAGAACGGCGTCGTCCATGTCGTCGACAAGGTGCTGTTGCCGAAAATGTAACGACGCAACAAAACCCCAGCTCCGATGAGGAGCTGGGGTCCGGACCGGCCAGTTCTGAGGGAGACCCACCGGCGCTGCCGTCAATCGTCGACGCCGCAAACGGTGCCGCGATGTACAAGGGCGGCTGCCCTACTTGGTTGCCGAAGAGCCCAAGGCGCCGTCACTGGCGGGTGAGAAAGTCGCGGTAGGCTTGGCGAAGGCCGTCGGTCAGGTTCGTCGATGCCCGCCAGCCCAGCGCCGACATGCGCGAGACGTCGAGCAGCTTGCGCGGCGTGCCGTCGGGCTTTGTGGCGTCGAAGTCGAGCCGGCCCTGAAAACCAACTACCGCCTTCACGGCCTCGGCGAGTTCGCGGATCGTGAGGTCGTGTCCCACGCCGATATTGACCAGCGGCGCGAGTCCATCGTTGCGGTCCTGTCCGAGCAGCGGAATGAATTGCTCATCGGGCAGGTTCATCAAGTGGAGG
>JANXTB010000015.1 GCA_025356415.1 Hyphomicrobiales bacterium
CTACATCGGCGCCGCGGCTTCGTCGATCAAGCTCACGAACTACGACCAGAGCCCCCCGGTTGAGCTCGACGCCATCGCCGGCGTGCGCGCCACATTCGGAAGCTTCGGCGTCGATGTCGGCGCCATTGGCTATATCTATCCGAGCTTCACCACCAACGGTCCGCTCGGCGTGTTCCCGACGAACCCCACCTATTGGGAAGGTTACGTCAAGACCAGCTACGCGATTAACGACAACATCACGATCGGTGCGAACGGCTTCTTCTCGCCGAGCTTCCTCGACACCGGCGCGAGCGGCCAGTATCTCGCTGCCACGCTCGCCTGGAAGTTGCCGATGGACTTCGCCCTGTCGGGCGAACTCGGCCGCCAGTTCCTCGGCACGGCTGACTTCACTCATGGTTCGGTCAACCTGCCTGACTACACCTACTGGAACGTCGGCGCTTCTTACACCTACAAGGTCGTGACGCTCGACCTCCGCTATCACGACACAGATCTGAGCAAGAGCAAGTGCGCGCTGATCACCGGCCCGTCGAATGGCGTCCTGGGTGGCGCTTCGAAGTATTGCAACGCGGCCTTTGTCGCGACGCTCTCCTTCGCGCTCACGGCCAAGGACGTCAAGTAATCGCCGGGCCTCCGGGCGCAGCTTTTACATGACGGAATTCAAGCGCCGGAGCCCATGCTCCGGCGCTTTTCTTTTGTGCTCCTGATCCCGATCAAGGCCAGCGACTGGTTCCGTCTCCTAGAAGGGAGGGAAAGCAGGAAGAGGTCTTGGCCATGCAAACATCCATCGAGCGCGAGCGCGCTATATCGCAACATGTCGCGGCCCACGGCCCCGCGGATTACGTGCGCTGGATGACGAATTTCGCCGCCTTCCGCGACCGCGTGATCGTCGAGCTCGAAACGTTGCGGATTCCGGATGAATGGCTCGTGCGCTCGTCGCTCGCCGCCGGCCGCGCGTGGGAATCGCAGAGCCCGTGCCCGATCACTAACGAGGAGATCGACAGTTTGCGGGCGGAGGCGGCGAAAGCGCTCGGCGTCTAACCGCCCCGGGTCGCTCTCACGTCCCGCAGAACGTCTGCGTCACGCGCTCTTCCGGTCGCGCGGGCAGCATGTAGTCTGCATGCTCGGGCTGGTCGTCGTAAGGATGCGCCAGCACCGCCACCAGTTCTTCGAACACCGAGAGATCGTCGCGCATGACAGCAGCTTCGATCGCAGCCTCGACGCGGTGGTTGCGCGGAATGAACGCCGGGTTCACGCGGCGCATAGCCTGCGCGCGCTCCGCATCATCCCCGGCTTCAGACGCAAGCCGCGCGCGCCATTTTTCGACAAAGGCAGCAAACGCCGAGGGATCTTCAAACAGCGCGGCGACTTGCGCATCGGCGTCCGAGGTTTGCGCAGCGTCGCAAAGCCTACGAAAAAGCAGCGTGAAATCGACCTTGTTGGCGGCCATTCGTTCGAACAGGTCGAGCGCCAGCGAGCCATCGTCGTCGCGCGCTTCCCGCAGGCCGAGCTTGGCGCGCAAGCCGTCGAGATAGGCGTCCTGGAAATGCGTTCTGAAGGTCGCCAGCGCGGCGTTCGCGCGTTCCACCGAGCCCGCCTCATCGACGAACAGCGGCACGAGACATTCAGCGAGCCGCGCGAGATTCCATTGCGCGATCGATGGCTGGTTCGCATAGGCGTAACGGGCCTGCCGGTCGATGGAGCTGAACACCGCGCCCGGGTCATAAGCCTCCATGAAAGCGCAGGGGCCGTAGTCGATCGTCTCGCCCGAGACAGTCATGTTGTCGGTGTTCATGACACCATGGATGAAGCCGATGCATAGCCATTGCGCGATGAGCTTCGCCTGTCGTTCGACGACGCCTTCCAGCAGCGCGGCGTAAGGGTCGGCCGCGCCAACGAGGTCTGGATAATGGCGGGCGACGACATGATCGGCCAAGGCGCGCAGTCCCTCCATGTCGCCACGGGATGCAAAATACTGAAAGGTGCCAATGCGGATGTGGCTTGCCGCCACGCGCGTCAGTACGCCGCCGGGCAAAGCGGTTTCGCGATAGACGGGCTCGCCGGTCGCGACCGCCGCCAGCGAGCGCGTGGTCGGTACGCCTAGCGCATACATGGCTTCGGCGACAATGTATTCGCGCAGCACGGGCCCAAGCGCCGCGCGCCCGTCCCCGCGACGCGCGTAAGGCGTCGGCCCGGAGCCTTTCAGTTGGATGTCTACCCGCGCGCCCGATGGCGTGACGATCTCGCCGAGCAGGATCGCGCGGCCATCGCCCATGTGCGGGTTGAAATGCCCGAACTGATGTCCGGAATAGGCGGCCGCGATAGGCTCGGCTTGCGCGGGCAGCCGATTGCCGGCCAGCACCTCGACGCCCTCAGGCGAGGACAGGGCGTCCGGATCGAGGCCGAGCTCCACGGCGAGCGCGCGATTGAGCTTGAGCAGCCGTGGCGCGGCGACCGGCGTCGGCAGGACGCGGGAATGAAAAGCGTCGCCGAGACGGACGTAGGAATTGTCGAACCGAAACATCATCGCGCAGGGGTTTCCTTTGGCTGCCGAAGCATAGGAGCTTCAACGCGCGAAGCGAAATTCGAACCGATGGCGCTGCTGAAAAATTATACGGGAGCAATCCCGTTTAGCAGGATTCTAAATCGGCGCTTGAGCGCAGCTGGAATCGAAAGCATTGAGTTGACAATGCTTTCCGCCGCAGCGCCCCATACGCGGCGCTCGGTCCAGGCTCCGCGGGCGAACCTTTGGGCAGCGACCGCTGCGAATCTGCGCTTGTCGCATTGTTCTTTTTCTGGGACGATTTCCGCAAGTAGGACGCTTTTCGTTTCTCGTCTGTCTGCAATGCAGCATCAGGAGAGCCTGAATGATCAAGGTCGTATGGCATAACCTGCTGTTGGCGGCGGGCACGCTCGCCGCGCTTTCCACCCCGCTTCGCGCTGAAGGGCCGGAGGATTTCTACAAGGGCAAGAACGTCACGCTCGTCGTGGGTTATTCCGCAGGCGGCGGCTTCGATCTTTACGCGCGCGGCTTCGCCAAACACGCGCGCAATCACATTCCCGGCGCAGCCGGCATTGTCGTGCAGAACATGCCGGGCGCCGGAAGTCTCACTGCCACCAATTACATCGCCAATGTCGCGCCGAAGGACGGTACCGTCTTCGCGCTCGCGCGCGCGCCGGTGATGGAATTGCTCGCCGGCACGCCGAGCTCGGCTTTCGATCCGCTCAAGCTGACGTGGATCGGCAATGGCGCGACGGACCTCACCGTCTGCGGCGTCATGAACAATCCGAACGTGAAGACAATGGCGGATGCGCAGAAGTTTCCGTTCACGCTCGCGGGCCTTGGGCCCGGCTCCGACGAGGACATGTTCACGAAAGTGCTGAACTCGCTGTTCAACACCAAGGCGCGGCTGGTGAACGGTTACCCAGCGGGCGCAGAAGCCATGCTCGCGGTCGAGCGCGGTGAGGTCGATGGCCGCTGCGGCTGGTCTTATTCGAGCATTCAGTCGGCGAAGCCCGACTGGATCGCGTCCAATCGCGTGAAATTCCTTGTCGCGCTCACCATCGAGCGCTCGCCGAAACTCCCCGACACGCCATCCGTCATGGAGTTTGCGACGACTGAGCGGCAACGCCAGATCCTCAATCTGGTCGTCGGCTCACAAGTGATGGGGCGCCCGTTCTTCGCGCCGCCGGGCTTGCCCGCCGACCGCACGAAAGCGCTGCGGCTCGCCTTCGAAGAAACGATGAAGGATCCCGCTTTCCTCGCCGATCGCAAAGCTCTGAATGAAGACGTCAATCCGACCAGCGCCGAGGGAGTCGAAGCGTTGCTGCGGAAATCATTTGCGACGCCGCGCGAACTCGTGGATGAAACTAAGACGATCATCGCCGGCCGCTAGAGCCGGGATCGAATTGGTCCGGCGCATGTGGGAGCAGCCGGGCTTGGTAGATTAAAGACCCACACGGGAGAAGCTGCCATGAAGAAACTCGTGCTCGAATCCACGGCGCCCTTTCAGGGGCTTCCTGAACTCGTAGCCTATAACGAGG
>JANXTB010000400.1 GCA_025356415.1 Hyphomicrobiales bacterium
ACATGGCGGAGATCGAGCACGCGATTCACGCGAAGGCCGTGACGCTGCACACGAAGATCAAGGGCCGCGCCTGGACATATGATGAAGACGGCAATCGGGTGTCGAAGATCTTCGACACGACGCCTGGCCGCATGATCCTTGGCCAGCTGCTGCCGGACCACAACAAGGTGCCCTTCGACGTCGTGAACAAGCTCATGACGAAGAAGGAAATCTCGAACATGATCGACACCGTCTACCGCAACTGCGGTCAGAAGGAGACGGTCATCTTCTGCGATCGCATCATGGCGCTCGGCTTCCGTGAGGCCTTCAAGGCCGGCATTTCCTTCGGCAAGGACGACATGGTCGTGCCGGAAACGAAGACGCGCATCGTCGATGAGACGCGCCTCCTCGCGAAGGAATACGAGCAGCAGTACAACGACGGCCTGATCACTCAGGGCGAGAAGTACAACAAGGTCGTCGACGCCTGGGCCAAGTGCACAGACAAGCTTGCCGAAGAGATGATGATCCGCATCTCCACCGTGAAGAAGGATGCTGGCGGCAAGGATCTGCCGATCAACTCCATCTACATGATGGCGCATTCCGGCGCGCGTGGTTCGCCGGCGCAGATGAAGCAGCTCGCCGCGATGCGCGGCCTGATGGCCAAGCCGTCGGGTGAGATCATCGAGACGCCGATCATCTCGAACTTCAAGGAAGGTCTGACCGTTCTTGAATACTTCAACTCGACCCACGGCGCCCGCAAGGGTCTCGCCGACACCGCGTTGAAGACGGCGAACTCGGGTTACCTCACGCGTCGTCTCGTTGACGTCGCGCAGGACTCGATCATCACCGTCGTGGATTGCGGCTCGAAGGGCGGCATCTCGATGCGCGCCATCATCGACGCCGGTCAGGTTGTCGCCTCGCTCGCCATCCGCATTCTCGGCCGCACCACGGCTGAGGATCTGAAGGACGTCGACGGCTCGCTGATCGTCGGCGCGGGCGAGATGATTCAGGAATGGCATATCGACCGCATCAACGCGGCCGGCATCCAGGAAGTGAAGATCCGCTCGGTGCTGACCTGCGAAGCCGAAAACGGCGTTTGCGGCACCTGCTACGGTCGCGATCTTGCACGCGGCACGCCCGTCAATATGGGTGAGGCCGTCGGCGTCATCGCGGCGCAGTCGATCGGTGAACCGGGTACGCAGCTCACCATGCGCACCTTCCACATCGGCGGCGCGGCGCAGATCGCCGATCAGTCGTTCATCGAGTCGAACTTCGACGGCACCGTCAAGATCCGCAATCCCGCGCTCGCGCGGAATTCGGAAGGCGACCTCATGGTCATGGCGCGTAACGTCGCCATCGTCATCGTGGGTTCGGACGGCGTGGAACGCGCCGTTCACCGCGTGCAGTACGGCTCGCGTCTGAAGGTGGAAGAAGGCGACAAGGTCAAGCGCGGCCAGCGTCTGGCCGAGTGGGACCCCTACACCCGCCCGATCATGACGGAAGTCGACGGCGAAGTGGCGTTCGAGGATCTGGTAGAGAACCAGTCCATGTCGGAAGCCATCGACGAGTCGACCGGCATCGCCAAGCGCGTGGTTACGGACTGGCGCCTCAACCAGCGCTCGGCCAGCCTGCGCCCGGCGATCGTCATCAAGGACGCGGACGGCAAGATCGCCAAGCTCGCGCGTGGCGGTGAAGCCCGCTACACGCTGCCTGTCGAATCGATCGTCACCTTCGATCCGGGTTCTGTCATCAAGGCGGGCGACATCGTCGCGCGTATCTCGATGGAATCGGCGAAGACCCGCGACATCACCGGCGGTCTGCCGCGCGTCGCGGAATTGTTCGAAGCCCGCCGCCCCAAGGATCACGCGATCATCGCGGAAATCTCCGGCACGGTGCACTTCGGCCGCGACTACAAGAACAAGCAGCGGATCACGATCCGTCCGCACGAAGAAGGCGGGGACGAGGTCGAGTATCTCATCCCGAAGGGCAAGCACATCCATCTGCAGGACGGCGACGTCGTGGAGAAGGGCGATTACATCGTCGACGGCAACCCGGCGCCGCACGACATTCTGGCCATCAAGGGCGTGGAGGAGCTTGCCGCTTACCTCGTCAATGAAATCCAGGAGGTCTACCGACTGCAGGGCGTGAACATCAACGACAAGCACATCGAAGTGATTGTTCGTCAGATGCTCCAGAAGGTCGATATCGTCGATCCGGGCGATACGGACTTCCTGGCCAACGAACAGGTCGACAAGGTCGAAATGGAAGAGGCGAACGAAAAGGTTCTGGCCAATGGCGGCAAGCCTGCGACCGGCACCCCGGTTCTGCTGGGCATCACCAAGGCCAGCTTGCAGACCCGCTCGTTCATCTCCGCCGCGTCGTTCCAGGAGACCACGCGCGTCCTCACCGAAGCCGCCGTCAACGGCAAGGTGGATACGCTCGAAGGCCTCAAGGAGAACGTCATCGTCGGCCGCCTGATCCCGGCCGGCACCGGCGCCGCGATGTCGAAGCTGCGTCGTGTCGCCACGATGCGCGACGAGATGATCCTCGCGCAGAAGGCGCAGGCCTCGCAGGCCCCCGCGCCGCAGCTGCCGCCCGCCGCCGCCGAATAATCCGGCGCGCATCGCAAACACAAAGGCCGCCCTCCGGGGCGGCCTTTTTTTTATTGGGTGGCCGCGACAAGGCGGGTAGGGCGCGCCACACCCTTGCCCAGATCGAGCCTGACTTCCGCCCGTCGTGGCCCCGAGCATGGGCTGTGGCGGCGATTCGAATCACGTGAACGGCGCTCCGAACAAAAAGTGAAGAAAAAGTTTCGAACGCGTCAAACCAAACCGGGGCCTTGCGCGTTCTCGATTCGTAACAGGGGGCATTTTCATGTCATTCCAGGCATCGACCTCACGCGAAAAGGTGAGCGCCAAGGCGCGCGTCAAGGCGCGCGAGAGCTCGGAAGCTCACCCCAACGTAGACGCCCTGCAGCCTCTGCTGGCCGGGGCCCATGCCCGCGGCATGGCGGATGCCTTTGAATTGGCGGGCGTTGCGGCTGTGATGATCGATCAGCAAGGCATGGTTCTACACGCGGGCGCGCCGGCGCGGGATCTCTTCGGCCCGGATCTTCGCCTGGAATACGATCATCTTGTCAGCAACAGCGCAGAATCGACCTGCGTCATCCAGACTTTGATCGCGTCCGCGCTCAGCGAGGGCGAGACTCCCGCGCCTGTGCTCATTTCACGTGCAGGCCAGACGCCTTTCAAGCTCCACGCGCGCCGCGCGCCAGGCGCCGCCGGGAATGTCTGCCAATTGCTTAAGGTCCTGATTATTATAGAAGAAGTCGCTCCGCGCCCCGCTGGAAACTGAGTCGCGGGGGCGTCTTCGCCACGCTTGCCGGCCGCGTCTGAAACTCGAGTCAAATCAGGCGTTATTTTCGGTTTTTCGGGGGTTGACGGGGCAGGGCGCCACGCGTAAGTTCCGCGCACTTCAACAGGCCGTATGCCTTCATGTCCACGGACGCCACGTCCCAGACCCAAGAGGCATAAACGCTGTTGTCCTTACATGCGAACTTAGACGTCATAGGGGCTTAAGGCCCTGAATCTGAGGCACGATCGCGGTTAACCCTGTGATCCTCTGCAATCGCAGCGCCGGAAGCTCCTTGCGAGCTGAAGGCGCGATTTCGTTTTGCGCGTCTGCTCGCCCTCGAGGGGGATGAGCCGCCGCGAAAAGAAGGAGCCGCGATGGGAATCGCTCTTCTTCTCCGCCATTTGGTCCAATTGCTCGCTTTCAGAAGGGCGAAGGATGCCGACGATCAGCCAGTTGATCCGCAAGCCGCGGCAACAGAAGACTTACCGCGAGAAGGCCCGCCATCTGCAGGCTTGTCCGCAGAAGCGCGGCGTTTGCACCCGCGTCTACACGACGACCCCCAAGAAGCCCAACTCGGCGCTTCGTAAGGTCGCCAAGGTCCGCCTGACCAATGGCTTCGAAGTCATCGGCTATATCCCGGGCGAGGGGCATAACCTGCAGGAACATTCCGTGGTGATGATCCGCGGCGGCCGCGTCAAGGATCTTCCCGGCGTGCGCTACCACATCCTGCGCGGCGTGCTCGATACGCAGGGCGTCAAGGATCGCAAGCAGCGCCGTTCGAAGTATGGCGCGAAGCGTCCGAAGTAAGAGGAGCGACACATGTCCCGCCGCCATAGCGCTGAAAAGCGTGAAGTCATTCCGGACGCGAAGTATCACGACATCATTCTCGCCAAGTTCATGAATTCGATCATGTACGACGGCAAGAAGTCGTCGGCTGAACAGATCGTCTACGGCGCCTTCGACATCATCGAAGGCAAGCTGAAGTCGGATCCGCTTCCGATCTTCAAGACCGCTCTTGAGAACGTCGCACCGGCGATCGAAGTTCGGTCACGCCGCGTCGGCGGCGCCACCTACCAGGTGCCGGTCGAAGTTCGCACCGAGCGCCGCCAGGCTCTCGCGATCCGCTGGATCATCTCGGCCGCTCGCGACCGTAACGACAAGACGATGGTTGACCGTCTCTCTTCGGAGTTGATGGACGCAGCCAACAACCGCGGCAACGCGGTGAAGAAGCGCGAAGACACGCACCGCATGGCGGAAGCGAACCGCGCCTTCTCGCACTACCGCTGGTAATTGGTTCAAGCGCCGCCTTAGCGCAGCGCAGAGGATACGAAGATGGCACGCCAATACGCTCTTGAGGACTACCGTAACTTCGGCATCATGGCCCACATCGACGCGGGCAAGACGACGACGACGGAGCGAATCCTCTATTACACGGGCAAGTCGCACAAGATCGGCGAAGTGCACGATGGCGCTGCAACCATGGACTTCATGGAGCAGGAGCAGGAGCGCGGCATCACGATCACGTCGGCTGCCACGACGGCGATCTGGAATGGCAAGCGCCTGAACATCATCGACACCCCGGGCCACGTCGACTTCACGATTGAAGTCGAGCGTTCGCTGCGCGTGCTCGACGGCGCCGTTTGCGTCCTCGACTCCAACCAGGGTGTCGAGCCGCAGACGGAAACCGTCTGGCGTCAGGGCGACAAGTACAAGGTTCCGCGCATCGTCTTCGCGAACAAGATGGACAAGATCGGCGCGGACTTCTTCCGTTGCCTCTCTGACATCAAGACTCGCCTCGGCGCGAAGCCGATCGCCATTCAGCTGCCGATTGGCTCGGAGAGCAACTTCAAGGGGCTCATCGATCTCGTCCGCATGAAGGCTGTCGTCTGGAAGGAAGAGTCGCTCGGCGCGAAGTTCGACGACGAAGAAATCCCGGCCGACATGCTCGAGCAGGCGAAGGAATATCGCCTCATGATGGTGGAAGCCGCTGTCGAACTCGACGACGAAGCGATGGCCGATTATCTCGATGGCAACGAGCCGTCCGAGGAAGTCCTCAAGAAGTGCATCCGCAAGGCTGTCATCACCGGCGCCTTCTATCCCGTGCTTTGCGGTTCGGCCTTCAAGAACAAGGGCGTACAGCCGCTGCTCGACGCGGTTGTCGATTACCTGCCGTCGCCGGTTGAACGCGGCGCCATCAAGGGCATCGATTACAAGACCGGCGAAGAGACCGAGCGCAAGCCCGGCGACGACCAGCCGCTCGCTCTCCTCGCTTTCAAGATCATGGACGATCCTTTCGGCGTCCTGACCTTCGCCCGCGTCTATTCCGGCAAGTTCGAGAAGGGCGTCGCTCTCCTCAATTCGTCGCGTGAGAAATCCGAGCGCGTCGGCCGCATGGTTCTCATGCACGCCAATAACCGTGAAGAAATCTCCGAGTGCTACTCGGGCGATATTGTTGCTCTCGTCGGCATGAAAGATACCCGCACTGGCGACACGCTGTGCGATCCGTTGAAGCCCGTCATCCTTGAGAAGATGGAATTCCCGGAGCCGGTCATCGAAATGGCGATCGAACCCAAGACCAAGGCCGACCAGGAAAAGATGGCGACTGCGCTCGTCAAGCTGGCCGCCGAGGATCCGTCCTTCCGCGTCTCCACCGATCAGGAGTCCGGCCAGACGATCATCAAGGGCATGGGCGAACTGCATCTCGACATCAAGGTCGACATTCTCAAGCGCACCCACAAGGTCGAAGTGAATGTCGGCGCTCCGCAGGTCGCGTATCGCGAACGCATCACCAAGAAGGTGATCGAAGACTACACGCATAAGAAGCAGACCGGCGGCACTGGCCAGTTCGCTCGCGTGAAGTTCGAAGTCGAGCCGAACGAGCCCGGCAAGGGTTTCGAGTTCGAGTCGAAGGTCATCGGCGGTTCGGTGCCCAAGGAATACATCCCGGGCGTCGAAAAGGGCCTCAACTCGGTTCTGGGCGCGGGCGTTCTCGCCGGCTTCCCGGTTGTCGATCTCAAGGTGACGCTCATCGACGGCGCCTACCACGAGGTCGACTCGTCGGCTCTCGCCTTCGAAATCGCGTCGCGCGCCGCACTTCGCGAAGCGCTGCGCAAGGGTAATTCGGTTCTGCTCGAGCCGGTGATGAAGGTCGAAGTGGTGACCCCGGAAGACTATACCGGTTCGGTCATCGGCGATCTGAATTCCCGTCGCGGCCAGATCCAGGGTCAGGACATGCGCGGCAACGCGAACGTTGTTTCCGCAATGGTCCCGCTCGCCAACATGTTCGGTTACGTGAACAACCTGCGTTCGTTCAGCCAGGGTCGCGCGAGCTACTCGATGGTGTTCGACCATTACTCGGAAGTGCCGCGTAACGAAGCTGAAAAGATCCAGGCCAAGTACGCCTGATCCACCGAAACGCAGATACAGACATAGTCTTGAAGGAGCTCGGCCATGGCCAAGGAAAAGTTTGCGCGCACGAAGCCGCATTGCAACATCGGCACGATCGGTCACGTTGACCACGGCAAGACGTCGCTGACGGCGGCGATCACGAAGGTTCTCGCTGAAACCGGCGGCGCCCATTTCACCGCCTATGACCAGATCGACAAGGCGCCGGAAGAG
>JANXTB010000424.1 GCA_025356415.1 Hyphomicrobiales bacterium
TGCAGGCAGCCGGCGCGGCCGTTCTGTCGCTGCCGTCAAACGAACTCTACGCCGCCATGCAGACGGGCGCCTGCGACGCGGGCCTTACCTCGTCGACCAGCCTGATCTCCTTCAAGCTTGAAGAGGTGGCGAAGCATCTCACCACGGGTCGCGGCGGGTCCTACTGGTTCATGCTCGAGCCGCTGATCATGTCGAAGTCGATCTTCGATGCGCTGCCGAAGAAGCAGCAGGATCTCATCATGGAGATTGGCGAAGGTCTGGAAGCCTATGGCCGAGACGCCGCCATCGCGGACGACGAACTCGTGGCGAAAATCTACGAAAAGGCTGGGGCTAAAATTCACGATCTCGATGCAACGGCTCTCGACAAGTGGCGCAAGATTGCACGCGACACGGCGTGGAAAGATTATGCGGCCAAGAACGCCAATTGCGCCAAGCTCCTCAAACTGGCGGAAGACGTCCCCACATGAGCGCACATGGTTTCGAACTTCCGGGGGCCGCGCCTGCGGCTCCCGAGCGGCTTGGCGGCGCGCTCGGCGCCGCGCATCGCGCGCTTGCTCTGCTCAACATGATGATCATGTTCCTCGCGTCGGTGTCGCTCATCGCTGCGAGCTGCATCCTGAGCTACAGCGTTCTCGTGCGCTATTATTTCAAGGCGGCGACCTATTGGCAGGACGAGGCTTCGGTCTTTCTCCTCGTCGGCGCCACGTTTCTCACCGCGGCCTATGTGCAGTCGCGCCGCGGCCATGTCGCGATCGACGCCATCGTCGGTTTCTTTTCACCGAAGGCGAACCGCATCCGGATGATCCTCGTGGATATCGCGAGCTTCCTGTTTTGCGCTTTCTTCTCGTGGAAATCGTGGACGCTATTTTACGAGGCGTGGGAAGACGGGCAGGTGACATCGTCCACCTGGGGGCCGCCGCTCTGGATTCCCTATTCGATCATGGCGGCGGGCATGAGCCTGCTCTGCATCCAGATCGCGCTGCAAATTTTCATTGCACTTAAAAATCCGGAGCGCGCATGAGCACGCTGGCAGTTGGACTGATGTATGGCGGCGCCACGCTGTTCGCCATGTTCGCGGGCATGCCGATCGCCTTCGCGCTCGGCGCTGTCGCCATTGTCTTCATGTATTTCTTCATGCCGGCGGCGTCGCTCGATACGGTCACGCAGAATGTCTTCGAGGAAATGGCCTCGATCACGCTGTTGTCGATCCCGCTTTTCATCCTGAAGGGCGCGGCGATCGGCAAGTCTCGCGCGGGCCAGGATCTCTATTCGGCGCTGCACGCTTGGATGCACCGCGTGCCCGGCGGACTTGGCATCGCCAATGTTTTCGCCTGCGCGCTGTTTGCCGCCATGGCGGGTTCATCGCCCGCGACATGTTCGGCGATCGGCTCCGCCGGCATTCCGGAAATGCGAAAGCGCGGTTATTCGCCGGGCTTCGCTGCAGGCCTGATTGCAGCCGGCGGGACGCTCGGCATCCTGCTGCCGCCCTCCGTCACAATGATTCTATACGCGGTCGCCTCGGAGCAATCCTTGGGCCGGCTGTTCCTCGCGGGCATCGGCCCGGGCTTCTTGCTGGTAACGCTTTTTGCGACTTACGCCGTCTATCGGTTCCGGCAGGAATACAAGGCCGCCCGCGCGGAGTTCGATCGCAGCGGCCGCGAGCATGACATTCTGCAAAAGCATCAATACACGATGGCGCAGAAATTCAGCGTGCTCCCGCGCGTGCTGCCCTTCGTGCTTCTTCTGACCGGCGTCATGTTCGCGCTCTACGGCGGCTATGCGACTCCGTCAGAAACCGCTGGTCTTGGCGGACTTCTCGCGCTCGGCCTCATCGCCGCGATCTATGGCGTGTGGCGACCGAAAGATCTGGAGCCGATCCTGTCGTCGACGCTTCGCGAGTCGACGATGCTGATGATGATCATCGGCATGTCGCTACTGTACTCTTACGTGATGAGCTATCTGCACATCTCGCAAGGCGCCGCGCAGGCAATCGTCGGAATGCAGCTTGATAAATGGCTGCTGCTGGCAACCATCCTGGTTCTGGTGGTCGTGCTCGGCTTCTTCCTGCCGCCCGTCTCCATCATCCTGATGACCGCGCCGATCATCCTGCCGCCGATCAAGGCCGCCGGTTTCGACCTGATCTGGTTTGGCGTGGTGATGACAATCGTCATGGAGCTTGGGCTTATCCATCCCCCTGTCGGGCTCAACATATTCGTCATCCGCAACATCGCGCCGGACATTCCCCTGAAGGAAGTGATCTATGGCACGCTGCCTTTCGTTGTCCTGATGATCGGAGCCGTCGTGCTATTGTGCATCGCGCCGTCCATCTCGACTTACCTGCCGGACCTCATCATGGGTCCGCCGAGCATACGCTAGAGACCGATCATGAGTGACAATCTTTTCGACCGCCTCGTCCGCAACACGACCGATCTCGCCCGCACGGCGATCGAGAATGTCGATGGCACGATCTACAGCTATGGCGATCTGTTCGATCTCTCAGGGCGGCTCGCCAATGTGCTTGTGCAGCAGGGCGTGAAGCCGGGCGACCGCGTCGCCGTGCAGATCGAAAAATCCGTGCCGGCGCTGATGCTCTATCTCGCGACCTTGCGCGCGGGCGCCGTCTATCTGCCGCTCAACACGGCCTACACACTGGCCGAGCTCGATTACTTCATCGGCGACTCCGAGCCGTCGCTGATCGTCTGCGATCCGGCCTCTGAAAAAGGCATGACGGAACTTGCCGCCAAGGTCGGCGCCAAGGTGCTGACGCTCGATCCGTTGGGCAAGGGCGCACTGATGGACGCCGCCGCCAAGGCGCCCACGTCTTTCAATACCGTCGCGCGCAAGGGCGACGATCTTGCCGCCATTCTCTACACGTCGGGCACCACCGGCCGCTCGAAAGGCGCCATGCTCACGCATGACAACCTTCATTCGAACGCCGCGACGCTGGTCGATTACTGGCGTTTCACGAAGGACGACGTGCTCATCCACGCGTTGCCGATCTATCACACGCATGGCCTGTTCGTGGCGACCAACGTGATCCTGTTCTCCGGCGCGTCGATGATCTTCCTGCCGAAGTTCGATCCGGAAAGGATTATGTCGCTCATGCCGCGCGCGACCGCGTTGATGGGCGTGCCGACCTTCTACGTGCGCTTGCTTCAGCATCCGAACCTCAACAAGGAATCCGTCAAGAACATGCGGCTCTTCGTGTCTGGCTCGGCGCCGCTGCTGGCCGACACGCATCGCGAATGGAGCGCCAAGACAGGCCACGCCATTCTCGAGCGCTACGGCATGACCGAGACGAACATGAACACGTCCAATCCGTAT
This sequence comes from Hyphomicrobiales bacterium, assembly GCA_025356415.1. Taxonomy (GTDB): domain Bacteria; phylum Pseudomonadota; class Alphaproteobacteria; order Rhizobiales; family Beijerinckiaceae; genus Terripilifer. The sequence goes on from JANXTB010000424.1 coordinate 3,325, forward strand.
GAAGGCGATCGCGTGCCGGGCGCCGTCGGCTTCCCGCTGCCGGGCGTGACTGTGCGCATCTCCGATCCCGAAACTGGTGCGCTGCTTGGCGCCGACGAGATCGGCATGATCGAAGTGAAGGGCCCCAACGTCTTCAAGGGATATTGGCGCATGCCGGAGAAGACGGCGGCTGAATTCAAGCCGGATGGTTTCTTCATCACCGGCGACCTCGGCAAGATCGATGCGAAGGGCTACGTCCACATCGTCGGACGTGGCAAGGATCTCATCATCACCGGCGGCTTCAACGTCTATCCGAAGGAAATCGAATCCGAGATCGACGCCATGCCGGGCGTGTTCGAAAGCGCCGTGATCGGCGTGCCGCATCCCGATTTCGGCGAGGGCGTCACGGCTGTGGTGGTGCGCACCAAGGCGAATGCGATCGACGAGAAGGCGATTATCGCCGCGTTGCAGGACCGTCTCGCGAAATTCAAGCAGCCCAAGAAAGTCATCTTCATGGATGACCTGCCGCGCAACACGATGGGCAAGGTGCAGAAGAATGTTCTGCGCGACCAGTTCGCGAAGCTGTTTACAAACGGCTGAAGCATGACCAATACGCGCGCCATGCTGGCTGACATCTGGAACGCGCTGCGCGGCCCGGAGCGGCTCGCGGCGCATGTCGTGGAGCAAGGGCAGGGGGCTTTGCCGTCCGCTTTCGCGGTGAGCGATTTCGCCGCCGCGACCAGCGGCGCCGCCGCACTGGCCCTCGCCGAATTCATCGAAGCGCGAAGTGGAAACCTCCCTGAGTGCCAAGTGGATCGGCGCCTGGCGTGCATGTGGTTCGCCAAGTCCATCCGGCCCATCGGCTGGTCGCTCAAGGATCCGTGGGACCCCATCGCCGGTAATTACGCCGCGCGGGATGGCTGGATCCGCCTGCACACCAATGCGCCCCATCATCGCGCCGCCGCGCTCTCCGTGCTTGGCGTCGCGGCTGATCGTGACGCTGTCACGCAAGCCGTCTCGCGCTGGTATGCGCAGGCGCTCGAAGACGCCGTCGTCGGCGCCAAGGGTTGCGCGGGCGTGATGCGCAGTCTCGATGAATGGCGCGCGCATCCGCAAGGAGTCACGCTCGCGTCCGAACCGCTCGTCGCGTGGCGCGAGACCGGCGCACGCAAGCTGCGTAACTTCGGCCGTCCCGGTCGCCCGCTCGCCGGATTGCGCGTGCTCGATCTCACACGAGTGCTCGCCGGGCCTGTCGGGACGCGGTTTCTCGCAGGCTACGGCGCCGATGTGCTGCGCATCGATCCGCCTTTCTGGGATGAACCCGCCGTGCTGGCGGAAGTGACGCCGGGCAAGACGCGCGCGCGGCTCGATTTACGCGAAGAGAAGGATCGCGCGATCTTCGCGCGACTGCTCGGTGAAGCTGACGTCTTCGTCCACGGCTACCGTTCGGATGCTCTGGAGCGGATTGGCTTTGGCGCTGACGCGCGCGCCAAACTGGCGCCAGGCCTTATCGACGTGGCGCTCGACGCTTATGGTTGGACCGGGCCGTGGGCGCATCGTCGTGGCTTCGATACGGTTGTGCAGATGAGCACCGGTCTTGCAGAACGCGAAATGCGGCTGCGCCACAGTGACAAACCCGAACAATTGCCGGTGCAGGCGCTGGACTATGGCACGGGTCATATCGTCGCCGCCGCCGTGTTGCGCGCCTTGACGGAGCAGGCGCGTGACGGACAGGGCCGCGCAGCGCGGCTCTCGCTGGCGCGCAGCGCGGCTTTCCTTGCGGCATATGAATCCACCGACGATGCGCCTCTTGCGGACGAACAGGCCGACGATCTCGCCGACGCGACCGAGGCGACATATTGGGGTCCGGCGCGGCGCCTTAAGCCGCCTGTTCGTGTTGAGACGTGCGACATGCATTGGGAGCGGAGCGCCGGCCTTCTGGGCGATGGCGCGCCGGCCTTTTCGACAGATTGATGAGGCATACATGCGTGGCTTTTTTCGAATGGACTATCCGCGCGAGGGCGGCGCCGGCGGCACTGCGGTTTTCACAGATGGCTCGGTCGCGGGTTGGGACACGGGCGGCTGCTTCTTTCGCGGCGATTATGCCGATAAGGGTCTCGGCATCGAGGGC
>JANXTB010000013.1 GCA_025356415.1 Hyphomicrobiales bacterium
AGTATCTTCGAAATCTCGTCACCAGCAGCAGGCGCTGCAACAAAACCGACGAGAGCGAGAGCGAGCGAGCCGCGAAGAAATGCGCGTCTTTTGATTGGCATCCAATCCTCCCCAAGCAAAGTCTCGCATTCTGCCGAAGCGTTCGAGCGCTCGCGCGGACCGTTGCCTCAGTTCGCCGCTACGGGGCGCGGACCGTCAATTCTGAAAAACGAATAAGCGCATGAGTTTTGTCGCAGCTCGTCCCTGGTCCGCGATGCAGGACAGCGTGATAGATTCTTGGGCACGCCATCGCAGGCAGAAGAAACCACGCTTGCCCTCCTCCAAACGGCTGGTCATACTTCATTCAAAAATAGGGGAAACGCGATGAAGAGCTGCTTCAAGAGCCTGACGGGGACGCTCGTAGTCTGTACTGCAATGTGGGCCACCTCTGCGCCCGCGCAGGTGATTGCGCCGGAGGTGAAGAACGTCGCCATACTGGGCGACGTCGACGCCTTCTCCCTGGACCTCGACGGCATCCGCAAATATTCGAGCGCGAGTAATTTCGAGGTTCTCGGCCACTCCTATTTCAAGGTTCCCGAGCGCACGCCTTGGGCCAAGGCGCAGGGCCGTCCCGGCAAGGAAGTTGGCGGCGGCTTCAACACCGTCCGCGTTTACGACGGCGTCGCCTATCTGGCGGGCTATAATTACCCAGCGACCTTCTTCGGCGTTCTCATCGCCGACGTCCGCGACCCAAAAGACATCAAGCCGCTCAGCACCATTCCCTGCAATCCGAGCGGGCGCTGCACCTATCTGCGTGTCAACCAGGAGAAGAAGATTCTCGCCTTCGGTCATGACAGCGATCGAGACAATCCGAACAAGGTCAAGCCGGGCGAGCAGACCAACACCGGTTGGTCTTTCTACGATGTCTCCGATCCCGCCAAGCCGAAGGAAATCGCGTTTGTGCCAGCGACCATGGGCGGCAAGACCCATGGCATGGATATGGACGACAAATACCTCTACGGCTGCGGCACCTTTACCAACGACATGAATCGTGAAGGCCTGCAGATCATCGACTATTCCGATCCCAAGGACATCCATCAGGTCTCGACGTGGCATGTGACCGGTCAGGTGAAGGGTGAAACTTATGGCCCGCTTAACCAGGCCGGTCCCGACGGCAAGCCGCAACTCGTGCAATGTCACGAGGTCGTCTACTACAACGACAAGCTCTATCTCGGATGGCGCGACGGCGGCATGATCATCCTCGACGTCAAGGATCGCGCGCATCCGCGCGAGATCGCCACTTATGATTATGTGCCGCCGTTTCATGGCGGCTTCCTTGGCGCGGCGCACACGGCCATGCCCGTCATCGTCAACAAGGGCGAGGATCCCGACATTGTCGTCGCGACCGACGAGATCTTCGATTTTCCGCAGGGATTCGGCCGCATCTTCGATGTTTCCGACTTGAAGAACCCCGACGTCGCGAAGGGCAAGCGCGCGCCGAACATCCAGATCCTGTCGACATTCCGCGCCGCCCACACGGCCGACAAGTTCGACACGGTGAAGAAGGAATTTGTATGTGAAGCTGCCGGCGGCCCCAACGGCACGCTTTCCAACACGACGCATCTGCCCTTCCCCGACAAGCGTTCGCCGAGTCTCGTCTACGTGACCTGGTATGACGAGGGCGTGCGCGCCATGGACATCAGCAATCCCGCTGCGCCCGTCTTCACCGGCTACTATCTCTCGCCGCGCTTCGCTTCGCCCGGGCGCGTCGACCGGCACACGCGCGAGATCTGGCAGGACCCGGATACGGAGCTTCTTTATACGACGGATGGCAATGGCGGCGGCATGACTGTGCTCCGCTATACGGGCCCTGTTCCGCCTAATCCGCCGATCCCTGGCGCACGCTGACATGATCAAACCGCGGCTTCTGACAATCGCATTCCTGGGCGCGCTTATGGGCGCGCCCGCGCTCGCCGATGATCCCATTCCGCTGGACGCCATGCCGCGCACCAGCCGCTACGCCTCGACCCGTTCCTTCCTGCAGGGCGGCGCACAGGAGCGTGCCGGACTTGAAGCCGAGAACGAACGCATCCCCGGCGCTGACGAGTCGGCCGTCGAACTGTCCGACCTCGATGCGGAGGGTAACTACAAGACCGTGCACTTTCGCCTCGAAATAGCGGAAGTGCAGGAGGAGGTTTTTCCCGGCGAATACGTGACATTCTGGGTCTATGCCCCGCTCGGCTCGACCATGGGAACACCCGCCCGCCTGCCCAGCCCCACGTTGCGCGTGCAACAGGGCGATCTCGTTCGCATCACGCTCTACAACACGCATTATCTGCCGCACACGATCCACCTGCATGGCATGAGCCAGTCGTGGGAAATGGACGGCGTGCCGGACATGCCAAGGCCCGACATCAAGCCCGGCGAAAATTTCACCTACGACTTCATCGCCAGGACCGCCGGCACTTACTGGTATCACTGCCACGTGCAGGAGCAGGTGCATGTGCCCATGGGGCTCGCCGGCATGTTTATCGTCGAGCCGCGGCGGCCCAACAATCATTTCGCGCGCATGATCCCCGGCGCCGGCCGCGTACAGGCGCTCGCGAAGGCCACCGCTGAAGGCTACCAGGGCGAATATTCGCTCGTCTTTCAGGACGTGGACTCACGCCTGCATCGAATCCCCGCCGTCACCAACGACGTCCGCGAGATCGAGAAACGCATGCATCGCGACTATGACATCACGCAGGGCCGCCCGGACATCTTCCTGCTCAATGGCCGCGCCTTCCCATTCACGTTGCGCGACAGCACGATCGAGGTGAAGTCTGGCGAGACGACGAAGCTACGCGTGCTGAACGTTGGCGCGCACACCGTCTACGTGCATCCACATGGCCATCATCCGCTGCTGACCGACATCGACGGCTTCGCCGTGCCTGAGGTCGCCCGAGTGCGCCGCGACGTCTTCGACATCGGCCCCGGTCAACGCGTCGATCTTGCGCTTGGCGCCAAGCCCGACGGAGTGGAAGCCAGCGGTCCGGGCGCGTGGATGATGCACGACCATTCCCCGGTGTCCTCGACCAACAAGGGCATCGGCCCGGGCGGCGCGCATTCGGAGATTGTCTACGCCGGGACACCCGGCATGGCGAACCATGAAGCGCATGCCCGTTACTTCGATCCGGCATGGTATCGCGGCGAAACGCCAGTGTTCGGCGGCGCCGACGTTACAATCGAAAAGCGCGCCGATCTCGATTATCCGGTTCGTGTTTCGGCGGCGCCTGTGCCGCGCCTCGATCTCCTCGATCTTGACCGCCATCGAATCGTTGCTGACGCTTGTGGGGAAAAGGCGCGCGGATTTCGCAAGCTGACGATTAAGGCCGGGCGCGCCTTTGCGCAGCCGGGCGAGGCCTATGGGTTTGAACCGCGACATCTGGAGGCGGGCCGATGTGAAGAGGTGGAGATCACTTTCGACATCGAGGACTCGATCCGCCACACATTCATGCTACCCGGACTGAATCCGATGTTTGCTATCAACTTCATCGGTCCCGGAACGCGCACGGCGCGGTTCATCACGCCGGACGCCGACGTGTCGCTGTTCTTCCATTGCCATGTGCCAGCCCATGACAAGACCGGCATGACGGGCGAACTGATCATCGGTCAAGGCAGCCCTGCGAGCGCCGCAAAGATCGAACAGGTGCAAGCCTCGGGATCGGCAGACGGCGTGGGCACGGTCATCGCGACCATCCCGCGCTCGGGGCGCCTCGTGATCGACCATGAGGAGATCAAGGGATTCATGGCCGCAATGGAAATGGCCTATCCGATTTCGCAGCCAGGCCTTCTCGACAATCTCGGCGCTGGCGACCGAATCCGGTTCACCATCGACAAGTCGCGCAACACGATCACCTCGGTGACCGTGCTGAGCAAGGGACAGTGACCTTTCGACACCCCTTGCGGTTGGCGCCGAACGCTTTCAGGAACGACACGCAAAGCGGACCGGATGGGCAGAGGTCACCCGAACCGACCCCTCCGGTTTCGGCGTCGTCTGGGTTGCGGCCAGGGACGCTGCTCAAGCGGGAGTGGCAGGGCGCGTTGCATCGGGTGATGGTTCTTGAAGACGGCTTCGCCTGGAATGGCGCGACGCATAAATCGTTGTCGGAGGTGGCGCGCGCCATCGCCGGCACGCGGTGGAGCGGTCCGAAGTTTTTTGGACTGGCGGCTGCGAAGTCCGCATCGGCGTCGGGCGCAGTTGATCATCCTGCACGCGGCGCCAGGATCGCGCGTGAGGGACGACGCCGCCCTGGCGACACCGATGCTCCGCCGCCGGCCGAATGCGTCTCCACGGCCCCTGCGCAGGCCGTAGGAGACCTGTCGTGAGGCGCCGCCCCTCCGCGCCCGACCCAAAACAAAAGCTCCGCTGCGCCATCTACACGCGCGTTTCGACCGACGCTGGTCTCGAACAGGACTTCAACTCGCTCGACGCGCAGCGCGAAGCCGGCGAGGCCTACATCAAGAGCCAGTCGCACGAGGGCTGGTCGTTGATCAGGGATTGCTTCGACGATGGCGGCTATTCCGGGGGCAGCCTCGACCGCCCTGCCCTGGCCCGCTTGCTGACAGCGGTTCGGGAGAAGCG
>JANXTB010000074.1 GCA_025356415.1 Hyphomicrobiales bacterium
ACTGAGCACGACGTGCTCATTGCTCTGCTGCGCACAGATCGAGAGGTATCGAAGAGGGTCTTTTGACGGCACGTTTTAGATCCAGTCGCTCAATATGGTTTTTGTAGACGGCAAGGTTGTGAATTCCCCGCCGCTTGTTGCGATTGCTGCCACGGAAAATGATGACATCGATTGACGCTGCGTTGCAGATCGCGCAGCCGCATTGTTTCCAGGGCCGCTCAGTTAGCGTGGCTCGATAGCGCTCGGCGAGCTTTCGCAATGCAGGGCTGTCCGAGCAATCCGCATAAGGCTTCTCCTCGACCAGCGCTGCGCTGTAGACAAGCACGTTGTGAAGCGCATCCTCGACACTTGCTCCGCCTTGATCGAACGCGCGCAGTGAGCCCAACGCGGCGGTCTCGAGCCTGACCAATTCCTCGGCGCGAAACGTTCCACGGCGAACTGCGCGCTGCAGCTTGGGGTTCTCGATCGCCTGTGGCACCCGGATCGAGGTGAAATACCGAAGCCCGAGACCGTCGCCAGGCAGGTAATAATTCTGCTTGGCGTCCTTGAACGCCCGGATCAGGGGCGAGGTCGTATCGAAACTGGCGATGTCATAGCTGTGGAAGCTGTCGATATCGTCGGCCTTGGCGAAGCCTAGGATGTGAAGCTTGGTTGTCCATGGCACCGCATCACGGATCGCCTCGAGGCAGAGCTTGATATCGGGCGACTTGAGCGGGACCATGCCGCCGAGGGCGAGATAATCATAACCCATCGCGACGAGGCGGCGCGCTGCCTCGGCCATGCTGCCCGGCGACCAACCCTGGACCACGCCGAGCGGCGTGAAGGCGGCGCCGATTGCGTGCGCTTCACGCCAGAAGGCATCGGCATTTTCGAGCGTGATGTCGAAGCGGGCCTTTGCATCCTGGGTCCCGCCGTCCAGCCCCGTCAAGCGGGCATCGAAATCGAAGATAATGTGATCGACCGAGCAACCATGAGTGAAACGGCACTCGTCGTAAAACTCGGCCATCTCCGAAGCCGTGTAGGGCGGCTTTTCCTCGCCGGCATAGGTAAAAGCGCCGCAGTCGCCGAAGATATCGAGATGAGCGAATTGCGGCTTGTCTAACCGAAGAAACTTGCGAGCGCCAACCAGACCGAAGCGGCGCGCCTGGCTCGCGGTATATTTCCCTTTCACGCGATGATCGCCGACTATCCCTCTTGAGACGAGGACGCCGTCGTAAGGTGCATAGCCCATGATCTCGTGCGGATAAGCGTCGTCCCAATACGGCTGGCGCTCGGCGGGGCTGCGGTCAGCGAGAAAATCGAACGCCGGGTCCACATAATCCAGGCTGTCGGCGAAGATGAATTTCATGGCGCAGACCTGGCGAGGTCGCGCTCAAGATGGAGGAGATGATCGCTGAGCTTGGCGATGTGCTGCGAGGTCGACTGAATTGCATTCCAGGCAAGACCGAGTTCCTCCCAGTTGCCTTCGGTCCAGCGACAATGCGGCGCGAGCCGCTTCAATACCGCTCGAACGGCCGCGGCGCGATCAGGACTGGTATCGGCGCGCAGGATGATAGGATCCATCAGCGATCCCATCGCCCGAATACCGGCGCTGTGCATAAGTCGGCTTTCCGTGGCGGGCTTACCCCAGGCCTGCGGGAAGGTCTCGCGGACTGCCGACCAAAAGATCAGAAGCGTCTCGAACATCGCCTCGGTGTCGTTGCCGTCGCCATTTCGACGATACTGACCGAGCGCGCCGATCGGCGACTTGAGGCTCGCCTTCATCGTTTCGATGAGAGCGTTGTCGGTGACAATCCCCGCCTTCGCCTTCTCGTCGGATTCACGACGAATGAGGCCGTGGAACGGTGACGATGGATCCGTGTTGAGTGCCTCGCACAAGGCGCTCGGCAACTGACGCGCTAGGAGATCACGCGGCAGCAGGACGCTGACCTCTGGCAGCAATTCGTTGATCAACCGGGTCGGCAGTGGCTTCGCCTTGTTGACCAGAATGAACTGCTCGCGCTGGGTCTCGAGATCGTTCGATACGAAGCCGATTACCGGCACGGCGATCGAGCGTTCGCGTGCTTGCGCTAACGCCAGCGATCGCTGCTGCCCGTCGACGATCCAGGCGGCGCGACGGCCTTCGGGATAGATCGGGATCTTGAGGGTTCCGCCTTCGCTGACCGCACAAAGCGTGGCCGGCTTGGGACCGCGCGACAAAGTGAACTCGACCTCGGGTGACATGGCGAGGATGATCGCGTTGGGGAAAAGCACCGGTCCACTGTCCAAAAATTCCGTGATCGCATTGACGTGCGCGCGAATTTCGCCGCGCTGGAAGCCCTTTAACTCCTTGTCTTCGCGCCGCAGCCTGCTGATGTCGGCGATCCGAACAATGTCAGACCCTTCCAGGAAGAAGGCGAACACATTGG
>JANXTB010000130.1 GCA_025356415.1 Hyphomicrobiales bacterium
GTTATGCTCGAATTCGAGATGCGTCGCGCGCGTGCCAGCCAGTCCCTCGCGCGTGCTGGCGTGCACAAGCGCATCGTAAAGCAGCAGGTCGCCACGCTGCGGCAGCGTCGAAATCAGCGCGGCGTTGGCCGCAAAGCCCGATCCGAAAAACAGCGCGCTTTCCGCGCCGAAGAACGCAGCCGCCTCGGCTTCCAGCATCTCATGTTCAGGATGGTTGCCGCGCAGCAGGCGCGATCCGCCGGCGCCCACAGGCACGCCACGCGCCAGCGCTTCAGTGACGGCGTCCTTCAGCTCGCGCGAGTCCGCGAGGCCGAGATAATCATTCGATGAAAAGTCGATGCCGTTGCGCCCTGACAGCGCGCGCAGGCGCCCGCGACGGTCTAAAGCTTCGAGCGCTTGTTCATACCGGCTCGGCATTGCGGCTCTCGCAGCCGGGCTGCTGGGTCTTCAGGCCGAGACGGCGGAAGAGCGTCGCATCCTGATCCTCCCCGGGATTGTCCTTGGTGAGCAAGGTCTCGCCCGCGAAGATGGAATTCGCGCCGGCGAAGAAGCAAAGCGCGTGCATTTCCGCGCTCATCGCGGTGCGGCCTGCCGACAGGCGCACGTCGGAAGCCGGCATGAGAATGCGCGCCAGCGCAATGGTGCGCACGAATTCGATCGGGTCGATGTGGCCCTCGTTTTCGAGCGGCGTGCCTTCGACCGGGATCAGCAGGTTCACCGGCACGCTTTGGGGATGCTCGGGCAGGTTGGCCAGCGTCACCAGCATGTCGACGCGGTCGAGCTTTTCCTCGCCCATGCCGACAATGCCGCCGCAGCACACCTTGATGCCCGCTTCGCGCACATGCGCGAGGGTTTCCAGCCGGTCCGCGAAAGTGCGCGTGGTGATGACCTTCTCGTAATGGCGCTCGGACGTGTCGATGTTGTGGTTGTAATAATCGAGCCCAGCGTCCTTCAGGCGCAACGTATCCTGCGCACTGAGCATGCCGAGCGTCATGCAGGTCTCCATGCCGAGCGCCTTCACGCCCTCGACCATGGCGACGATCGAATCCATGTCGCGCTCCTTGGGCGAACGCCAGGCTGCGCCCATGCAATAGCGCGTGGAGCCCGCATCGCGCGCCTTCTTGGCTTCAATCAGCACTCGCTCGACTTCGACGAGCTTGGAGGCTTTCAGGCCGGTCTTGTGATGCGCCGACTGGCTGCAATAGCCGCAATCCTCGGGGCAGCCGCCCGTCTTGATCGACAGGAGCTGGCTGCGCTGGATCGTGTTTGGATCAAACATGGCGCGGTGGGTCAGCTGCGCCTTCAGCAGGAGGTCGTTGAACGGCAGATCGTAGATCGCGCGCGCTTCATCGCTCGTCCAGTCGTGCCGGATTTCCGGCTCGGTGGCGGGCGCTCCCGAAAAATGCATGTTCATCTGCGCAAAACCCTGCTTCGCGATCTCTCAAGCCCCTGTCCTAGCCGCCAAGTCGTCGCCTCGCAATCCCGCCGTGTGGCGGAGGCGGGCAGGGCGGCGGATCAGAGCTGGAAAACGAGGGTCGCGCGCGTGCCAGGCGACCCGCGCTCGAAATCGACCGAGGAGCGCAGATTGGCCGCCATGGAGCGGATGATGCGGGTGCCGAGGCCGGTGCCCTTGGGGGCGTCTTCCTCCGACCAGCCGATCCCGTCGTCCTCGACCGTCAGCCGCGCCGTGCCCTCGCCATCGGCGGCGAAGCTGACCCGGATTTCCCCGGTCGATTCGTCGGGGTAGGCGTATTTATGCGCGTTGGTGACCAGTTCGGTCACGATCACGCCCACCGAGACCGCCTTGTCGGTCGGGACCTCAATGGTTTGCGCCTCGAGCACGATGCGGTGCTCTCGCCCGGCCTCCTTCATCGCCTCCGCCAATTCCTCGACCAGCTTGCCGAGATAGGCGCGCATGTTCACGCGCGTCACGTCGTCGGATGTGTAGAGCGATCGGTGGATGCCCGCGATGGCTGCAATGCGGGCCTGCATTTCCTGCAAAGCTTCGCGGGCGGCGGGGTCGCGCACCGCGCTGGTCTGCAGCCGCGCCATGGCGGCGACGATCGCCAGCGAATTGGCGACGCGATGGTTGACCTCGACAAGCAGCAACTCCGCTCGGTCGCGCGCCTCGCGCACGGCCAGTTCCGCCGCGATCGCCTCGCGCCGCATCCGCTCCTGATGGAGCGCAGTGGCTGCGGCTTCCGCGAGCAATTCGCGGAAATGACCCTGCACATCCTTCCACACGTAATCGACCGCGCCTGCCTTCAGCGCAGCGACGGCGACGCGGCTGTCTTCCGAGCCGGTGACGTAGATCACCGGCGGTGCGTCGGGGATCTCGCGGATGAGCGGCAGGATGTCGAGACCTGTCTGGCCTGGCATGTGATGATCGAGCGCCACGAGATCGACGCCGCCCTCGCGAATGCGTGCGAGCCCGGCGATGCCATCGGCTGCAAGCTCGACGCTGTAGCCGCGCGACTGCAACGCGCGGCGCACGAGCTGCCCGAGCCCGGGATCATCCTCGATATAAAGAATCTTTGCCGCAAAAGGCGCGTCGGTCATGGGTTCTCGGGGACTTTGATGACGGTGAAGAACAGGCCGAGCTGGCGGATCGCGGACGAGAATCCGTCATAGCTCACCGGCTTGGTGATGTAGACGTTGCAGCCGAGATCATAGCAGCGCTGGATTTCGCGCTGGTCGTCGGTCGTCGTCAGCACAACGACTGGCGAGCGCCGCACATGCTCGTTGGCCTTGATCTTCTGCAGGATGTCGATGCCGCTCATGTCGGGCAGATTGAGATCGAGCAGGATCAGCAGATGCCGGTGCCGGCTGACTTCTCCCGATCCGTCGGGGCCCAGCAGATAATTGAGCGCATCGGTGCCGTTCGCCAGCGGGACGATCTCGTTGTTGACGCCCGCGCGGCGAATGTTGCGCTCGATCAGGCGCGCATGGCCCGGATCGTCCTCGATCATGACAATGGAAACTGGCTCCACTTTCGACTCCTGTTCTTTCATTCCGCAGCCATCGCGACATGCGCGCCTGAAGGACGCTGAGGCAGCGTCACCGTGAATGTGGTTCCAACGCCGAGCTCGGATTTGAGATCGATCCTGCCGCCCAGGCTGCGCACCAGCGCGCGCACATGCGCGAGACCGATGCCTTCCCCCGGCTTGTCCTGCGCGCCCGAGCGGCGGAACAATTCGAAGACGCGCGCATGATCGTGCGGAGCAATGCCGCGACCATTGTCGCGCACGCTGAAACGAACGCGCGAGCCGACATTTTCGCCGGTGACTTCGATGACGCCACGACGCCCCGGAGCAGAATATTTGATGGCGTTGTCGATGAGGTTTCCGAAAATCTGCTCGATGGCGAGACGATCCGCGACGATCTCGGGGAGGTCGCCTACAATCACTTCGGCATCCATTGTGTCGGCCTGATGGCGCTGCGCATCGGCGAGGCCCTGCATCAGCTTTCCCATGTCCAGCGGCTCGGGTTTGAAGTTCCGGCGGCCTTCGCGCGACAGCCTCAAGATGGCGTTAATCAGGCCATCCATCTTGTCGATCGCAGCCTTGATGAAGGCGAGCGATTCATGGATGTCGGTAATGAGCCGCGCGGCGTCCTTGTGATCGCCGAGCGCCGCGCTGACATCCTCCGTCACGGCTTCGAGTTCGCTGGTGAAGCCCATGATGTTGACCAGCGGCGCGCGCAGATCGTGGCTGACGATGTAGGCGTAGCGCTGGATCTCTTCGTTCGATTCCTTGAGCTCCGCTTCGGCCTCGCGCTGTTCGGTGATGTCGGTGTGCACGCCGACCCATTCGCGAATAGCGCCCGCATCGTCGAACACTGGCACGGCGCGAATGGCGAAGGTGCGAAACACGCCATCGTGCCGGCGCACGCGGTGCTCGAACACGAAGGTGCGCTTCTCTTCGACAGCCTTTTGCCAGGCGACGATGCTGGGCTGCTGGTCTTCGGGATGAATCGCTGCAGCCCAGCCGTAATTTTCATACTGGTCGCGCGTCTGTCCCGTCAGCGCGGCCCAGCCCGGCTGTTCGCCTGCCATGCGGCCTTGCGCGTCATTGGTCCACAGCACGCCGCGCACAGCGGCGACCGCGGCCCTGAAGCGATCCTGCTCACGCTGCACGGAGCGAAACAGCCGCGCATTGTCGAGCGCGACCGAGGCCTGCCCGGCAAACCCGACGATGAGCGCTTCCTCGCGCTCGCCGAAGCGGCCGGGTTCGGGGTGCCCGAACAGCAACACGCCCATGGTTTCCGCCGCGCGCGAGATGACCGGCACGGCAAGATAGCTGCGCACGGGCACATGTCCCGCCGGCATGCCGCCCATCGAACCGTAACGCGGGTCCTGCAGCACATCCGCACAACGCACGACGCCTTCGCCACGGAAGCTTGGCGAAAACAAAACCGTGGAGCGCGGAAAGCCGAAGCGCGTGAAGTCTTCCGGGTTGGCGCCCGATAGCGAACCGAGTTTCCAGACATCGGTGTCATGGTCGGCGCCCGCCGGAACACGCTCGAAGAAGGCGCCGTATTTCGCCCCCGTCAGGCGCGTCGCCGACGCGGTGATTGTCTCGATGAGCTGTTCAAGATCGAGCTCGGCGGCCATCGCCGTGCCCGCGCGGTTCAGCGTGTCGAGGCGCGACGTTTCTTCGCTCAGCGCGGCGACCGCGCGGTCGCGCTCGCTGGCGCGCTGGCGTAATTGCACTGAGGCGCCTTCCAGCGCCTTGGCGACATCATCCGCCTCGCGCAGGCTTGTGGAGAGTGGCGCGACATCCTGCCCGCGCCCCAGCGCTGCGGCGCGCGAAGAGAGCGCCATCATCGGCTGCGTGATGCGGCGCGCGAAGAAGGCTGCGAGCACGCTCGAGAAGATCGTCAGCGCGACGCCAAGGCCCGCCAGCAGCCAGAAGGAGCGCGTGAGCGACTGGTTGAGAATGGCCTGCTGCACGCCCACCGCGACGCGCCAGTTGGAAAGGCGCACGCGCGTATACGCGCCAAAGACCTGCTGGCCGTCGATCGTCCTTCCTGACCAAGTGCCGCTCTGGCCATTGGTTTGCTCGAGCAGATCCTGGCTCGCGACTTTTCCGGCAAATTCTTCCTGCCGTACGTTCCGGCCAAGGATCCGCCCCCGTCGATCCACCACGGCGACGGTCCAGTTCGCCGGTATGTCTTGCGGGCGCAATAATTGCTGAATGTAGCGCAGCGGCAGGGAGACCGAGAGCAGGGCGGCAACGCGATCCTCGCGCAGGACCGGCACGACGACCGCGAACTGCTGCTCGCGAGTCGTGTCCGAAAGATAAAGGTCGGAGACCTGTGTCTTGCGCGTGGCAACGGCGCGCGCATCGACCGGAATCCGCTGGCGTGGAAGCGGGTCCGCCATGGGCCGCTTCGGATCGACCAATTGCTGGCCCTCGAGATCGCGCAGCACGGGATCGACGCCAAGCCGCTCGCTGATCTGCCTGGCCTGCTCATGAAACGCGTCGAGATCGCCATCACGCAGGAACGGCGACAGCGACAGCACCTCAAGGCTTGCCGTCAAGCTTGTCAGATCGCGATCGACAGACACGGCGACGTCGCTGGCGAGCGCAGACGCGCGTCCTTCCATGCGCGAGCGCTCGGACGCCGTATATTGCCAGAGGAGAAGCGCGACGAAGGCCAGAACCGGCAAGCTGAGCGCGAGGGCGAAGACGGCAAGATGCCACCGGGCGGTGTGGCTTGGCCGTCCGGGCGTCATGGAAAGCACTCAAACTCCGATGGCATGCGCAACCGCACATGCGCGGCGGAAAGTGGAACGCCGAATCTCGCCGCCCGGTTCCAGCTTGAATCGGAAAAAAGAGCGGCCAAGCATGACTTTCTTATCCACAGGCCGATCTCATGCCTTTGAGAGTTTGCTCGGCCGGAGGCCATCATGTCCGTGACCATCACCACCAAGGATCCCGCCACCGGCGCCAGCGGGAAAAGCTACGCTTTGCACAATTCGGACGAGGCGCTCTCGATTGCCGCATCGACCCGCAAGGCGACGGCTGGTTGGCGCAAGGAGAGTTTCGCGCATCGCGCCGAACTCATGCGCCGCGTCGGGCGCCTGCTGCGCGAACGTCGCGACGACCTGGCGGAGTTGATGACGGCCGAGATGGGCAAGCTGCTCACTGAGGGCCGCGCGGAAATCGAGAAATGCGCCACGCATTGCGATTACTTCGCCGAGCACGCCGAAACCTTTCTCGCGCGCGAAGAGATCGACATGGGCGGGCCGCGCGCCTTCGTGGCCTTCAATCCGCTCGGCGTCGTGCTCGCCATCATGCCGTGGAATTTTCCATTCTGGCAGGCGATCCGCTTCGCCGCCCCCGCGCTGATGGCGGGCAATGGCGCGGTGTTGAAACACGCGAGCAACGTGCCGGGATGCGCCTTCGCGCTGGAAGCTTTGTTCCGCGACGCGGGTTTTCCTGAAGACGTGTTTCGCACCGTGCTGGTGCGCGGTCGCGACATGGAGGCGTTGATCAAATCCGGCGACATCGCCGCCGTGACATTGACCGGCAGCGTCGAGGCCGGCCGCGCGGTTGCCGCCACTGCGGGGAGCGTGATCAAGAAGACCGTGCTCGAACTCGGCGGATCGGATGCGTATCTCATTCTGGAGGACGCCGACATCGAGGCCGCCGCGAAAGTCTGCGCGACCGCTCGCATGGTCAATGCGGGGCAGAGCTGCATCGCCGGCAAGCGCTTCATCGTGACGCCATCGAACCGCGCGGCCTTCGAGCAGGCGTTTGTCGAGGCGATGCGCGCTTTCGAGATGGGCGATCCGCGCGACGAGAAGAGCAAGCTCGGCCCGCTGCAAAGCAACGAGGCGCGCGACGGCATTCACGCGCAGGTGGAGAAGAGCGTCGCGGGCGGCGCTCGCGTGCTGCTGGGCGGCAAGATCCCGGAACGCGCAGGCGCTTATTATCCCGCGACCGTGCTCACCGATGTGCGTCCGGGGCAGCCGGCTTATGACGATGAAATTTTCGGACCGGTCGCGGCGATCATCGAAGCGAAGGACGAGGAAGATGCGATCCGCATCGCCAATGATTCAGATTTCGGCCTTGGCTCCGGCGTGCTGACGCGCGATCTCGCGCGCGGCGAGCAGATCGCCGCCGAGCGTCTCGCGGCAGGCATGAGTTTCGTGAACACGAATGTGCGGTCGGATCCGAAGCTGCCGTTCGGCGGCGTGAAGCATTCAGGTTACGGCCGTGAATGCGGGCGTTTCGGCATTCATGAGTTCGTGAACATCAAGACGGTGCTGGTGCAGGGATAGAGCCGTCATTGCGAGCGAAGCCAAGCAATCCATCTGGCGGTAGCCATCAGATGGATTGCTTCGTCGCTTTGCTCCTCGCAGTGACGAAGGGAATTACCCCTGCGCCTTCGCCTCGCGGCGGCGTTCGTGGAGGATCCATTCGGTGTAGCCGTTGGGCTGCGCGCGGCCCTTGAACACCAGGTCGCAAGCCGCCGCGAACGCCGGGCCTTCGAACTTCGGCGCCATCGCCTTGTAAAGCGGGTCGCCCGCATTCTGGCGATCGACGACGGCCGCCATGCGCTTCATGGCTTCCATCACCTGCGCTTCGCTGACGACGCCATGCAGCAGCCAGTTGGCGATGTGCTGGCTGGAAATACGCAAGGTCGCGCGGTCTTCCATCAGGCCGACATCGTGAATGTCCGGCACTTTCGAACAACCGACGCCCTGGTCGATCCAGCGCACGACGTAACCCAGAATGCCTTGGCAATTATTGTCCAGCTCCTGCTTCACGTCTTCTGGCGCGAAGTTGGAATTGGCGAGCGGGATCGTCAGGATCTCGTCGAGCGAGGCGGGCTTGCGTGACTTCAGCGCGGCCTGCTCGGCGAAGACGTCCACGTCGTGATAGTGCAGCGCGTGCAGCGTCGCAGCGGTCGGCGAGGGCACCCACGCGGTCGAGGCGCCGGACTTCGGATGGCCGATCTTCTGCGCGAGCATGTCGGCCATGCGGTCGGGCGCAGCCCACATGCCCTTGCCGATCTGCGCGTGGCCGGGCAGGCCGCAGGCGAGGCCGACATCGACGTTGTTGTCCTCATACGCCTTGATCCACGCCGTGCCCTTGATGTCGTTCTTGCGCACGACAGGGCCAGCTTCGATCGACGTATGGATTTCATCGCCGGTGCGGTCGAGGAAGCCCGTGTTGATGAAGAAGACGCGCTGCGCCGCGGCCTGAATGCACGCGGCGAGATTGACCGTGGTGCGGCGCTCCTCGTCCATGATGCCCATTTTCACGGTGTTGGGCGTCATGCCGAGCATTGACTCGACCTGACCGAAGATTTCGTTGGCGAAGGCGACCTCATCGGGGCCGTGCATTTTCGGTTTGACGATATAGACCGAGCCCGTGCGGCTGTTCTTGAACGGGCTGTCGCCGTTGAGATCGTGCAGCGCGATCATGATGCTGACGGCGGCGTCGACGAGGCCTTCGGGAATTTCCTTCCCGTCAGCGGCCGTCACCGCGTCGGTGTACATGTGATGACCGACGTTGCGCACCAGCATCAGGCTGCGGCCGGGCAGGGTGACATTGCCCTTGGCGCTGTCATAGTTGCGATCAGGATTGAGCTTGCGCTGCAGCGTCTTTCCGCCTTTTTCAAAATCGGCGGTCAACGTGCCCTTCATCAGTCCGAGCCAGTTGCGATAGACATCCGTCTTGTCTTCCGCGTCCACGGCGGCGACAGAATCTTCCATGTCCATGATGGTCGACAGCGCGGATTCCATCACCACATCGGAGACGCCGGCCTTGTCGTCACGACCGATCGGATGATTGCGGTCTATGTGTATTTCCGCGTGAATGCCATTGTGCTTCAACAACACGACGCTCGGCGCATCCGGCGAGCCGATCCAGCCGGCGAGGCGTGAGGGATCGGCAAGGGCTGGCGACAGCGCGCCGTCCTTGATCGTGTAGCCCGACACATCGGCGTGCGAGCCGGACGCCAGCGGCGCGATCTTGTCGAGCGCCGCTTTTGCGACCGCGATCACCTTGTCGCCGCGCGTCTTGTCGTAGCCTCGGCCCGGCGCGTCCGTCACGACGGCGTCGGTGCCGTAGAGCGCATCGTAAAGGCTGCCCCAACGGGCGTTGGCGGCGTTGAGCGCATAGCGCGCATTCGACATTGGCACGACAAGCTGCGGGCCGGCGAGATGGGCGATCTCGTCGTCGATGTCCTGGGTCTGGACGCTGAAGGCGGCGGGCGCATCGCGCAGATAGCCGATCTCCTTCAGCATGGCGCGATAGGCGCTGGCGTCATGAGCTGCGCCCTTGTGGGCCTTGTGCCAGGCGTCGATCTTCGCCTGCAACTCGTCGCGCTTCGCCAGCAGGGCGGCGTTCTTGGGCGCAAGATCCTGGATCAGCCCCGCGAGACCGCCGAAGAACACGTCCGCCGAGACGCCCGTGCCGGGCAGGGCCTCATTGACGATGAAATCGTGCAGGACGGTCGCCACCGACAGTCCGGAGATTTGCGTGCGCGACATAGGCTTGGCTCCAGTGAAGGCCAGTCGGCCCCTTGGCTGGGGCGACCGCATCAAAAATTCAGCCCCAAGACATGCCCCGTCCCGAGGCAGGGATCAAGGGTTCCAGACGATCTGCTCATGGGCTAGCGCGCGGTTTAGCCTTCGTTAACGCGGGACAGGCAAGGTGCGCGACAGAACTCGGAGCGCTCAATTGCCTCATATCATTGACACAATGGTCATCGGCGCCGGCCCGGCGGGCCTGACGGCCGCCTATACGCTGTCGAAGGCCGGCCGTGAGGTCGTCGTGCTCGAGGCCGATCCGGTTTATGTGGGCGGCATCAGCCGCACCGCCTCTTACAAGGGGTTCCTGTTCGATATCGGCGGCCACCGCTTCTTCTCGAAATCGCGCGAGATCGTCGATCTCTGGAACGAGATCCTGCCCGACGATTTCATCGAGCGCCCGCGCCTGTCGCGCATCTATTACGGCGGCAAGTTTTACTCCTATCCGCTGAAAGCCTTCGAGGCGCTGCGCAATCTTGGCCTGCTGCAAAGCGCCGCCTGCGTCGCCTCCTTCGGCTGGGCGAAACTGTTTCCGGTGCGCGCGCCCAAGACGTTTCATCAGTGGGTCCGCAATAATTTCGGCGAGCGCCTGTTCTCGATCTTCTTCAAGACCTACACGGAAAAGGTCTGGGGCATGGGCTGCGATGAAATCTCCGCCGATTGGGCGGCGCAGCGCATCAAGGGGCTCGATCTCTTCGCCGCCGTGATGGACGGTATGCGCCGCTCGCTCGGCCTCAATCGCGGCAAGGGCGGCGCGAAGACTCTCATTGAAAGCTTCCGCTATCCACGCCGCGGCCCTGGCATGATGTGGGATGCGGCGGCGAAAAAGATCCGCGGCTTCGGCGGAAAGATCGAAATGGACCGCAGCGTATGCGGCCTCAGCCGCGACGAGGCGACGGGCATATGGACCGTGACGGCGCGCGACAGCGCGGGCGTCGAGCAAACCTATGAAGCGCGCCGCGTGATCTCGTCGGCGCCCATCCGCGATCTCATGCGCGCCATCAAGCCCGCGCCGATCTCGCTGCTGCATGCGCGTGAACTGAAATATCGCGACTTCCTCACCGTCGTGCTGATCGGCCGCAGCGACATCGTGCTGCCCGACAATTGGGTCTATATCCACGACCCGTCCGTGAAGGTCGGGCGCGTGCAGAACTTCCGCTCATGGTCGCCGGAAATGCTGCCGGATGAAGCTTCAACCTGCCTCGGCCTCGAATATTTCTGCTTCGAAGGCGATGGCCTGTGGACCGCGAGCGATGACGAACTCGCTGAACTCGCGAAGCAGGAGATCGCCAAGATCGGCCTGATGCGCGCCGAGGATGTCGTGGATGCGACGGTCGTGCGCCAGGCCAAAGCCTATCCGGTTTACGACGAGAATTACGCGAGCCATGTCGCGACCGTGCGCCGCGAGATTTCGCTGTGCTATCCCGACCTGCATCTCGTCGGGCGCAACGGCATGCACAAGTATAATAATCAGGACCACGCCATGATGACGGGCCTGCTCACCGCCATGAACATCATGGCCGGCGAGACGCTCTATGATGTCTGGCAGGTCAATGAAGACGCCGAATACGGCGAGCAGGGTCCCTCTGGCGCGCAGGAGGCTCTCGCAAGTGTCCGCATGGTTCCGCGCCGCGCGGCGTAACGCCGTCGACATGCAGCCGCTCGTGCTGGAGTTCATCTGCTACGCCCTGTGCAGTTTGCTGGCGCTGGGCGCGGACATGGGACTTCTGCTGCTGCTGCATCATGTTCTCGGCCTGCATTATCTGCTAGCCGCCGCCATCGGCTTTATCGTCGGCCTGTTCGTCGCCTATGCGCTGAGCGTCCGCTTCGCTTTCAGCCAGCGCCGCGTCGCGGATGCGCGGGCGGAATTCATCTTGTTCGCATCCGTCGGCCTGCTCGGCCTCGCGCTCACGCAAATCATGTTGCACGCGTTCGTCGATGGCACAGGCATGGCCGTGGCGCCGGCCAAGATCGTAACCGCTGGCTTCGTGTTCATGTTCAACTTCGGTGCACGCAAGGTCCTGCTCTTCACGCAGGCTGCGTGATGCCCAAGACGTCGCCCCGCGAGAGGCTCAGCCTGGCGTTGCTCCGGCTCGCGCTGTTCGCGCTCTATGTTGTCGCCCATCCTTATCGGGGCGTTCATGGCGATGCGCTGATCTATGTGACCCGCGCCTGGGCGCCGCGCGCGATCGTCGAAGGCGACATGCTGTTTGCGCATGAGCAACAGACCGCGCTCACTTTGTATGGCGTACTCCTGCGGTTGTTCAACGCGATCCTGCCGGTGGCCGAGGCCGCTCGTGCGCTGGCGATCTGCGGGGTTGGCGTGTGGTTCGCCGGCCTGCTCACGTTCACGCGCGCGCTGACGTCGGCCGCGCATCTGCCGGCGCGCATCGCGCTCGGGATGGCCGCGCTCGTCGCGCTCGCACCGCTCAATTATTCCGCAGGCTCATCCTTCATGGCGGGCGAATTTCTCGCCGTGCCGCGCCCCTTCGCCGAAGGCTTCGTGTTGATCGCTTTCGCATCCATGCTCGAAAGTCGCTGGCGTACAGGCATCGCTGCGCTTCTGATCGCAGGCGCGTTTCATCCGTTGGTGGGCGCGGCCGGCACCGCCGTCGCTTTCACATGGGCCGCGCTGGACGATCGCCGTCTCTGGCTGATCGCTTTTGCTGGCGCTGTTCTCGCGCTCGCGGGCGGGGCGCTGGGCGCGCCTTATCTTTCCAATCTGCTCGCGACATTCGATCCCGAGTGGCTCGCGCTGCTGCGCTTGCGCACGTCCTATCTGTTCCTCTCGCAAGCGCCCGTGTCGTTCTGGATCGACAATCTGCTACGCGCGATCATCCTCATCATCGCCGCGCGGCATTGCGTGGGCGCATTGCGCTCATTCCTGATCGCCGTCCTCGTCGCGAGCGCGGCAGGCATCGTCTTGTCGCTGCTGTTTGCGGATATGTGGCCGAGCGTGCTGATGACGCAAGCCCAGCCGTGGCGCGTCTTGTTCATCCCGGCGATCCTCGCGCCTGCATCCTTGATGCTAATCGCCTGCAGGGGTGATGGACTGCAAGCGCGCATCACGCTCGCGCTGATCGCCTGCGCATTCATGATGCGCGATGCCGCGCCCCTCTGTCTGCTCTTCAGCCTCGGCGCCCTCGCGTTCCAGTTCAACATGTCAGCCCGCCTGTGCACGCATCGCATCGAAGCGCTGCTCTGGATGATCGCCACGGCCGCATGGGTCGGTTTCGATCTTTTGAATCTCGTCGGGCTGGGCGATATCCTCGCCAGTGCGCCATCCGGCCTCGTCTTTCAATGGAGCTATCTCTGGGTGCTGCGCCCGCTCGCCTTGCCGCTCGCAGTGCTGGTTGTCTATCTCGCAAAGCGGCGGGAAGCGCCGCGCGTGGCGATCGCCGCCGGCGTTCTCGCCATCGCAAGCATCGTCGCGCTCCTGCGCTACGACGATCGCGCGCCGGTCGACATCTCGCTGGAATCGCGACAGGCGCCCGAACTCGTCAGCGTACTGCCAGCCAACGACCAACCGGTGCTGTGGCTGGGGCTTGGCAAAGAGCCCTGGTATTGGCTGTCGCGGCCCAATTGGGTTGCGCCCGTGCAGGCGTCGAGCATTGTGTTTTCGCGCGAACTTGCGCGCGACTGGAGCGCGCGTATGCGATTCCTGATCGATCATGGGATTTTCGCGCCGGAGGTCTTGAGCAATCAGGCCGCGCCGGCGGCGCGCAACCTCTCGAAAGACGCCATCGCCGCTGTCTGCCAACGGGATGATGCGCCATCGGCGATCGTCGCTCCCATGCGGGCGAGCGAGTCTACGCCTGAGGGCGCGCGCCGCGCCGAAGCGCCAGCGCCGTCATTCCAGTTTCAGGCCGGGAACAGCATGCGCTTCGAGACAATCGCAAGCTACGCAGTCTGGACCTGTGCGCGCACGGAAACTAATTAGCGCGCGTGATGCGCAATGTCGCCGTGCGCGGTCTTCGCCATGTTCGCGGTGGTGGTCATTTCGTGCAGGAGATCTCTCGCGACCGCTTCTGCGTCGCGCCCGTTCAGCGGGGCGCTGCGTTGGCTGTCGCGTGTAGTCACGAGCACAGTGCCGTTCACACTCTCGAGAACGCCACGCACGATTTTTCCGTCCACTTCCACTTCGACCACTTTGATGGGCCGTCTCGGGCCAGCCAGTCCCATGTTTCCTCCGTCAAGGTAGCCTGATGGACCTGATCAACGGAGAAAATCGAGGTAAGTTCGCTGGGCTCTGCATTTTGTTCAAAATCGGACTCGCCCGGCGCCCAAATCCGCCAGTTCAGGCGACCGGCGGCGTGCCGTGGGTGTGGAAACTTTCCACCGTCTTTAGCCCCCAAGCCTGACCTTTGGCGCGCTCGGCCTGCGTCCAGATGATGGGCTTCCAGTCAGGCGCCAGCATGAGCCTTGCGCCTGCATTCGCCACTTCGACGCGATTGCCGCCGGGCTCCCAGACATAGAGAAAGAACGTCTGCTGCACCGCATGCTTGTGCGGGCCGGTCTCGATGAACACGCCATTTTCCAGAAAGACGTCGGCGGCGCGCAGGATGTCCTCGCGGCTGTCGAGCGCGTAGGTGACATGGTGGAAGCGGCCCGCGACGCCGGTGTGGTCCTGCGTGAAGGCGATGTCATAGGTCTTGTTGGTCGTGGTCATCCACGAACCGGCTTCCGTGCCGTCATCGAGCATGATGCGCTCGGTGTTGCGCATGTGCAGGCCTTCGTCGAGAAACTCGCGCGTCGCGGCCACATCCAGCACCAGCAGGTTAAGGTGATCGATGCGGCGCGCATTGCAGCCGCGCGCGGGGAAGCGCATCGCCTGATTCTTCAGCGCGGGCTTCAGCTCCGGCGGCGCCTCGTACCAGCGCGTCTCGTTGTAGATTTCAAAGATGTGCCCGTCCGGGTCGGTCGCGCGATAGGCCTTGCCGTGGCCCATGTCGCCATCGACCCAGCCAATGCCGCGCCCCATGCTCTCAAGCTTTTTGGCGCGGCGCTCCAGCGCCTCGGGGCTGTTGGCGCGAAAGGCGACATGGCCCATGCCGGACTGCCTGGCCGCGGTGAGCTTGAGCGTGTGGAACTCGTAATCGTCCCAGCCGCGCAGATAAACGGAATCGCCCTCGCGCCCGCTCTCGGTGAGGCCGAGAACGTTGACGAAGAAATGCAGGCTCTCGTCGGGTTTCGGGGTGAAGAGTTCGACATGGCCCAGATGGGCGAGTTCGTAGGGGCGTTCGGGGCTCATGGCGTTCCTCTCGGGCAAGGCTTTGGCGACCTTGCTAGAGAGCGCGGCCCCCGAGATCAAATCGATTAAATGCAGCTCTCGATCAGGCTCGTGCATCAGGGCGCGCGACTGCGGCCTGCATCGTGTGCCCGCGCCACACAAAGCCGCGTCCGGTCCATGCGGCGAGCCATATCGCGGCCAGCAGCGCGTCGCGGCAGGGCAGGGCGATCAGCGTGCGCCACGACAGCGGCCATCCCGCAAGCCGCGTGGCGGCGATGTCCGCGCCAAACCAGATCGACGCGTAGACCGCGGTCCAGAGAGCATCGCCTGACGCCAGAGCGACTGCGGCGAGTGGCGTCAGCGCGCTGGAGAGAATTTCAGGCACAAATAGCAGCGGAAACGTCGCCCGGCGCAGACGCGCCCAGCGCAGGTGCCGCGACCACACCGCCCCGAAGGATCGTGCGCCCAGCGGCTGCGGCGCCATGGGTGTCACGAGGCGCACCTTGCGTCCCTGCGCGCGCGCCCATTTCGTTGCGGCGGCGTCCTCGGCAGGCTCCAGCGCCATGGCTTCGAACCCGCCGCCATCGAGATCGGCCTTGCGGAACGCCAGCGTCTTGCCCTGCGCGAAGCCGAAGCCAAGCGCATCGACGCAATATTGCACGCGCGCCGCATAGGCGTTCAGCAACGCGCATTCCACTTCCGCCGCTAACGTCCCGGGCGCGGCGCCAAACGGCGGCGCTGAGACAAGCGCGGCGTCGTCCGTGAAAGCCGCCATGACATGCTGCAGGTAATCGGGCGGGATCAGCAGATTGCTGTCGGTGAACACGACGAATTCGCCGCGCGCCGCGCGATAGCCTTTCGTCATGTTGTCGAGTTTGGGATTGCCCGACCATGGCTCATGGCCGATGAGCAGGCTGGCGCGAATGTGGGGATGACGCGTGATCGCCGCGCGCACCAGCGGCGAAATCGGATCCTGCTCCTGCGCGACGCAGAAGATGAGTTCCGCGCGCGGATAGGTGAGATGGAACGAGGCTTCCAGAGTCTCCGCTGAGAATTCCTCGACGCCGCACAACGGCCGCACCAGCGAAACCTCCGGCCATTCGCCGTCCCGCTCCGCGTGCACGGTGACGCGGCGCAGGCGGCTGATCGCCAGCGCGTGGCTCGCGAGATGGGCGGCGAGCGACAGCCCGGCGAATCCCGCCGTGAGGTGAATGAGCATCGACATGCGCGAGGCCTAGCCACGCGATGTGACAGATGCGTGAAAGCCGCGGCGCAGCTGTCATCAAACTGAGATGCGACTCACGCATAGGCACGCGCAGGGAGGCTTTCGCCACCGCGACGAGTTGAAAGGATGAGGGCCATGCCGGAC
>JANXTB010000155.1 GCA_025356415.1 Hyphomicrobiales bacterium
ATCTGGCTTTGCAGCAGACGCTGGCGCTTTTCGCGCGCCTCAGCGAGCGTCGGCGCCAGTTCAGGTATCACGTCGTCGATCAGCTTGCCGATGATGGTCTCGGCGCTCGCATCGACGGAGTCGAGCAGCTTGATCGCCGACGGATTGAGCACCGTGACGCGCCCCGCCTGGTTGATGCCAATGATGGCCGCCGGAACGCCCGACAGCACGGCTTCGGTAAACAGGCGCCGCTCATCGATGAGATTGCTCGCCGCGATCAGACGGTTTTGCTGGAGCCGCAACTCGGACGTCATCTTGTTGAACGTCTCGCCAAGATGCGCGAGATCGCCTTCGGACCGATTGACCGGCACCTGCACATAGAGATTACCGGACGACACCTGGTCCGTCGCGGCGATGAGACGGCGGATCGGGCTCACCAGCCGGCCCGCGAAAGACAGGCCGAGCCATGTCGCCGACAAGAGCATGACCAGCGCCAGCAGCACATACATGGTCGCAAAGGCGATCTGGATGTTGCGGCGATGCGCGTCGAAGGCCTCGTAAAGCGCGATCAGGCTGGCCGCCTGCGCGGGGAAATCCACGGCGAACGGATCGACCGGACGCGCGACGTAGAGGTAGGTGTTTTCGATGTTCGCCAGATCGCGCAGCGCCACGAAGGTGCGGCCCTCGTCTAGCACGAGGCAGAGCGGCTCGTTCTTCTTGGCGTCGTCGAAATCGGACGCTTCGGGGGTGACCACGCGCGGTTCCGGCGTGCCGGTGTCGGCGCGCTCCAGCACCTCGCCGTCGCGGCTCATCAACACCGCTGTCGTGAAGCCTAGAATGCGCGAACGGCCGGAGAAGAACTCGCGAAACTTGTCGCGGTCATTGTCGTAGAAGGTGCGGATGCGGTCGAGATCGCTGGCCAGCAGGCGTGATTCCTGCAGCAGCGAGCGGCACTGGCTCTCACGAAACAGCCGCGCCGCTTCGGCCGTGTTGAGCACGAAGCCGCGCACGTCCTGCATGAAGGCGGGGTTCAGGCTGCGCTCCAGCGTGATCGAGCCGACCACCGCGATGATGATCGCCGGGGCCGCCGCGATGCCTGAGAACAGGCCCACGATGCGCACGTGCAGTCCTGCGCCCGCCGCGCCGGCGCGATAGGCGCGCACCAGCCGCCAGACCTCTCCGGCCAGAAGGCCGAACAGGACCAGGATCAGGACGGCGTTGGCGAGGAACAGGCTGAGGACGACATTCGTCGTCGGGGCGATAGGCGTGTAATCGGCGAAGACCAGAACGGTGAAAATGCCGAGCGCGACAGCCAGCGTGACGACGAACGGGCCAAAGCGCGCCAGAAAACGGCGTTCGCCTTGGTAGACGGTCGCCGGTTTCTTGTCCTGCATGGAGTCAGCCGTAGAAATCAATGGCTCCGTATCCCCACGAGCGTCCCTGATGGCGCCCTGCATGGCGCCACATGCGCGGTTTCTGCCACACAAACCGTGTCATTCATACAACGGTGTTGCCGGATTGCGACAAATTGGGGGCGCAGGCCGACATATCCACCGGCTGTCCCCCGAAATGTTTTGGAACGTGCGCACAAAAAAGGGCGGCAAGCCGAAGCTGCCGCCCTGATTGTTACGAGGTCTCCGCAGCTTAGCGCGGCGAACGCATGAGCCTGATGTCGAGGTCGCGGACCTTCTTGCGCAAGGTATTGCGATTGAGCCCGAGCAGTTCCGCCGCCTTGATCTGGTTGCCGCGCGTCGCCGAAAGCGCCGCCGAGATCAGCGGATACTCGATTTCGCGCAAGACCCGGTGATAGAGGCCGGGCGGCGGCAATTGTTCGCCATGGGTCCGGAACAGCGCCGAGAGATGATGCTCGACCGAAGACGACAAAGTGGAATCGTCCTCGACTGCAACGCCGCTCGCGGCGATCGGCGCGGCCATCGACGCCGACGAACCATTGGTCCCGCGCGAGACCATGGGCGCGTCGTGGCCGAGTTCGGCCTCGACCAGCTGGTCGGAGACGACTTCCTGCGGATAGAGCGCCGCAAGCCGGCGGATCAGGTTCTCGAGTTCGCGAATGTTGCCCGGCCAGCGATAGCGCTTCATGCGCTCCAGCGCGGCGGCGTCCATATGCTTCATCGGCAGGCCTTCGGCGGCGGCCTGCTTGAAGAAATGTCGGACGAGATCGGGCACATCCTCGGTGCGTTCGCGCAGCGGCGGCAGCCGCAGCGGCACGACGTTGAGGCGGAAGAACAGATCCTCGCGGAACAGGCCCTGCTGGATGAGAATCCGAAGGTCTTTGTTGGTCGCGGCGACGATACGCACGTTTGTCTTGATCGGCGTGCGGCCGCCAACGGTCGTGTATTCGCCCTGCTGCAGCACGCGAAGCAAGCGCGTCTGGGCTTCCATCGGCATGTCGCCGATTTCATCCAGGAAAAGCGTGCCGCTCTCGGCCTGTTCGAAGCGGCCGGCCGAGCGCGAATTCGCGCCGGTGAACGCGCCCTTCTCGTGACCGAACAATTCGCTCTCGATCAGATCACGCGGAATGGCGGCCATGTTGATGGCGACGAATGGTCCGTCGCGGCGCTTGCCGTAATCGTGCAGCGCGCGCGCCACAAGCTCCTTGCCGGTGCCGGATTCACCGGTGATCATCACCGTCAGATCCGTCTGCATCAGGCGGGCGAGCGTGCGGTAAATTTCCTGCATGGCGGGCGAGCGCCCGACCAGCGGCATGCCCTCGATCTCTTCGACCTTCTCTTTCGGCAAGCGCGTGCGCGGCTCGCTCATGGCGCGGCCGACAATATTCACGAGCTCTTTCAGGTCGAAGGGTTTTGGCAGGTAATCGTAGGCGCCGCGCTCGGACGCCTTGATCGCCGTCATGAACGTGTTCTGCGCGCTCATCACGATGATCGGAAGATCGGGTCGCAATTGCTTGATGCGGGGCAGGAGTTCAAACGCGTTTTCGTCAGGCATGACGACGTCGGTGATGACGAGATCCCCTTCCCCCGCCTGCACCCAGCGCCAGAGCGTTCCGGCTGTCCCCGTGACGCGAACCTCATATCCGGCCCGTGTCAGCGCCTGGCTGAGCACAGTCCGGATTGCTGCATCGTCGTCGGCAACGAGGATGTTTCCAGTCGCCATTCCACCAGTCTCCTCAAGCCGCACTCAAGCGGCAGTCGTAATGCAAAGCCACGTGAGGCTTCTCATTCCGCCCCTGTCCGGCCATCGGCCGACGTAAACATGGGCAACAGAACACGGAAGGTGGTCCTGCGTGGATGAGACTCGCATTCGACAATGCCACCATGATCACCAATGATCTTGGCTACAAGTGCAAGACCGAGGCCAGTTCCGGAGGATTTGTTGCTGACGAAAGGGTCGAAGAGGTGTTCGGCTATGTCGGGGGCGACGCCCGGGCCATTGTCGATGACGCAAAACTCCAGCGGCAAGCTGACCGGCGCGCTGACGCCCGGGGTCTTCAGCCGCACACCGGGCCGGAAGGCCGTGGTCAGCTCGATCTGCCCGTCTATGGCGTCCTCCCCGACAGCCTCGGCGGCGTTCTTGACGAGGTTCAGGAAGACCTGGACGAGCTGGTCGCGGTTCGCCAGCACAGGCGGCAGCGACGGGTCGTAACTCTCCACAATGCGCACATGACGCCCGAAGCCGGCCTGCGCGACGCGCTTCACATGGTCGAGAACCGAATGAATATTGACGCGGTCACGCTCGATGGGCCGCTCGTCGGAGAAGACCTCCATGCGGTCGACAAGCTTCACAATGCGGTCGGTCTCGTCGCAGATCAGGCTGGTGAGCTCGCGGTCGCTCTCGGAGAGGCCGGTTTCCAGCAATTGCGCGGCGCCGCGGATGCCGGACAGCG
>JANXTB010000180.1 GCA_025356415.1 Hyphomicrobiales bacterium
GAGCGAACAGGACGGCGTCTTCGACGTGTACTACCGCCACCAACACATCGCCCGCCTCGACTTCCGCGACCCGGCGGGCGATGCTCAACCTGTTACCGATGTCCCCGAACACCCGTTACCCATGTCTCCGGTCTGAACACCCGCAGGGAGAGGGTTGCGCGCACGTCACGCGGCTTCTTCCATTTCCGCCGGCAGGCGGATGAGATGATCGAAGGACGACAGCGCCGCTTTCGCGCCTTCGCCCAGCGCGATGATGATCTGCTTGTAGGGCGTCGTCGTCGCATCGCCCGCTGCGAACACGCCGTGCAGCGAGGTCGCGCCATGCGCATCGACTTCGATTTCACCGCGCGGCGACAGAGCGATCACGCCCTTCAGCCATTCGGTGTTCGGCACAAGGCCGATCTGCACGAAAATGCCTTCGAGTTCGATGCGATGCGTCTCGCCGGACTTGCGGTCCTTGTAGACAAGGCCGTTCACCTTGGCGCCGTCGCCCGTCACTTCGGTCGTCTGCGCATTGGTGTGAACCGTAACATTCTTGAGCGAGCGCAGCTTGTTCTGCAGCACCGCATCGGCGCGCAGCTTTGTGTCGAACTCGAACAAAGTGACATGCGACACGAGGCCCGCAAGATCGATCGCCGCCTCGACGCCGGAATTGCCGCCGCCGATCACCGCCACGCGCTTGCCCTTGAACAAGGGCCCATCGCAATGCGGGCAGTAAGCCACGCCCTTGTTGCGATATTGCTCTTCGCCGGGAACATTCATCTGGCGCCAGCGCGCGCCGGTCGAGAGCACCAGCGTGCGCGACTTCAGCGACGCGCCGCTCGCGAGCTTGATCTCATGCAAGCCGCCGACTTCCGCCGCGGGCACGAGTTCAACAGCCGTCTGCAGGCCCATGATGTCGACATCATAGGCGCGCACATGCTGTTCCAGCGCGCTGGCGAGCTTCGGGCCTTCGGTGTGCTGCACCGAGATGAAATTCTCGATCGCCATCGTGTCGAGCACCTGGCCTCCGAAACGCTCGGCAACGACGCCGGTGCGAATGCCCTTGCGCGCCGCATAGACAGCGGCCGCCGCGCCAGCGGGTCCGCCGCCGACGATCAGCACATCGAACGCCTGCTTTGTCTTCAGCGATTCCGCCGCGCGCGACGCCGCGCCAGTGTCGAGCTTGGCGAGGATCTGTTCGAGATTCATGCGCCCCTGCGCGAAAGGCTCGCCATTCAAAAAGACTGCCGGCACCGCCATGATCTGGCGATCCTCGACTTCCTTCTGGAACAGGCCGCCATCGATCGCGACATGCTTGATGCGCGGGTTGAGCGCGCCCATCAGGTTCAGCGCCTGCACCACGTCCGGGCAGTTCTGGCATGACAGCGAGAAATAAGTTTCAAAAACGAAGTCGCCCTCAAGCGCGCGGATCTGCTCCAGCACGGCGGCGTCTTCCTTCGGCGGATGACCGCCGACTTGCAGAAGCGCGAGGATCAGCGAATTGAATTCATGGCCCATCGGTAGGCCGGCGAAGACGACGCCGATGTCTGTGCCGAGACGATTGATCGCAAACGAGGGCTTGCGCACATCGTCGCCGTCGAGGCGCACGGAAATCATGTCCGAGAGCGCGGCGACTTCCTCGACGAGCTCGCGCATTTCAACGGCCTTGGCGCTGTCATCGAGCGAGGCGACGAGTTCGATCGGCATCAGGATGCGTTCGAAATAGGCCTGCAACTGGCTCTTGATGTTCGCGTCTAGCATGTGCGGCTCCAACAAGTGATTGCGCAAGGAAGCGCCCCGGGCGGGCGAACCGGCCCGGGGCTGCTGCATCGTCACATCGTGACGGCAGCGCTAGTTTTGCTTGATCGAAGGGACGATCAGATCTTGCCGACGAGGTCGAGCGAAGGCGCGAGGGTCTTGGAGCCTTCTTCCCACTTGGCCGGGCAGACTTCGCCAGGATGCGAGGCGACATACTGCGCCGCCTTGATCTTGCGCAGCAGCTCGGTCGCCGAACGGCCGACGCCGCCAGCGGTGATTTCAACGATCTGGATCTTGCCTTCCGGATCGACCACGAAGGTGCCGCGATCAGCGAGGCCGACTTCTTCAATCAGCACGTCGAAGTTGCTGGAGATCTTGGTCGTCGGGTCGCCGACCATCGTGTACTGGATCTTCTTGATAGCGGCCGACGTGTCGTGCCAGGCCTTATGGGCGAAATGCGTGTCGGTCGACACCGAATAGATCTCAACGCCAAGCTTCTGGAATTCGGCGTAATTGTCGGCGAGGTCTTCGAGCTCGGTCGGGCAGACGAAGGTGAAGTCGGCCGGGTAGAAGAACACCACCGACCACTTGCCGGCGAGCGACTTCTCGGTCACCTCAATGAACTTGCCGGCCTTGAAAGCCTGGGCTTTGAACGGCTTAATCTGCGAACCGATGAGCGACATGTCATTCTCCGTTGGGGTCGTTTGAACCGCAAAGCCGAAGGCCGGCGTGTTGCGGTGCGAAAGGAACGCAGACTTAGTACCATAGGTTATGGTCGATAAAAGCGAATAATATCGATGGACTCGATCGAAAAAATCGATCAGTAAGGGTCCATGCGGCCTCTGCCCACCCTTCGCCAGCTTCGCTTTCTCGTCGCCGTGGTCGACGATTGCCACTTCGGCAAGGCGGCCGAGGCGTGCCTCGTCGGGCAGTCGACCCTCAGCGCCGGCATCCAGGAGCTGGAGCAGATTCTCGGCGTGCAATTGCTGGAGCGCAGCCGTCGCTCGGTCGCGCCGACCCCCGTGGGGCGCGAAATTGCCGAGCGGGCGCGCGCGTTGCTGAATGGCGCCGAGGATCTGGTGGATGTCGCGCTCGCCGCGCAG
>JANXTB010000340.1 GCA_025356415.1 Hyphomicrobiales bacterium
TCCGGCTCGATCTCGGCAAACAGGCCGAACTGCGGCAAACCGCCGACGCGGAGATCTGACATGTATCGCTACGACGAATTCGACGCCCGGTTCGCGCGCGAGCGTGCAGGTCAGTTCCGCTCGCAGGTGGCGCGGCGGATCGACGGCTCGCTGACCGAGGATGAATTCAAGCCGCTGCGCCTGAAGAACGGCGTCTACCTGCAGCTGCACGCCTACATGCTGCGCATCGCCGTGCCCTACGGCACGATGTCGTCGAAGCAGCTGCGCCAGCTCGCGCTGATCGCCGATAAATATGATCGCGGCTACGGGCATTTCACGACGCGCACCAACATGCAGTTCAACTGGCCGCGCCTGCGTGACGTGCCGGAGATTCTCGAGCTGCTAGCCGATGTCGAGATGCATTGCATCCAGACCTCGGGCAATTGCATTCGCAACGTCACGGCGGATCATTTCGCCGGCATCGCTATCGACGAAGTCGAAGATCCGCGCCCGACCGCCGAACTCGTTCGGCAATGGTCGAGTTTGCATCCCGAATTTGATTACCTGCCGCGCAAGTTCAAGATCGCCGTGACGGGCGACGCGCGCGACCGCGCTGTCGTGAAGGCGCACGACATCGGCCTGCGCATCCTGCGTTCGAAAACCGGCGAAATCGGCTATGAGGTGATGGTGGGCGGCGGGCTCGGCCGCACGCCGATGATCGCCAAGACGATCCGCGATTTCCTGCCCAAGCAAGATCTGCTCGCCTATCTCGAAGCGATCCTGCGCGTCTACAATCTCGAAGGCCGCCGCGACAACAAGTACAAGGCGCGTGTGAAAATCCTCGTGCACGAACTCGGCGCGCAGGAATTCGTCCGCCGTGTCGAGGAAGAATTCACCAAGCTGGATGGTCCGTCGATCGCCGCCGATGCGCAGGAAGTGGCTCGCATTGCGGCGTATTTCGCACCTCCCGCTTACGAGACGCTGCCGGCGCGCGCGCTCGCCTTCGAGACCGCGAAGAACGAGAACCGCGCGTTTGCGACATGGGCATCAGTCAACCTGTTCCCGCACAAGGTTCCGGGATACGCGGCAGCGACCATCTCGCTGAAGGCTATCGGCGAAGCGCCGGGCGACATCACGTCCGACCAGATGCGCGCGGTGGCGGATCTCGCGCAGCGCTATTCGTTCGACGAGATGCGCATCACGCATGCGCAAAACATCGTGCTGCCGTTCGTGAAGAAGGACGACCTGTTCGCGGTCTGGCAGGGGCTCGTCGCGGCGGGCCTCGCGACCGCCAACGCGGGTCTCATCACCGACATCATCGCCTGCCCGGGCCTCGATTTCTGCTCGCTGGCGACGGCGCGCTCGATCCCCATCGCGCAGGCGCTCGCCAAGCGCTTTGCTGATGCAAGGCGCCAGCTCGACATTGGTGAACTCAACATCAAGATCTCGGGTTGCATCAACGCCTGCGGCCATCATCACGTCGGCCACATCGGTATTCTCGGACTCGAAAAGAGCGGCCAGGAAAGTTACCAGATCACGCTCGGCGGCGACGCGACGGAGACTGCCGCGATCGGCGAGCGGCTCGGTCCCGGCCTCGCGGCGGAAGACGTGCCGGACGCCATCGAGCGCATCGTCAACGTGTACATCGCGCAGCGCAACAAGGGCGAGACGTTCATCGACTCCGTTCGCCGGCTAGGGCTCGAACCGTTCAAGACCGCCTTCCAGGAGAAGACCAATGCCCTTGCTTGATAGCGCAGGTGTTAGCGCTGACGTCTGGGATTTCTCCGAAGATGGATCGTCGGCGGCTGACAACATCCTCGTCGCTTTCGCGCATCTCGAAGCGGCGCTGGCAGGCAACGGACGCGGCCGCAGGATCGGCGTCGCCATCCCCAATGATGTGAAATCCTCTGCGCTGGAGCCGTTTCTCGACCAGATCGAACTCGTATCCATCGCCTTTCCGAGTTATGGCGACGGACGCGGCTTCTCGATTGCAAAGCAATTGCGCGGGCTGGGCTTCAAAGGCGTGCTGCGCGCGAGCGGGCCGCTGATCGCCGATCAGTTCGCCTATGCGCTCGCGTGCGGGTTTGACGAGATTGACCTTCCCGAGAGCGTCGCGTCGCGCCAGCCGGTCGCGCAATGGCTCGCCATGAACGCCACGGTCAGCCATACTTACCAGCGCGGCTACGGGGGGCAGAACATTCTCGACGCCCGCCGCGCCGCGCGCACGACAGGCTGAGGCTAAGCCCCATGGACTCGATCGATCGCAAGATCCTGACCGCTCTGCAGGCGGACGCGACCATTTCGGTCGCCGAACTCGCCGACCGTGTAGGCCTGTCGCAGACGCCGTGCTGGAAACGCGTGCAGCGGCTTGAGGCCAAGGGCGTGATCTTGGGCCGCGTCGCGCTCGTTGCGCCCGAAAAGATCGGCCTTGGCCTGACCGTCTTCGTGCAGATCGAGATCCCCGATCATTCGGTGCATTGGCTCGACCGCTTCGCGCGCGCCGTCACGGCCATGCCCGAGGTCATGGAATTCTACCGCATGGCGGGCGACGTCGATTACCTGCTACGCGTGGTCGTCGCCGACATGGCCGATTACGACCGCTTCTACAAAAAGCTGATCGAGGAATTCCAGCTTAAGAACGTCACCTCGCGTTTCGCCATGGAGCGGATCAAATCCACGACAGCCTTCCGGGTGCCTGAAACGGCGACGTGATTTTCGGCGACGTGATTTTCTCGCGCCATTGGTGCAGATTGGCTCCGGAGGGCGCGGCTCGAACCGCCGCCCCGGGGAGGACATGATGAAGATTCACTCGACTCTGGCGCTCGGTCTGGGCGCGCTCGTTGCGCTTTCCGCGTCTGCGCAGGCGCAGGACAAACTCAAGGTCGCGGTCGGCCAGCGCGGCGTCTACGAGAATTCGATTTCCGAACTCGGCCAGGACAAGGGCTTCTTCAAGAAGCATGGGCTCACGCTCGACATCCTCTACACGCAGGGCTCCGGCGAGACGCAACAGGCGGTGATTTCCGGCTCGGTCGACATCGGCATCGGCGTCGGCACGCATTCCGTCATGGGCGCGTTTTCAAAGGGCGCGCCGATCCGCGCCATCGGCTCGACGATCACCGGCGCCTATGAATTCTGGTATGTGCGCGCGGATTCAGCCATCAAGACGTTCAAGGATGCGGCCGACAAGACCGTCGCCTATTCCACCAACGGGTCATCGACCATGATGATGGTCGCCGCCATGCAAAAGCAGTTCGACGTGAAGGTGAAGCCGACCGCAACGGGCAGCCCCACCGCGACCTTCACGCAGGTGATGAGCGGCCAGATCGATGTCGGCTGGTCCGCGCCGCCGCTCGCCTATCAGCCGGTGATGGACGGCAAGACGCGCATGCTGGTGCCCGGCCGCGACATTGTCGCGTTCCGCAGCCAGTCGATCCGCTTGATCGCCGTCAATGCGGGCGATCTGGAGAAACGCCGCGACGTCTATGCGCGCTATCTCGCCGCCTACAAGGACACGATCGACTGGATGTATTCCGATCCGACCTCGCTCGACGCCTATGCGAAATGGGCCGAAGTGACGCCGGACCTCGCAAAGAAAGTCCGCGACGACTTCCTGCCGAAGGAGATCGTCAACCCGAGTCGGATCGACGGACTTGATGCAATGGTTGAAGACGCAGTCGCCTACAAACTGCTCGCAGCGCCACTCACGAAAGAGCAACTGGCGACGCTGTTCCAGCGGCCTGATGTGAAGTGAGACCCTGCCCTTCTCCCGCAGCGCGGGAGAAGGTGGCATGGGA
>JANXTB010000266.1 GCA_025356415.1 Hyphomicrobiales bacterium
CAAGACCCTTCATGACTTTCTTCGAAATCAGGTTGGCAGGCATGGCGTTTCTCCTCTTGTGTCGGCAGCTTTTTTTATTCGTCGCCGTCGTGGATTGATGACGGATGGCGGCAAAGGGGCGTCACGCTGATCTCCATGAAAGGAAACAGCGGGAGCGTTGACAAGACGTCGTGCAGCGCCTGGGGGCTCTCGACATCGAAAATGCTCGTGTTGGCGTAGCGGCCGGCATGGCGCCACAAGTGCCGCCACACGCCCGCTTGCTGAAGACTCTGCGCCTTTTCGCGCTCTTCGCGCTTGAGGGCGTCGGCCCGCTCGACGGGCAGATCGTGGGGGATGCGAACATCCATCTGGACCTGGAACAGCATGGTCAGGACCCCGTCTTGAGCAGGTGGACGCTGCGGTCCGTACGGTCGCGGCGGAAGCGGTTCAGGCGGTTCTCGTCGAGAGCGATCCCGAGGCCGGGGCCGTTGGGAACCGCCAGAGTGAAATCGCTGTAGTCCAGCGGTTCCTCGAGAATTTCCTCGGTCAGCAGAAGCGGCCCGAACAATTCGGTGCCCCATTCCAGTTTGGCGAAGGTCGAGAACAGATGCGCGGAGGCAATCGTGCCGACTGGGCCCTCCAGCATCGTGCCGCCGTAGAGGCCGATGCCAGCGGCTTCCGCGATGGCCGCGACCTTCGCGCCCGCAAAAAGTCCGCCCGATTGCGCGATCTTCAGCGCGAACACATCCGCGCCCGCAAGCGCCGCGACCTGAAAGGCGGTGTCGGGCCCATTCAGCGCCTCGTCGGCCATGATCGGCACATGCGTCTCGGCGGCGAGCCTGGCCATTCCTTTGACATTGCGGAAATGCACAGGCTGCTCGATGAGGTCGACGCCGGCGTCCGCAAGCCGCGGCAGCATGGCGGAGGCGGTCGCAACCGACCACGCCTGGTTGATGTCGACGCGCACCGAGGCGCGGTCGCCGAGCGCACGCTTGATCGCGGCGACATGCGCGATGCTGGTGCGGGCGTCGCCCTTGCCGATCTTCAGCTTGAAGATGTTGTGGCGGCGGCGCGCCAGCATGTCTTCGGCTTCAATGATGTCGGTCGCTGTGTCGCCGCTGGCGAGCGTCCAGGCGACTGGCAGGCGGTCGTGGTGGCGCGAGCCCAGCAGCTCGGAGGCCGAAAGGCCGGTGCGCTTGCCCAGGGCATCGATCAGCGCGGTCTCGATCGCGCATTTGGCGAAATTGTTGCCCTGCACCGACCGGGCGAGCGCCGCCATGGTCTGGCCGATGCGGGTTGGGTCGCACGCCAGCAGGATCGGCGTGAAATAGGTGTCGATGGCGAGCTTCATGCCCTCCGGGCTCTCCGGCCCATAGGCGAGGCCCCCAATGGTGGTCCCCTCCCCTATGCCGACAATGCCGTCCGACGTGCGAATACGGACGATCATCATCGTCTGGCGACTGATCGTCGTCATCGCCAGCTGGTGGGGGCGGATGGTCGGCAAATCAACCAGGAAGGTATCGACCTGTTCGATTTTCGGCGTTGACTGAGGCACGGGGGCGCTCCTTTCGATAGAGGAACGCTAAACTTTGGCCGTCTTGAAACACAGGATTGATTGCGTCTATTTTCATACCTGTCAGGTATGATCGCCCGGCGTCAGGCTCAGGAGGCGGGCATGGAATTGCGGCATCTGCGCTACTTCACGACCGTCGCCGCCGAGGGCTCTTTCAGCCGCGCCGCCGAGAAGCTGAACATCGCCCAGCCGCCTCTCAGCCGGCAGGTTCAGCAGCTTGAAGAGGAGCTCGGCGTGCGCCTGCTCGACAGAGGCAGACCGCTCACCCTGACAGAACCCGGACGATACCTTTTCGAGCAGGGGCTGCAAGTCCTGCAACGCGTCGAAGAGATGAAGGCGATGACGCGACGCATCGCCAAGGGCATGGTCCTGCAGTTCAACATCGGCTTCGTCGCCTCGACGCTGTACGGCTCGTTGCCCGAGATCATTCGCCGCTTCCGAATTCTCGTGCCGGGCGCAGAAGTGCAACTGCTCGAAATGACGACGCTGGAGCAGGTCGCCGCGCTGAAAGACGGTCGCATCGACGTCGGCTTCGGGCGCCTGCGCTTCGATGACGAGATGATCCTGCGACACGTCATTCGCGAAGAGCATCTGTGCCTCGCTGTCCCAATCGATCATCCGCTCGCCGCCACGCAAGACAAATTGCGCTTGCGGCAAACGGCGGGCGAGCCGCTGATCATCTATCCGAAGTCCCCGCGACCTTCATACGCCGATCAAGTTCTGGGCTTCTATCGCGACGCCGGCGTCGAGCCACTGATCGGGATGGAAGCGCGCGAACTGCAAACCGCGCTGGGGTTGGTCGCTGCGGGCGGCGGGATTTGTGTGGTGCCGGCGTCCGTGCGGCGGCTCGGTCGCGACGATGTCAAATATATCGAGCTCGACGAGCCGACACTGACCACGCCCATCATCATGAGCCAGAGGCGCAACGACACGTCCGCGTTCCTGAAGCAATTGTCATTGCTGGTCATTGATTTCGATAAATGAGTCTTGATTCCACTCACGCATGACTCACGAAAACAACCGAGAGATCGAACGATGTCGGGCGGCGCCGATCGAGCGCGATTCCGCTTTCGAGTTCCTTGATGTGCGACTTCATCACCGCGACAGCCTCGTTGACGCGCCCCTCGCGACAATGATCGACGAGGTCCTGGTGGTGATCGTGCCAGCAGGACAGGCCCGCCTCGTTTTCAAACAGGCCGATCACGAGGCTTGTGCGCGCAACAAGCAGGCGGACTTGTTCGGCAAGAATGGCGCTTCCTGAATGTTGCGCCATGACCAGATGGAAACCGCCTGACAGACGAATGGCCTCGCGCGTGTTTCCTTCGCGGCGCATGGCTGCTTCCTCGTCGATGTTCGCCTGCAGCGCCGCGATGGCTTCGGGTTGCCTGCGCTGCGCGACAGATTCCGTCACGCCGGCCTCGATCGCGATGCGCGCGGTGAAAATGTCGCGCGCTTCATCGGCGTCCGGCGCCGCGACATAGGCGCCGCGATTCACGACGATCACGATCAGCTTTTCCCACGGGCGCCGCGCCAGCGCCTGCGCCACCATGCGCCGGCCGACGCCCAACGCCTCCATCAGGCCGAGTTCGTTCAGCTTGGCGCCCGGAAGGAGCCGCTGGTCGATGATCGCGCGCAGGAGATGGCGGAGCATGGACACCGGATTGCGCTCGTCCGCTCACGCTGATGTCGGCTCCAATCCCTCCGCCTTTTCGCGCCGCCTGATTTCAGCCATCGCCAGATCGGTCTGCTGCGCGAAACGGACCAGAAATTTTTCTAGCTCAGCGAATTCGCGCCGGCCCACGCCTTCGAACAGAATGTCGTTGATCGATCGCATGAACGGCGCGAGGTCCTGCACGGCCTTCTCGCCGGGCCCAGTCAGCCGCACGAGAACGCTGCGGCGGTCCTCCGGATTGTCGCGCTTTTCCAGTAGCCCGCGGTTCACCAGGCGCCCAACCTCCGTCGTCACATGCGTCGCGGCGAGTTGCACATGCGCGGCGAGATTGGCGATGGTGACGCCGGTCTCGCCTTGTGTGTAGGCGGCGCCCATGAGCACCGCGAACTGCGAACCGGTGAGATCGATCGCGCGGCCGAAGGCGTCGCGGCAATCGTTCAGGCGTCCGAAAGCTTTCACCATCAGATAAAGAATTTCGCGGAAATGCGCGTCGCCGCCTGCGACGAGCAAGGCGTCACGCGAAATGGTGAGCGGCGGGCGATAGGTCTCTCCCTCGCGCGGCGCTGTTTTCTTCGAAGCCAAGCCTGACGCCTTTCTGTTCGTGGAATCCTTTATAGAAGGCGTCGGCCAGACGGAAGACGCAGGCCCCTTGACGCCCCGAAAGATTACCTACAATCTGTAGGTAATTCCAATCGGGAGTGGCCAATGACCTCGCTTGCCGTCGTTTCGCCTTCGAACGCCAAACCGGTCAAGAAACCCGTCCCGCTGCGCACGGGCGCCGAATTTCTCGAGTCTCTCAACGACGGCCGGGCGATTTTCGTCAATGGCGAGCGCGTCAACAACGTGGCGACGCATCCGGCTTTTGCCGAAGGCGCGCGTTCCGCAGCGAAGCTGTTCGACATAGCGGCCGATCCCACCAATCGCGAGCGCATGACCTACACGTCGCCGACGAGCGGCGGCCCGGTCTATCGCGGTTATCAGATCCCCCGCAGCCATGCTGACCTCCGCGCCAAACGGCTGGCCGCTGAAATGTGGTCCGAGGCGACATTCGGCCTGATGGGCCGCACGCCGGACCACGTCTCGAACTTCTTTGCGGGCTTCGCCGCGACGCCGGAAGTCTTTGCAGCGGGTGGCCAGAATTTCGCCGACAATGTCGTGTCCTTCTATGAACACCTGCGCGAGAACCATCTCTGGGCGACCTACGCCATCGTGCCGCCGCAGATCGACCGTTCGAAATGGTCGAGCCAGCAGGCCGATCCCACGATGTATGCGGGCGTCGTCAAGGAGACGGACGGCGGCATCTATATTTCCGGTTCGCAGCAGCTCGCGACCGGCGGCGTTTATTCGGACTGGATCCAGGTGAGCTGCATCCAGCCGCTGCGTCCGGGCGACGAGAACCATGCGATCAGCGTCGCCGTGCCGGTCAATGCGGAGGGCCTGCGGCTTTATCCGCGCCGTCCCTATGCGCTGAACGCCCCCAACAAGTTTGATTACCCGCTCACCAGCCGTTTCGATGAAACCGATTGCTTCGTCGTGCTCGACAATGTGTTCGTGCCGTGGGAGCAGGTCTTCATCTATCGCAATATCGAAATCTGCCGCGACCAGTGGTGGAAAACGCCGAGCCATCTCTACGGCAACCATCAGGCGCAGGCGCGCTATGCGACGAAGCTGCGCTTCATGATCGGCCTCGCCAAGCGCGTCAACGAATTGACCGGCAATGACGGAAACCCTGCGGTGCAGGCGCAAATGGGCGAACTCGCCGCGCTGGTGATGACGGTCGAAGCCATGAACGAAGCGCAGGAAGTGCGCGCGACGATCGATGAGAAAGGCGTTCTCTGGCCCGATCGCGCGACGCTCTACGCCGTGATGGCGCTGCAATCTGAAAACAATCCGCGCATGATCAACATCATCCGCGAATTGTCCGGAGCCTCGATGATCACCATGCCGTCATCGCTGGAAGATCTGGAGAGCCCCGTCACCAAGGCCGATATGGAAAAATACATGGTGTCGGGTTCGGGCGGCGCGCGCGAGCGCATGGCGCTCATGCGGATGGCGTGGGATTTCATCGGCACGGAATTTGGCAACCGTCACCAGCAATATGAAAAGTTCTATGGCGGCGCGTCCTACATCGTGAAGACGAACATGTTTCGCTATTACGATTTCAACCGAGCCGGCGCACTCGTCGACAAGGCGCTCGCCCTGCCGGAGTAGCAGCCGCGCGTGCTTTGAGAATGGCGCAAAACGCAAGCGCCTTTGCAGCATAGGCCTTGGTCGCGCATAGCTCGACCGATGGCGCGCTCCTGCGCGCCTGTTCGGCGATAAATTTGCGCGTCTGAATGGCGAGCGGCCCTTCGATAAATACGAAGAGAGCTTTTCAAACGCGCCTCAATAGAGGTAGGCTTCGCTGGCCTGCTTCTTGCAAATCAAAAAACACAGCGGGTCAAACTGGGGGTTTCGCCATGAAGACTGAAAGCAAGGGCTCAACGCGCCGTTCGGTGATGCGCGGCATGGGTGGCGTCGCAGGCGCTCTCGCCATGCCCTCCATCGCGCGCGCGCAAACACCTATGATCATGAAGGTCGGCACGCCGACGCTGAACGACGATCAGCACGAATGGATGAAAATCTTCGCGTCGATCGTCGAAACCAACAGCAAGGGCGCCATCAAGGCGGAGCTCTATCCCGCCAGCCAGCTCGGTCTCGCGCCGCGCATGATCGAGGGCGCGCAGCTCGGCACGATTCAGGTCATCGTCATGCCGCCGGAATTCCTGAGTGGCGTTGATTCCCGCTACGAAGTCCTCGGCGCGCCGGGAATGTTCAAGGATATCGCGCACGCGCAGCGCTGCCTGCTGGCGCCGGAATTCAACAAGGAGTTTCTGTCGATCGGCCAGGCCAAGGGCCTCACCGGCATCGGCCTGTTCATCAACGCGCAGATGATCATCAATTGCCGCACCAAGCTCGAAGGTCTGGCCGACGTGGCGAAGAAGAAGATCCGTGTTCTTGGCTCGGCGATGCAGACCGAACAGATCAAGC
Source organism: Hyphomicrobiales bacterium (assembly GCA_025356415.1). GTDB lineage: Bacteria > Pseudomonadota > Alphaproteobacteria > Rhizobiales > Beijerinckiaceae > Terripilifer. The sequence continues at coordinate 6,255 of JANXTB010000266.1, forward strand.
GTCTTGGCGGCACCGGCGTGCCGATGGCGCTCGGTGAAGTTCTTCCCGCCGTGCAGCAGGGCACGATTGACGGCGTTCTGGGCAGCCTGCCCGTCATGTCGGCGTTGCGTTTCTACGACGCCGCCAAATACATTCTCGAAACCGAGCACGCGACGATCACCGTCGCCTCGCTCGCCAGCAAGACATGGCTCGAGAAATTGCCGAAGGAACTGCAGACCATCGTCGTCGACGCGGGCCAGAAAGCCAGCCGCGACGTCTACGATTGGGCCATCGCGTTCAACGAGCGCCAGCGCAAGGTCTGGACGGACAATGGCGGCGAGATCGTGAAACTGTCGCCGGCCGAACACGAAAAGCTGGCCGCGTTGATGAAGCCGATCGGCGAGGAAGTCGCGAGCCGCAAGCCTGCCGAGAAGGCGCTGTTCGACCTGCTTCGCAAGACCTCCGAGACGGTGGTCTGACGACATGGGGCGTGCGGACACAATTGGCTACGAGGACCTGCGCGATTTCATCGCGCAGGTGGACAAGATCGGCAGCCTGAAGAAAATCTTGGGCGCCGATCCTCACCTCGAAATCGGCGCCATCACGGAAGTCGGCGCCGGGCTGCCGGAATGTCCCGCGCTGCTGTTCGATGACATCAAGGGCTTCGCGCGCGGCTTTCGCATTTTTACCAATGCGACCGTGCATGCGCGGCGCGCGGCGCTGGCGCTCGGCATCGACACCGCGCTGTCGCCGCTCGAAGCGCTGAAAGTCTGGAAGTCGCGACGCGCGACGTTGAAACTCATCGAGCCCGTGGTCGCGACCTCCGCCTTGTTCATGCAGAATTCGCGCACCGGCAAGGATGTGGATCTCTCCACCTTCCCGGCGCCGCACTGGCATCTGAAGGATGGCGGGCCGTACATCGGATCCGGCAGTCTCATCATCATGCGCGATCCCGACACGGGCTGGATCAACGCATCTATCTATCGTGTGCAGGTTCACAGCCAAGACCGTGTGACGGTGCAGTTCGACCACACAGGCCGGCACGGCAACATGATCGCGCAGAAATACTGGAGCCGCGGCGAGGCCTGCCCCATTGCTGTCGTCAGTGGTGAGGACCCAGCCCTGTTCATCGCGGGCTTTGAATATCTGCCAGCGGAGAAATCCGAATATGCATTCGCGGGCGGCATCAAGGGAAGGCCGATCGAGATTTATCCCGGCCCGCTGACGGGATTGCCGCTGCCGGCGCGCGCCGAAATCATCTTTGAGGGCCACCTCCTGCCGCCGCAAGAAGCGCTTCTGCCGGAGGGACCTTTCGGCGAATTCACTGGCTATTACGCAAACGACACACGGCCCGCGCCGGTGATGCAGGTTGACGCCATGCACTGGCGCGACGATCCGATCCTGCTCGGCTCGCCGCCCATGAAGCCGCCGCGCTTTCACTTCGGCCTGCCGTTCCGCGCCGCCGGCATCTGGAGCGATCTGGAAGGCGCTGGCGTCACGGATGTCGTTGGCGCGTGGCAGCATGTTTCGCAATTGATGACCGTGATCGCCATCCAGCAGCGCTATGCGGGACACGCGAAACGCGCGGGTCTCATCGCCGCCGCCAATTCCTACATGGGCCGCCTCGTGGTGGTGGTGGACGAGGACATCGATCCATCGAACCTGGCCGACGTGATGTGGGCTGTGACCACGCGCGCCGAGCCGTCCGAGTCCGTCGATATTGTCCGTAACGCCTGGAGTTCCGCGCTCGATCCGCGCATTCCCGGCGAGGACAAGATGCGCGGCCAGACGTCCCACTCGAAGATGATCATCGACGCTTGCAAGCCCTTTGCCTGGCGTGACCAGTTCCCCGCGAGCACGGCGCTGTCGATCGAAGATGCGTTGAGCGTGCGGCGCAAATGGTTTGCGAACGACTGAAGCTGGCCCGCAAGCGCGATAACGAGGACGGACGCATGAAGCTTCTCGATGGACTCGACCGAATGCTGCTGGTCGTGCTGACGACAGTCGCGGTCGTGATGCTCGCCCTCAGCGTCTTCATCAACTTCGGCAATATCGTGGGCCGCTACGTGCTTCACGCGCCCATCGAATGGGCCGAGGAAGCGATGCTCTATCTGATGATCGGCTTCGTGTTTCTGGGCGGCGCGCATGTGGCCTCGCAGGGGACGCATATCCGCATGGATGTGTTCGTGCGCCTCTTGCCCGAGCGCGTCCGCCTCGTGTTGCAACTGGCGACCGACGTGCTGATGGTCGTGACCGGATCAGCGCTCGCAGCCTTCGCCACGCCGACCGTGCTGCAGCTTTACGACTTCGATCAGCGCAGCATTGCGGCGGACCTGCCGATGTTTCTGCCGCATGCCATGATTCCAATTGGCCTTGCGGCGATGGTCATTCTCACTGTGCTGCGCCTTCTGTCCGGACGCTGGCGGCACGTGCAGCACGACGTCTCGCATTAGGAAGCCGGCGCGCAGATGATGAATGTCCTTCTGTTTTTTATCCTGCCGGCCGCGCTCGTCATGCTTGGCGTGCCGATCTTCCTGACCCTGCTGGTCACGTCCACCGCAATTGTGATTCACAGCGGCGCGCCGTTGGGCGGGCTGCAGGTCTACATGTTCGGCAGCCTCGATAATTTTCCGCTGCTGGCGGTGCCGTTCTTTGTCCTTGCCGGCGAGATCATGGCGCAAGGCGGCGTCGCTCATCGCATCATCAACTGGATCATGTCGCTGATCGGCAACGTGCGTGGGTCGCTGCCCGTGACCACGGTCGCGGCGTCCGAAGTCTTCGGCGCGATGACTCACACGGCGGTCGGAACGGTCGTCGCGGTCGGGCGCATGATGCATCCGTCGCTGCGCCAGAACGGTTACAGCGAAAAATTCTCCGTCGGCCTCATCGCGTCATCGGGCGCGATCGCGGTGGTGATCCCGCCCTCAATCTCGATGATCATCTACGCGCTCGTCGCGCAGCAATCGGCGATTTCCCTGTTCACGGCCGGCATCCTGCCAAGCATCTTCATCGGCCTTGTCGGCGCAGCTTACGTGATCGGCTATTCCGCCGTGAAGAACGTCGCGCGCAGCAAGAGCGAGCATGTCGCGACGATCCGGCAAACGACGAAAGACGCCAGCTGGTCGCTTGGCACCATCGCGGTGATCTTCGGCGGCATTTACGGCGGCGTCTTCACCCCGACCGAAGCCGCCGGCGTCGCGGTCATCTATGCTCTGTTCGTCACCATGGTGGTGCACCGGCAGGTTGGCGTTCGCCAACTCTGGAGCATTCTCGTCAGCACCGTCGTTCTCGTTTCGCAGATCATGATGATCGTCATGGCGGCGGGCGTATACGCCAGCCAGCTGACGACGAGCGGCATCCCGCAGCAGATCGTCGAGACGATCATCGGCCTGCACATGCCCGCATGGCTGCTCCTGCTCTCGATCAACGTGCTCCTGTTGATGATGGGCAGCTTTCTTGAACCCCCTGCAGCGATCATGATCCTGACGCCGCTGCTGCTGCCGATCGTGCGCGCTGTCGGCATGGATCCGATTCATTTCGGCATCGTCATGGCCGTCAACCTGTCGATCGGCATGTACACGCCGCCCTTCGGCCTCAACCTGCTGGCGACGCAAGCCGTGCTCAAAACGCAATTGGGCACGGTCTATCGCGGCGCTCTGCCCTTCGTGCTGATCAACTTCGGCGTCCTCCTGCTCATCACCTATGTGCCGTGGTTTTCGATGGCGCTGCTGTCGAAGTAAACGTCTACGGCATCTGATTACTGGGCCCTTGCTCCCCGCAAACTACGTGCGATCTCGCGGCACAAGAACACGGCCAGCAACAGATGCGCCGCTACAGCGGGCCAGAGCAGAAGACCGCCTGCATTTTCCGATAGGCCGAGATACGCCAAATACAGCCCTACCCCCGTGCTGTAGACAAACATCCCGACCGAAGACGACAGGCTGCTGCAAGCTATGGCAAGACCAATGAGGGCGATCCCAGTGACGCGAGCCAGCTGAAGTGCTGTGCCGGCGAGTGGCTCGCCGAGCAGCAGTTGCGAGATCAGAGACGGGGTGACGAGAAGCGCCACGCCCGTCGCCGCTTCGGCGGATGCCGCCACGAAGAGCGCCGTTTTCGCCATGCCCCGGCGCCTCCCGTGTTGGGGTGATCTTATTTTTTCGCGTCCGCCGCCTGGTTCGTGTCGAGTTCAAAGGTCAACTTGTCGATCTTGCCCGTGAACTTGAAGGGCGGGTCGTAGCGGTATTCCAGAAGCGCCAGCCCCGTGCGCGTATCCATGCCGACATCGAAAGTCTCGTCCTCGGGGAATGTGATCGGCGTCGTGTGCTCCAGTCTGTTCGTGGCGACCTGACGGCCGTCGACGGAAAGCACGCCCGTGCCGCCCTTGCCGAGGCCGGGTTCGTCCGGCTTGAAATCGAAGACGATGGTATGTTTGCCGGCTGAGAGTTCCGGTCCTTCCCAAGCCGTGCGCTTGAGGTCGAGCAGGTTGTACAGGAACACGACCTTCCCGCGACCGATGCCGAAATCCCCCTTGCTCAGGAACAGGCCATACCCGCCAAATCGGCCGCCATCGGTGACGATCATGCCTTCGGCGCCGCCTTGCGGAATGTCGACATTGGCGGTGATCGTGTAGGCCTTGTTCAGGATGCTGGGCGCGCCGCTATTTGGAACGCCGCTCAACTCGCCCGAGTAGGTGAAGACCTTGCGACCAGCCGTCAGACTGGGACGCGGTGAATTCCAGCGCGAGAGCGACGAATTGTCGAGGGGAAGCACGTTGTTCTTTTTTGCTTCCGCGTAGAAGAGGTCCTGCAACTCCTTCAGTTTCGCTGGCATCCGCGTCGCAAGATCTTCCGACTCCGTCGGGTCGGCTGCAACATTGTAAAGTTCCCAATTATAACCCGTGATGACATCGGGCGGGGTCGCCGTGCTCAGCTCCCACGGTAGGGTCGCAGGCGTCGTCGCCGCTACCCATCCATCGTGGTAGATGGCGCGGTTGCCGAGCATTTCGAAATATTGGGTGGTGCGCCGGGACGCGGCATTGGCGTTCGCCTTGTCCCACGTATAACTCATGCTCACCCCGTCCATGGGACGCTGCTGAAGACCGTTGACCGACTGCGGCTGCGGTATGCCAGTCGCTTCAAGGAGAGTCGGCGCAATGTCGATGATGTGGTGAAACTGACGGCGTATGCCGCCGACATCGTTGATGTGGCCGGGCCACGACATCGCGACGCCTTGCGCCGTTCCGCCGAAATGCGAAGCGACCTGCTTCACCCACTTGAATGGCGTATCGAAGGCCCACGCCCACGGCGCTGCAAAATGCGGGAACGTGCGTTCCGAGCCCCAGAACTCGTACCAGAGATACTGGTCTTTCACGGGCACCGGCACGCCATTGAACGTCGTGAATTCATTGGGCGTGCCGTTGAGCATTCCCTCCGCGCTCGCGCCATTGTCGCCGCTGATGTAAATGATCAGCGTGTTGTCGCGTTGGCCGAGGTCGTCGACGGCCTGGATCACGCGACCGATCTGATCGTCTGTGTAGGCCAGATAAGCGGCGTAGACATCGGCCTGCTTGATGAAGAGCTTCTTGTCTTCGAAGCTCAGGGAATCCCACTGCGGCAGCTCTTTCGGCCATTCCGTCAACTTCGCGTTTTCGGGCATGATGCCGAGGCGCTTCTGATTTGCGAAGATCGTCTCGCGCATCTTGTTCCAGCCGCCGTCGAACAAATGCATGTCGCTTATTTTTTTGGTCCACTCCGGCGTCGGGTGATGCGGCGCGTGCGTCCCGCCGGGCACGTAGTAGATAAAGAAAGGCTTCTCCGGCGCGACCGCCTTCAATTCCTTCATATGCTGGATGGCTTCATCGGCCATCGCCGTCGTGAGATTCCAGCCGGGGTTGTTCTGGAAAGGATAAATCGCGGTTGTGTTGCGATACAGGTTTGGCTGCCATTGGCTGGCGTCACCCCCGACGAAGCCGTAGAAATATTCAAAGCCCATACCGACCGGCCACTGGTCGAAGGGGCCTGCCTGCGTCGCCTGGTAGAACGGCGTGTTGTGGTCCTTGCCGAACCACGATGTGGCGAACCCATTTTCCTTGAGGATCGTGCCGATCGTGCTGTTCGTTCCTAGGATGATCGAATCGTAACCGGGATAACCGGTCGCGATCTCTCCGACGACTCCGAACCCGGCGACGTGATGGTTACGACCTGTGATCAGCGCCGCGCGCGTTGGCGAGCAGAGCGATGTCGAGTGGAAATTCGTGAAGCGCAGACCTGCATTGGCGATGCGGTCCAGAGCCGGCGTTGGAATGACTCCGCCAAACGTCCCCGGTGCGCTGAAGCCAGCATCATCTGTCATGATGAGGAGGATATTGGGCGCGCCCTTCGGGGGCACGACCCTTGGCGCCCACCATTGCTTCGACTCCGACGCCTTCTCCCTTATCTCGCCGCCGAAGGTGGGATCAGGGGGCGGCAGTTGCTTGCCATCGAGAGTGATCGTGCCGCCGGCTGATCCGACCGGAGCAGATTGCTGCTGGGCCAAGGCGGGGGTGAATGAAAGAGCACAAAGACCAGCAAGCATAAGTCGGCTGATCAACATGGCAAAGCTCCTGCTTGAGGTGCCTGTCGCGACGCCAATCATTAAAGCTTGAGTTCATCCAGCAATGACAAAACGCAATCTGCTACTTTTATCCTTCACCGATCCAGCAAGACATTCCTTTAATAACAGGGCTTGCCTGTACGAACTTGACCCAAGTGGTAACCATGCAATATTGCTGACACTTACCTGAAGCGTTGCGCGCCGTTCGGTCAGAGCAGGAACTTAAACGTGCCACCAGATCCCCATCCTGCGGCGACCCCGCATGTGCCCTCTTTCGCGCCTTTGGCGGATGGCAGCGATTTTCTTCTGAGCTTCATGACCGTGTCGCTGATCGTCAGCGTTCTGGCGGTCGGTCTCCTGTTCCTGCGCATTCACACATTGCCCGAGCGCATGGCGCATCAGTCGAAGAAGATTCAATTCGAGCTGGTCGCGGTGCTTGGATTGCTGGCGCTGTTCACGCATGAGCACGCTTTCTGGGTCGCGGGCTTGTTGCTCGCCTTCATCGACCTGCCCGATTTCGCTACGCCAGTGCGCCGCGCGGTGACGGCTCTGGAGACGCTCGCCAACATTCCGCCGCCCCCGAAGGAAGAACAGGAGCCTGCGGCAGAGGACGTGCAATACGTGATCGTGACGGTCGAAGAGGCTGCGCCGGCTCCGCAGGAGAAGCCCCATGCTTGAGCTTCTCATCTGCTCCATGCTGACGATCCTGCCGGATTATCTGTTCCGCCGTTACCGCCAGGGACGCCGCATCGGCCACGAAATCACGCTCTATTCCGTGTGGTTCGAATTGCGCTGGGGCATTGTCACTTGCCTGATGCTGACCGTGACCGTCATCACGATCATCTTCTACAATCACCCGACCACTTCGAACGTCACGGCTTACTTCCGGACCATTCCGGTGGTGCCGGAAGTGAATGGACGCGTCGCCGAGGTATTTGTGCAATTTGGCGACGATGTTGAAGCGGGCGACAAGATCTTCCGGCTGGACTCCACACGGCAGGTCGCCGCGCTGGACACCGCGCGCCGCAAGCTCGACGAAGTCGACGCTTCGATGGCCATGGCGCGCGCAGATGCGCTCACAGCCGACGGGCAGGTGCAACAAGCACGCGGCGCCGCCGAGCAGGCCAGCGACGAACTGCGCACCAAACTCGAATTGCGCCAGCGCAACGCGGACATCGTCGCCCAGCGCGAGATCGAACGCCTGCAAAAAAGCTCCGACAGCGCTGAAGGTACGCTCGCCGCGGCGCAGGCGATGCGCCAGTCCGCAGAAACGCGACTGACGACACTTATCCCCGCACAGAAAGCGAGCGCGGAAGCCGCCGTGCAGCAGGCGCAGGTCGATCTCGACAAGACCGTCATCTATGCCGGCGTAAAGGGCACGCTCGAGCAATTCGTGCTGCAGGTTGGCGATCTGGTGACGCCGTTCCGGCCCGCGGGCGTGTTGATCCCTGCCAACGAGGGGCCGCGCTCGCTGCAGGCCGGGTTTGGACAAATCGAGGCGAAAATCATCAAGCTCGGCATGTATGCCGAGGCGACCTGCATCTCGCATCCGCTGACCGTGATACCGCTGTTTGTGTCGCGCGTGCAGGACGTGATCGCCGCCGGGCAGTTTCGCAACAGCGAGGTGCTTGTGGACGCGAACCAGTCGCGCGGACCGGGCAGCATTCTCGTGTTCCTGCAGCCGCTCTATCCGGACGGCCTCGACGGCGTGATGCCGGGATCGAGCTGCGTCGCAAACGTTTATTCCAACAATCACGACGCCATCACGGCGCCCGACACGAGCACGTTGCGCAAGCTGTATCTGCACGGCGTCGACGCCTTGGGCGTTGTGCATGCCGCAATCCTGCGCATCCAGACGCTCATGCTGCCGGTCAAGTTGCTGGTGTTCGCGGGCCATTGAGGCCCGCGCGCACGCCCCTCCGCCACGCAAAAAATCCGCCGCAAGCCGACGTCCTGTGGCATGTTCGGAACTCGATTCGTGACGGCGTGGACTGGCGGAGTGGATGCAGCGTGGACCAAGTTGAATTGAGTCAGATTGCGGAAAAAGCCAGCGGGCTCGACCGCCTCGTGCCCAAGATCGCCGATGGCATGCGCACGGCCAGCGAGCCGGCAGATTTCAGGCGTCTGCTGGACCTCCTGAAATTGGCCGAGCGTTTCATGATCGACGCCGGTCCGCTGATGTCGCGCGCCAAGCCCGACGACGCCGCCCTGCGCGAGACGGTCGAGCGCTTCATGCGCGAAATGCCACGGCGCTTGCGCATGATCCGCGACGCGCAATCCATCCTGCCGCCGCTGACCGCCGACCGGCGCTTCGCGCGGACCGGCTGACCGCATGGAGATCAGCGCCGCACCGCCGCCAGACGCAACGCAGGCCACTGAACGGCCTCACGTCACGCGGTTCGATCTGTTCGCGGGGTTCTTCCTCGTGGGAATGATCGGCTTCGGCGGCATTGCGGCGGCGATGCACCACGTCATCGTCGAGCGCCGGCGCTGGCTCGATGACCAGCAATACGCCTCCGTGCTGGGACTGGGCCAAGTTCTGCCGGGCGCCAATCTCGTCAATATGGCGACGATCGTCGGCGACCGCTTTCAGGGTTTTCAGGGCGCCGTCGTGTCGCTCGCCGGGCTGATCTTTATGCCCATAGTCATCCTCGTCGGGCTGGCGACCGTCTATGATCAATTCGCCGCAAACCCGGACGTGATCGCGGCCACCAAGGCGGCGGCGGCAGGCGCTGTCGGGCTGATGTTCGGCACCGCCTACAAGATCGGCAAGACGGTCATCAACACGCGCTGGGCGCTGCTCTTCGCCTTCCTGTCCTTCGTCTCCATCGGCATCCTTCGCCTGCCGCTGGTCGGCACGCTGCTCGTGCTCGGGCCGATCTCGGTGGCGGTGAATTTCTGGCGGGACCAGCGATGAGGACCGATCTTCTCGTCGCCATGGGAATGACCTTCTTCACCACCGCGATCTTTTCTGTCGGCGGCATTTCGGCAATGATCCCGGAGGTACACCGGCAGGTCGTCGAGGTTCATGGATGGCTCGGCAACGAGGCCTTCGCCACTGCCTTCGCGCTTTCGCAGATCGCGCCGGGGCCGAACATTCTGATGATGACCATGCTCGGCTGGCGCATCGCCGGTTGGGCCGGACTCGCGGTGGCGACGCTGGCCACTGTCGTGCCGACGAGCGCTTTGTCGCTGATCGCCGGTCGCGCGGAAAACCGCATCTCGCACGCCCGCTGGTACGGCCTGACCAAGCGCGCGTTTCCACCGCTTGTCGTCGGGCTGATCTGCGCATCGGCGCTGGTGACGGCGCAGGCGGCAATCGACGCGTGGCTCGGATATGTGCTGACGGCAGGCGTCGCGCTGTTTGTCGCGCTGACGCGGCGCAACCCGCTCGTGCCGCTTTCAGTGGCGACCCTGGTCGGCGTGATCGCCGGCCGCTTGGGCTATTTCTAGCTCAGAGGACGATGTCCGCGTCGAACAATTCCACCGGGATGATGCGCGCGAATTCCACGGCGAACCCGCCGGGTATGTGACGGACGATGCGCGCGCGCGTGCGCCCGATCGTCACCCACGTTCCGGCTGCGGGCTGGCGTGCGCAAAGCACCGCGGCGCCGCTGCGCGAAATATCGATGAGCTTCACGCCGATCTCGCCTTCGTCGCGGGGCATTGTGTAATCGGACCGGCGCGGCTGGATGCGGTCTGCGCGGCGCTGCCCATCTTCGCCCAGATATTCGCGGTTGATCAGCCAGGTGAGTTGGTCCGCAATCTGCTCGCGCTTTCGCAGGCTTGCGCGAAACGACATGCCGAAACCCTCGGGAGTCACACGCACGACCTCGCCTTCAAGCCCGCCGATCATTTCAAGATAGACGACGATCTTTTCCCCAAGCCTCGGACGCACCGCGGCCAGCAGGCACATGCCGCCCGCGGAGACATCGAGCGTCTGGAGTTCGAATTCGACCCCATCGGCCAGCAGTCCCCGGCCCTTCAGGCTGACGTTCACGCGCATATGACGGCGCTCGCGCTCATCGCGGCGCCGGCTCGAAAGGGCCGGACCTAGTCTGGAAGGTAACACCGGCGTCATGCGCCCTGCCCGCAAAGCTGCCTCATTGACCCATACTTTTAGTCACTGCCTGCTAAAACTTCGCTAAAGTTCAATGGATAAATGGCTTTTTGTCGCAGTTCACAATGCCGTCAGGCCCACGGGCGAGCCTTGGCGCCGAAATCGAAGCCGATTAAAGTCTGAATCACCAGACCGGGCCCCTCTGGCGGCTTTAAAGCCGCGATGTCGGACTGGACGCAATGTGGCCCGGACTGTCGATTTTCCGAATATGCGCCCGGTTTTTCCGGGTATTTGGACGATATGCTGTTCGGGCTGCTTCACGTTCAACGAAGTGGATCCCTTATGAGCGCCTATTTTACACTCGACGCCCTAACAGCCCTTTTCCAAGTCATGATGATCGACCTGGTGCTGGCGGGCGACAACGCCATCGTCATCGGCCTCGCCGCCGCGGGCCTGCCCAAGGAGCAGCGCGCGAAGGCCATCCTGATCGGCATTGGCGCGGCGACTGTCCTGCGCATCATCTTCGCCGGCCTGACCACGCAATTGCTGCAGATCCAGGGCCTGCTGCTGGCCGGCGGCCTGCTGCTGATCTGGGTCGCCTGGAAGATGTGGGTGGAACTGCGCGCCGGACATGGCGAGCATGATCTCGACGCCATCGAAGCCAATGGCGCCACTGCGGCGCCGAACAAGAGCTTCGCGCAGGCTGCGTGGCAGATCGTCGTCGCTGACGTCTCCATGTCTCTCGACAACGTGCTCGCGGTCGCGGGCGCGGCACGCGATTACCCCTACATCCTGATCTTCGGCCTCGTGCTGTCGATCGGCCTGATGGGTCTCGCGGCGTCCTTCATTGCGCGCCTCCTGCAGAGGCACCGCTGGGTGGCCTATGTCGGCCTCGCCATCATCGTTTATGTCGCCTTCGACATGACGTGGCGCGGCGCGGTGGAAGTCCTGCCGCTCATTCGCGGCTAAGGCCTCAGGGGCTGGCGCCTTGTGCGCCGGCCCCACTTTCCGGTTTCAGGAGTTTCGGATCGACGGCGGCAAGCGCCATCAATGGCGCCGGCAGATTGACGCCCGCGCGGCGCATTTTCTGCGTCACGTCGCGGCAGGCAAGCACATCCTTCTGGTCGATGGCGGCGTGCGCGGCCTCAAGCGCTTCCGGCTTGGGCGGCGGCGCTTGCGGGGCTTGCGCGGCGGCGGGTGGATTGGCCGCCGCCTGCTGCTGGCCTGCGGGTTGTCCTTGCGGCGGGCGGTTGGCGGCTTGCGAACCGCCACTGGCCTGCGGATTTTGCTGACCCGAGGGGGCGCCTTCCTGCGCTTGCCCCTGCGGTCCCGGCGCGCCTGTTCCGCCATGAGCCACCGGGCCGCTCATGCCGGATGTCTGCTGCGGGGCGTCTGAGCCTCCGGGCTGCGAACGCTCTCCATCCTTGGCTGGAGCTTGCACGGCCGTCGCCTGCGCCGCGGGCGGCCCGGAGTCGGCGGGTTTTGGCGCCTGCTGCTTGGTGACGTAGTCGGACAATTCTGCGCAAAGGTCCGCGCGTTGCGATGGTTGCTGCGCGAGCGCTGTCGAGGACAACAGCGCTGCGGCCAGCAGTGAGAGCGGAAGTCGCATGGCGTTTCTCCTCAAATGCGCTGGCGGACGGCGGCGGGCGGCGGCGGCAAGTCTTCGCGGCGCGCCGTGCCCACCACTTCTTCCGCCCAGAGGTCGTGATGCTGGCGGGCCCAGCCGAGATCGACCGTTCCCTCGCCCATCGCCTCGAAGGCGCCCTCCATGCCGATCGTGCCGATGTAGATGTGAGCCAGAATGCCGGCGACGAAGAGCGAGCCGATCAAGCCGTGCACGACATTGGTGAGTTGCATGCCGTTCACGTCGACCCATTTCAGCGGGAACAGCAGGATCAGTCCGGAGGCGAACATCAGCGTTCCGCCGATGACGACGCTCCAGAACATCAGCTTCTGGCCGGCGTTGAAGCGACCCGCATGCACATGACGATCGCCGATGATGCCGCCGCCGGATTTGATCCACTCCCAGTCGCCGCGACGCGGAAGATTGTCGCGCACCCAGAAGACCACCATCAACAGCACGCCAAGCGTGAACGGCCAGGCGAAGAAATTATGGGAGTATTTTGCATATTGGGTGAAGTCGCCAAACGCTGCGGGGCCTATGAGCGGCATGATGAGCCGCTTGCCGAAAAAGTAATTCAATCCCGTCAGGCCAAGGATGATGAACGACACCGCCGTCATCCAGTGCGTGAAGCGCTCGACGCCGCGAAAGCGCACGATGCGCTGTCCCGTCGGCTGGTAATTGGAGCGCGTCGGGCCGACGAGCATGTAGAAGCCGATGAGCGCGATCAGCATCAGGATGATGGACGCGCCGGCGATCCATGGCAGCCAGACTTCATGAAACTGGCGCCATTCGCGGCCTTGCGGCTGGATGAGCATGTGCGCGCGATCATCAGGGATCGTGATGCGCCCGCCGATCTTGCTCTCCTGCTTGAACAGCGCCTCTTCATTCACCGATTGCGCGGTGGGATTTGGCGCGCTGTCGCGATTGGGAGTCGTCCCTTGCGCAAAGGTGGGAGGCGCCAGGGCGACGAAGAGGAGAAGCGAGATCAGGCGAAGGCATTTCATTCCAGCTTCTCCCATTATATTCCTCGTCATTGCGAGGAGCGAAGCGATATGGCGATCCATCTTCGCTCGCAATGACGATCAGACGTTGATCGTCTCGCGGTAGGCCGTGCGCCAGCCCCAAGCGCCCGAGCCGTAACCGCGCTTCGTCACGCGCTCCTTGTAGATTGTCGCGATCATGTCGCTGTCGCCAGCGAGCAGCGACTTGGTTGAGCACATCTCGGCGCAGAGCGGCAGCTTGCCCTCAGCCAGACGGTTCGATCCATATTTCTCATATTCGGCGAGCGACAAATCGGCTTCAGGGCCGCCAGTGCAATAAGTGCACTTGTCCATCTTGCCGCGCGATCCGAAATTCCCGACCTTGGGATATTGCGGCGCGCCGAACGGACACGCGTAGAAACAATAGCCGCAGCCGATGCAGATATCTTTTGAATGCAGCACGACGGCGTCCGCCGTCGTGTA